>NZ_JBFUJJ010000002.1:0-439418 GCF_056401435.1 Arthrobacter sp. P4_F10
GGGCTACGGCCTGGGCACGCACTTCGAGGGCCGCAACGCGACCCACCAGATGAAGAAGCTCACGATGGCCGACCTGAAGGCCTTCCGCGACCACCTGCGCATCCCGATCACCGACGAGCAGCTGGAAGCGGACCTCTACCGGCCGCCGTACTACCACCCCGGCATGGACTCCCCCGAGATCCAGTACCTGATGGGCCGCCGCAAGGAACTCGGCGGCTTCGTCCCCGAGCGGCGCTCCAAGCACGTCGACGTCACCCTCCCGGATGAGAAGGTCTACGAAGTCGCCAACCGCGGCTCCGGCAAGCAGCACGCCGCCACCACCATGGCGTTTGTCCGCCTGCTCAAGGACCTCATGCGGGACAAGGAGTTCGGCAAGCGGATTGTGCCGATCATTCCGGATGAGGCACGGACCTTCGGCATGGACGCGTTTTTCCCGACGGCGAAGATCTACAACCCGAACGGCCAGAACTACCTCTCCGTGGACCGCGAACTCGTCCTGGCGTACAAGGAGTCCATCTCCGGCCAGATCGTGCACGCCGGCATCAACGAGGCCGGTTCCGTGGCAGCGTTCACCGCCGCCGGAACGTCCTACGCCACTCACGGCGAACCGCTCATCCCGGTCTACGTGTTCTACTCGATGTTCGGGTTCCAGCGCACCGGCGATTCCTTCTGGGCCGCCGCGGACCAGATGACCCGCGGGTTCATCATCGGCGCCACCGCCGGCCGCACCACCCTGACCGGCGAAGGCCTGCAGCACGCCGACGGCCACTCCCCCATCCTGGCCGCGACCAACCCGGCCGTCATCACCTACGACCCGGCATACGGCTACGAGATGGGCGTCATCGTGCGCGACGGCCTCAACCGGATGTACGGTCCCGGCCCGGCCGACAACGACCCGTCGCGGAACGTGATGTACTACATCACTGTCTACAACGAGCCGATCGTGCAGCCGCCGGCACCGGCGGAACTTGATGTCGAGGGCATCATCAAGGGCATCTACCTGCTGGCGCCGGCCAAGATTGACGGCCCGCGCACGCAGATCCTTGCCTCCGGCGTGTCCGTTCCCTGGGCCCTCGAAGCCCAGCGGATCCTGGCCGAGGACTGGGGCGTCTCCGCCGACGTCTGGTCCGTGACGTCCTGGACCGAACTGCGCCGCGACGCCATGGCCGCCGAGGAAGAAGCCTTCCTCAACCCCGGCCAGCCTGCCCGCGTCCCGTTCGTGACCCAGCAGCTCGCCGGCGCCACCGGGCCGATCGTGGCAGTCACGGACTACATGAAGGCCGTGCCGGACCAGATCCGCCAGTTCCTCCCGAACGAGTTCGCCTCGCTCGGCGCCGACGGCTTCGGCTTCTCCGACACCCGCGCCGCGGCGCGCCGCTTCTTCAAGAACGACATCCATTCGGTTGTGGTCCGTTCCCTTCAGATGCTGGCCCGCCGGGGCGAAGTGGATGCCGAGGCGCCTGCCCAGGCCATCGAGAAGTACCGCCTGCACAACGTCAACGCCGGCACCACCGGCAACGCGGGCGGCGACTCCTAAGCACGCCAGCAAAGTTCGACGGCGGTTCTCACCTGTTGGTGGGGGCCGCCGTCGGGCGTTTAACCGCTCCGGCTCCTCTCCGGGGCCGCGCCAGGGACGCTGTGATGCAGGACAACGGCAGTTGTAGCCTTCGCACAAATGGAGCTTGGACGGTGCGCCCCGTATGCTCAATGCATGGCAGAGCCGATCACCACTCCCGAAAAACGCAAACCGGCCTCGAGGGCGATGACTCCGGAGAAGGCCGAAACCCTCAAGAAGCTCCGGGCCAGCGTGGGCCAGCTGTCGACGACGACGCTGCGCCAGCTTGAGAAGTCCCTGCCGTGGTACGGCCGGCTGAACTCGGATGAACGTTCCGCCCTGGGCATGGTGGCCCAGAACGGCATCGCGGCCTTCGTCACATGGTACGAGCGGCCGAGCTCGCCGTCGTGGATCCTTTCCGACGTCTTCGGCACCGCACCCACCGAACTGACCCGCTCCATCAGCCTCCAGAAGGCGCTCCAGCTGATCCGGATCGTCGTAGAAGTCGTAGAAGACCAGGTCCCGGTCATCGCCCCGGAGGCGGACCAGGGGGCCCTCCGGGAAGCCGTGCTGCGCTACTCGCGGGAAGTCGCATTCGCGGCCGCCGACGTCTATGCCCGCGCCGCGGAGTCCCGCGGCTCCTGGGACACCCGCCTGGAAGCCTTGATTGTCGATGCCATCCTCCGCGGCGAAAACACGGACGCGCTGCGGTCCAGGATCGCGGCCCTGGGCTGGAAAGCGCAGGAACGCTTCACCGTGATGGTTGGGAATTCCCCGTCCGAACCAAGCGCCAGCTACGTCAGCGAACTGCGGCGCACCGCGGGGCGCTTCGCCGAGGACGCCCTCGTGGGGATCCAGGGCGACCGGCTCATCCTCATCCTCGGCGGGGTCCACGACCGGGAGACCGCGTACCTGAAGCTCAGCGAACTCTTTGCCCCCGGCCCGGTGGTCTACGGCCCGGAGGCCGGTTCCCTCCTCGAAGCCAGCGGCTCCGCCCAGTCAGCCTTTGCCGGCCTCACCGCCGCCCGCGCCTGGCCTTCCGCGCCGCGCCCGGTAGCGGCCGATGACCTGCTCCCCGAGCGCGTGATCTCCGGCGACGACGCCGCCCGCCGCTCGCTGGTCAAGAACATCTACCGTCCGCTGCTGGCCGCCTCCAACGGGCTGGTGGAGACCCTCGGAACGTACCTCGAACTCGGCCATTCGCTCGAGGCGACGGCCCGCGAACTCTTCGTCCACGCCAACACCGTGCGCTACCGGCTCAAGCGCGTCTGCGACGTCACAGGCTGGGATCCGCTGCTGCCGCGGGAGGCGTTCGTGCTCCAGACCGCCCTCGTCGTGGGCCGGCTTTCGACCCCGCCGAAGGCCCCCACGGAGCGGCAGCCTCCCCGCAACGGCTCCTGAACCGTTGTAGACTTCCTACAAACTGACCCAGTGAGCTTGGTGCATGAAAACACGAATGTTCACGCGGTAATTTGGAAAGCTGGTTACGTGCTTGCAATCGTCTGCCCTGGACAGGGCTCCCAGACCCCTGGTTTTCTGGCCCCCTGGCTGGAACTGCCACCCGTCGCAGGCCTTTTGGCCTCCCTCAGCGAAATAGCAGGCATCGACCTCACCGCCCACGGCACCACCTCCGATGAGGAGACCATCAAGGACACTGCGGTAGCGCAGCCCCTGATCGTCGCCGCAGGCCTGGTGACCGCAAAGTCACTGTTCGACGTCGAACTCGGCACGCTTCCGGTCATCCTCGCCGGCCACTCCGTCGGCGAAATCACCGCGGCCTCGCTCGCCGGTGTGCTGACGGAAACCGAAGCCATGACGTTTGTCCGCGAACGCGCCAACAGCATGGCCGCTGCCGCTGCCGCCACCCCGACCGGCATGAGCGCCGTCGTGGGCGGCGACCCCGCGGACGTCCTGGCTGCCATCAGCGCCGCCGGGGCCACCGCCGCCAACGTCAACGGGGCCGGCCAGACCGTCGCCGCCGGCACCCTGGAGCAGCTCAAGGCCCTCGCCGAGAACCCGCCGGCCAAGGCCCGGGTCATTCCGCTGAAGGTCGCGGGCGCGTTCCACACCTCGCACATGGCCCCCGCCGGTGCTGCCCTGCAGGCCCTGCGCCCGTCACTGCACCCCCAGAACCCGCAGGTACCGCTGCTGTCCAACTTCGACGGCGCGGAAGTCACCGAGGGTGCTGCCGCCGTCGACAGCCTCATCGCCCAGGTCTCCCGTCCGGTCCGCTGGGATCTCTGCATGGAGACGATGGTGCAACGCGGGGTGACCGGCGTGATCGAACTGGCTCCCGCCGGAACACTGGCAGGCCTGGCCAAGCGCGGCATGCCCGGCGTCAAGACCGTCACCGTCAAGACCCCGGACGATCTCTCCGCGGCCCTGGCCCTATTTGCAGAATTGGAGGGAGGGGCATGAGCGTTCCCACACTGAAGCAGGCCCCCGTGCAGGAAAACACCCGCATCATGGGTGTCGGTGCCTACCGGCCCAGCGTGATCGTGACGAACGAGGACGTGTGCCAGTGGATCGATTCCTCGGATGAGTGGATCCGCCAGCGCACGGGCATCGTCACCCGGCACCGCGCGCCCGCCGATGTCAGCGTGATTGACATGGCCGAGGGCGCCGCACGTGAGGCGCTGCAAAAGGCCGGCATCGAGGCCTCCCAGCTCGGCGCCGTGATCGTTTCCACGGTGACCCACCCGTACGCGACCCCCTCCGCTGCCGCGAGCCTCGCCGACCGCCTCGGCGCGACGCCGGCCCCGGCGTTCGACATCTCCGCGGCGTGTGCCGGCTACTGCTACGGCATCGCCCAGGGCGACGCCCTGGTGCGCTCCGGCGCGGCCGCCTATGTCCTGGTGGTCGGTGCCGAGAAGCTCTCCGACGTCATCGACAACACGGAACGGACCATCTCCTTCCTGCTCGGCGACGGCGCGGGCGCCGTCGTGATCGGCCCTTCCGAGACGCCGGGCATCGGCCCTTCAGTCTGGGGTTCGGACGGCAGCAAGTGGGATGCCATCGGCATGACCCACTCCATGCTGGACATCCGCGAGCTCGCCCTGACCGGCAAGCACGGTGCCGCCGTCAGCGATGAGGAAGCGGCAGTTACGGACGCGTCGCTGTGGCCGACCCTGCGCCAGGACGGCCAGACGGTCTTCCGCTGGGCGGTGTGGGAGATGGCCAAGGTGGCCCAGCAGGCCCTGGACGCCGCCGGCGTCCGCTCCGAGGACCTTGCCGCGTTCATCCCGCACCAAGCCAACATGCGCATCATTGACGAGATGGCCAAGAAGCTGCAGCTGCCCGAGTCCGTCAAGATCGCCCGCGACATCGCCGACGCCGGTAACACGTCGGCGGCGTCCATCCCCCTGGCCACCCACCGCCTGCTTGAGGAAAACCCCGAGCTCAGCGGCGGGCTGGCGCTGCAGATCGGCTTCGGAGCCGGACTGGTCTTCGGCGCCCAGGTGGTCGTGCTTCCTTAGGCAGCCACCGTTTTTCCGAACTGAATACGTTCCGCCCGTTTCACCTTGGCACCGCATGTCCTTCACTTTCGGGGCTCGCCCCCATGCTGTGCTCAGCAAGCATTCCCGCACCAAGCCGAACCCTCGGTTTGAATCATGTCCGCCCCCGGCTGCCGGCATTCCACCGGCAGCCGGGGGCAACAACCAGAAAAGGAGCCATCAATGGCTAGCAACGAAGAAATCCTGGCCGGCCTGGCTGAAATCGTCAACGAAGAGACCGGCCTGGCCACGGAGGCTGTCGAAATGGACAAGTCCTTCACCGAGGACCTGGACATCGACTCCATCTCGATGATGACCATCGTGGTCAACGCCGAAGAGAAGTTCGGCGTYCGCATCCCGGACGAAGAGGTCAAGAACCTCAAGACCGTCGGCGACGCCGTCAGCTTCATCTCCAACGCCCAGGCCTAGTCTGGCTTCCGCCGGCAACGGCGGACCCAGGTGCCCGGTCCGGGCGCTGCAGCAGTGCCCGGACCGGACCACCATCAAGTGCATGACCCGAAAGTTTCCCCTCGCAGGCCCCGGCCATCCCGTTCGCGGTTCCGGATACGGCAGGCGCACCGACAGAGAGTGATCCCATGGCACGCAAAGTAGTCATTACCGGTCTGGGTGCCACCACACCCATCGGCGGCGATGTCCCCACGATGTGGAAGAACGCGCTCAAGGGCGTCTCCGGCGCGCACACGCTTGAGGACGATTGGGTGGCCAAGTACGAGCTGCCCGTCCACTTCGCCGCACGCGCCTCCACCCCGGCCCTAGATGTCCTGTCCCGGGTCGAAGCCAAGCGCATGGACCCGTCCACCCAGTTCGCCGTGGTCGCGGCCCGCGAGGCCTGGGCCGACTCCGGCATCACCGAAATCGACCACGACCGTTTGGCGGTGGCTTTCGCGACCGGCATTGGCGGCGTCTGGACCCTTCTGGACGCCTGGGACACCCTGCGCGAAAAGGGTCCCCGCCGTGTCCTGCCCATGACCGTGCCCATGCTGATGCCCAACGGTCCGGCCGCGGCTGTGAGCCTGGACCTGGGAGCCCGCGCCGGCGCCCACACCCCCGTTTCCGCCTGCGCGTCCGGCACCGAAGCCGTCCATGTTGGCCTGGACCTGATCCGTGCCGGCAAGGCAGACGTCGTCGTCTGCGGCGGCGCCGAAGCCGCCATCCACCCGATGCCGATCGCCGCGTTCGCCTCCATGCAGGCCCTCTCGCGCCGCAACGACGATCCCGAGCACGCCTCACGGCCCTACGACCGTGACCGCGACGGCTTCGTCATGGGCGAGGGTGCCGGTGCCCTGGTGCTCGAGGCCGAGGAACACGCCCTGGCCCGCGGCGCCCGGATCTACGCCGAACTGGCCGGCACCTCGGTCACCGCCGACGCCTACCACATCACCGCCCCGGACCCCGAGGGCCTGGGCGCCACCCGCGCGCTGAAGGCTGCGATGTTCGACGGCCGCATCCAGCCCGAAGACATCGTCCACGTCAACGCGCACGCCACCTCCACCCCGGTCGGCGACAAGCCCGAGTACGCGGCCCTCAAAGCCGCACTGGGCAAGCACGTGGACACCGTCGCAGTCTCGGCCACCAAGTCCCAGATGGGGCACCTGCTTGGCGCCTCCGGGGCCGTGGAAGCCGTGCTGACCGTGATGGCCATCTACGACCGCAAGGCGCCGGTGACCATCAACCTCGAGAACCAGGACCCGGAAATCCCGCTCGACGTCGTCACTACGGCCCGCGACCTGCCCGCCGGCAGCATCGCCGCACTGAGCAACTCGTTCGGCTTCGGCGGCCACAACGCCGTCATCGCGGTACGCAGCGTGTAGCTGCACCTGCCCACAGCACGCCGAGATAGCAGATGGCGGCAATGTTCTTCGTGAACATTGCCGCCATCTGCCTTTTGGCGCCTAGCTATGGAATTGCTGCGGTGTAGCGACTGGTGAGGCCCTAGCCGACCTGGTGGAGCCAGCGCACGGGGGCGCCTTCTGCGGCGTGCCGGAAGGGCTCGAGTTCCTCATCCCAGGCCTCCCCGAGGGCGAGCGAGAGTTCGTGGTACACGGCGGAGGGGTCGCCGGCGCCGGATTCGTAGGCGTAGCGGATGCGGTCCTCGGAAACCATGATGTTGCCGTGGACGTCGGTGGTGGCGTGGAAGATCCCCAGCTCCGGGGTGTGCGACCAGCGGCCGCCGTCGACTCCCTGGCTCGGTTCTTCGGTGACTTCGTAGCGCAGGTGCGCCCAGCCGCGCAGAGCGGACGCCAATTGAGCCCCCGTGCCCGGCGTTCCGGTCCACGACAGCTCGGCCCGGAACATTCCGGGCGCGGCAGGCTGAGCGGTCCACTCCAAGTCCGTCCGCTTGTCCACGACGGACCCTATGGCCCACTCAACGTGGGGGCACAAGGCAGTCGGGGCCGAGTGAACAAACAACACACCTCGGGTCAGTGCAACAGACATTCCATCCTCCATAGCTGTAGGTACGTCTTCCCCAACGACCTGTGCCTGGATGTCTGTCTGTTGCGCGGATCCGAAATCATGCCAGCGGTTCCTGCCAGACTACTTTATACAACCGGGTTCGAAGCTGGGACGTGGTGCATTCCAGCTTCAAGTTCAACTTGAAACTTCCCGGGCGTGAGTTTTATTCTGCCCTACGCCTCCTAATTACGCCAGTGCGATTCGGCGCGTCTTTTCCGGCGCGCCGCGCCCGTCTCCGCGGACCCCTATCCGGGCCGGTCCGGGCATCCCTGTGCCGGGCGATCCTTAGGCCCGGGGGTGCGCCTGCTGGTAGCTTTGCCGGAGTCTCTCGACGGACACGTGGGTGTAGATCTGGGTGGTGGCAAGGCTGCTGTGCCCGAGGATTTCCTGCACGGCACGCAGGTCCGCCCCGCCGTCGAGCAGGTGGGTCGCTGCGGAGTGCCGCAAGGCGTGCGGTCCGGTGGCGGCGGTGTCCCCCAGCCGCTCCAGCATCTCTTTGACCACGCTGCGGACCTGGCGCTGGTCCACCCTTCCGCCGCGCGCGCCTAGGAAGAGCGCGGGGCCGCTGGTCCCGGTGGCGAGGGCCGGCCGGCCGCGGCGGAGCCAGTCGTCGAGGGCGAGGGCAGCCGGCAGCCCGTAGGGCACCGTGCGTTCCTTGTTGCCCTTGCCGAGCACCCGGAGGGTTCTGCGGTCGGGGTCGAGGTCGTCCACGTCCATGCCGGCCAGCTCGCCAACGCGGACACCGGTGGCGTAGAGCATCTCCACCATGGCGCGGTTACGCAGTGCCAGAGGTTCGCCCTCGGCCGAAGCGGATTCAGCGTCGTCCACGAGCCTCCGGACCTGTTGCTGGTGCAGGACCCCGGGCAGGGACTTCTCCCGCTTTGGGGCCTTGAGCCGCAGGGCGGGGTCGGCTTCAATCAGCTCCTCGCGGACAGCCCAGGCGGTGAAGGCCCTGGCGGTGGCGGCGCGGCGGGCCAGGGTGGCGCGGGACTTGCCGGACTCGCTCTGGGCGCCGAGCCAGCGCCGGAGGGTCCCAAGCTCCAGCCCGGCAAGATCCTGGACCCCCTCGGTCGCGGCGTGCGCCAGCAGGCTTTCGACGTCGGAGAGATAGGCCCGGACGGTATGGGCGGACCGGCCCCGCTCCGCTTCCAGGTAGCGGCCGAAGCGTGCGGCGGCGCCGTCCAGCGAGGTGGGCAGCGCGGCGGGGGGATCCTGTGTAGGCACCCTCCTACTGTGGCAGTATTCCCGGGGCATTCAAGGAGCCGGTCGGCGAGCCGCGCCTTCCCGGCGGCGCTCATCACCTCAGTCCGCTTTCCCGGAGCGTTTCCAGCCGCCGTGCCGGGATTCGGCCAGGCCCAGCAGCCCCAGCCTGCCAAGCCCGGCGCGGACTGAGTCCGGGCCCAGACCGGCCACCGTGGCCAGCTTCTCGACCGAGCTGGTGGTGCGCAGCGGCAGGGCATCGAGCAGGATCAGGTCCTCCAGGGTCAGGCCGTCGTGGGCCTCAGCCCGGCCTGCCTTGTCCGGGGGCACCCCCTCGCCGCTCGGGGAGGCGAGTTCGGCGATTTCCCCGGCATCCGTGACGCACACGGCCCCGCCTTCGCGCAGGAGCCGGTGGCAGCCGGCGGAGTTGGCGCTGTGGATGGATCCGGGCACGGCGCCCACGGCCCGGCCCAGGCTTTCGGCATGGTGGG
The DNA here is from genome assembly GCF_056401435.1 of Arthrobacter sp. P4_F10. NCBI lineage: Bacteria > Bacillati > Actinomycetota > Actinomycetes > Micrococcales > Micrococcaceae > Arthrobacter > Arthrobacter sp. P4_F10. Next base: position 9,216 of record NZ_JBFUJJ010000002.1, read on the forward strand.
CGGTGTTGAGGGCGCCGGAGCGCCACCGGGCCTCGACGACGACCGTTACAGAGGCCAATGCCGCAATGAGGCGGTTGCGCTGCAGGAACCGGTAGCGGGTGGGCGCGGACCCGGGCGGGACCTCGGCCAAGACCGCGCCGTGGTCCGCCACGGCCCGGAGTAAGTCCTCGTTGCCGGACGGGTAGAAGCGGTCCACTCCCCCGGCCATGACGGCAATGGTGGGCACGCCGCCCGTGCTTCCGGCCAGGGCCGCCCTGTGGGCGTGGGCGTCAATCCCGTAGGCACCGCCGGAGACGATCGTGAAGCCGCGCTGGGCCAGCGAGTACGCGAGATCGCCCGTCACCGATGCCCCGTAGCTGGTGCTGTCCCGGGAGCCCACCAGAGCAATGGACCGGGCCGCCGGGGGCAGCTCCTGTTCCACTCCGCGCCACCACAGGCACAGGGGTTCCTTGAGTTCGAGGTCCGCCAGCTGCCGCGGCCACAAGTCGTCTGTGGGAATGAGGATCCGTCCGCCGAGCCGCTGCATGGTGGCCAGGTCCCGCTCCGGTGCTAGGTCGGGCACGCGCGGGGCCCAACGCTTCAGCGCCTCCGTGAGCCCTGACCAGCCCCCACCGGAGCCGCTGTCCGACAGGATTCCGGTCATCTCCTGCTCAAGCTCGGGACCGGCTGCGAGCCGGCCGCTGGCAATCCGCAGGGCGTCCTGCGTTCCCGCGGCCCGCACGAGTGCCAGCGCCGCCGCGTCCTGCGGCTCGAATAGTCGGGACAGGGCGGCCCGGGCTGTTCGTTCGTCATCGATCATGGTGGTTCCTTTCGCGTGGCTACGGGTGCTGATTCGCGCCGGCAGGCTCAGGGTGAGGCCGCGGCGGCCTGGCGGAGGCCCAGCGCCCGCCCGACGTCGTCCCCGTCCGGAACGTCGCGCCGGGAGAGGTCCGCAAGGGTCCAGGCGAGGCGCAGCGCGCGGTCGTAGCCGCGTGCGGTCAGCACACCGCGCTCCAGCGCGTAGTCCAGGATGCGGGTGGTGGGGGCATCGAGCCGCAGGGCCCCACGGAGCAGCCGCCCCGGCACCTGCGCGTTGGTTTCCATCCCGAACGGCAGCAGCCGGTCCAGCTGACGGCTCCGGGCCGCCCGGACCCGTTCCGCGATGCTGGCGGTTCCCTCCTCGGCTGTAGGCTGGCCGAATCCGGCCAGCGACACCCGCTCGACTTCGAGCTGGATATCGACCCGGTCCAACAGGGGCCCGGACATCCGGGCCTGGTACCGGCGGCGCATGGTGGGGGTGCAGATGCAGTCCACCCCTTTGCCGGTTGCCTTCCCGCACGGACAGGGGTTGGCTGCGAGGACCAGCTGAAATCGGGCGGGATAGGCCGCTGACCCGGCCGAGCGGTGGATGACCAGCTCACCGCTTTCCAGCGGCTGCCGCAGGGCGTCCAGGACGCCGCGGTCATACTCCGGGGCTTCGTCCAGGAAGAGCACTCCGCGGTGTGCACGGGACGCTGCCCCGGGCCGCGGCAGCCCGGACCCGCCACCGATGATGGCCACAGCGGTCGCGGTGTGGTGCGGGTTCTCGTAGGGTGGCCGGCGCAGCAGCTGCACAGAGCCCGACGGCAAAGAACACAGCGAGTGGATGGCGGTGACCTCCATGGCCTCGGTGTCGCCCAGATCCGGGAGCAGGCCGGGCAGCCGCTCGGCGAGCATAGTCTTCCCGGCGCCCGGCGGTCCGGTCAGCAGCAAGTGGTGGGCACCGGCAGCTGCCACTTCCAGGGCGCGCCGCGCCGCGGCCTGGCCGGAGACATCGCACATGTCCGGCGCCAGGGCGGGACCGCTGCCTGTATCGGGGCTGTCGGAGTCCTCGGACCCGGGCTCGAAGTCGAGGGCAAGGTCCTGCGGGTCCGCGCCGCAGTCGAAGGCGAGCCGGGCCAGGGTGGCATAGCCCCGGACCTGCGCGCCGGGGACGAGCTCGGCCTCCGCCACGTTGGCCCGGGCCACGACGACCTCGGGGTAGCCGGCCCGTACCGCGGCCATCACGGCCGGAAGGATGCCCCGCACGGGCCGCAGCCGGCCGTCCAGGCCGAGTTCGGCGATGAAGACGGTGCGCCCCGTGGGCCGGATGTCGTTCGCCGCGAGCAGCACCGCCATGGCGATGGCGAGGTCGAAGCCCGAGCCGCGTTTGGGCAGGGACGCCGGGATGAGGTTGGCCGTAATTTTCCGACGGCTCAGCGGGATCCCCGAGTTCTGGGCCGCGGAGCGGATCCGTTCCTTGGCCTCGTTCAGTGAGGCGTCCGGCAGGCCAAGGATCACAAAGGCCGGCAGGGTCTGGCCGATGTCGGCCTCGACCTCGACGATGTAGCCGTTGAGGCCCACGAGCGCGACCGAATAGGTCCGGCCCAAGCCCATCTACCCCACACCCCTGAGGTGCTCGACGTCGGGCTCGCCGATGCCGTCGTCCAGCACGGCGATCACGTCCACGCGGCACAGTGGGGCGCGCAGCCCCTGGGCACGACACCACGCCGACGCGAGCCGGTGGAGCCTGGCCAGCTTGTCCGCGCCCACGGCTTCAAAGGGGTGGCCGTAGGCGAGGGACTTGCGGGTTTTCACCTCGGCGATGACCACGGCTTCGCCATCAAACGCGACAATGTCGATCTCACCCTCAGGGCAGCGCCAGTTCCGCTCCACGATCTGCATGCCGTGGGCTTGAAGGTAATCCGCCGCGAGGTCCTCCCCGTGGCGGCCGAGCACGTCCTTAGCTCTCATACCTCCAGCATGGCGGGCCGCCAAGGACGGGCAGAGGGCACACTTTTGCTATGTGGAAAAACCCATGGCCCGGTCGCGGCGGAGGAAAGGTCGCAGCGTTACCGGAGTATGAAGCACCGACTTGGAACAAGGAACGTGCACCCGGCTCCCTGGCGAATCAAGACATGGCGTACCAGAGTCTGAACGGCAACGCCAAGGGCTACTCACGACACAGGCGGTTCGCCATCAACCCGGTCGCGGCCTATCCATTCAAGACGATTCAGCACGAGCTGAGCCACATCGTCCACGGTCACACAACTGACGAGAAGCTGGCAGAGTACGGCAATCACCGTGGGATCTTCCAGTTCGAAGCCGAGGGGTCGGCCTACCTAATCATGAACAAGTCAGGGGCGACTGATCAGTTCGACGCCGACGAGAGCCGTCACTACGTCCAGTCTTGGCTACAGGGAAATAAGCCAGACGAGAAGCGTATCCGCAGGGTGTTCAGCACTGCTGATCGCATAATCAAGGCAGGACGAGAAGAACCGCAGGAGAAACAGGAATGAAAGTACTTTTCCTCGATATTGATGGAGTCGTCAACCGCGTGGGTACGCGACAGAGCTTTCACGGCTTCATGGGCATCGATCCGTTCCTGGCGTCCAGGGTCAGCAAGATCATCCTCGACACTGACGCAGCCGTTGTTCTTACGTCCACATGGCGGATCTTCAAAGACGGCCGGGAAGAGGTCGACCGACACGTCTACAAGACCTTTGACGTGACTCCGACGGCAGACACAGGTTTTCGTGGCGAGGAGGTGAAGATGTGGCTGGACCAGCATCCAGAAGTTACGCGGTATGCCATTATCGATGATGACTCAGACTTCTATGCCGATCAGCCCCTGTTCAAGACCGCCTGGCAGACGGGAATCACCGACGAGATTGCGCAGCAGGTAACCGAATATCTAAACAGGGAGGAGAGAGCCAATGAGTGAACGTCTACCAGCCAACGAAGAGAACCTTATGATCAACTTCAGGACGTGCTGGAGCGAGTTAAATAGCCCCTACGTGACTTGCTCAACGTTGGGGACCTGGACAACCCTGACGAGCTGCGAGCTGCGAGCTGCGAGCTGCCATACAGCTCTGCGAGCAACAACCGACCGCCATGTACGTCGTCAGCCTCGAGGGCTTCGCGTCACACCTTGAGGACATGCCGCGCTTGTCAGTCCGCGACATCGAGTCAGTCGCTCTGATGAGGACGGAAACGTCTACTTCATCAAAAAAGCTCATGAATAAATAGCAGATTGCTTCATAACGCTGCGCAGTTGATGGGGGTTCTGCCACTGCCCACACTCGTCACCCGGGCGGCGGAAGGCGGTATCTATCTGGGCCCGGGTGCATTGCCCTGGACCGCATCGGGAAACCCTGCTGCGGCACCCAGGGGCTAGGAAGCCCGAAAACTAGGAAGCCAGGGTCAGTTGCCCAGGTCTTCGACCTTGGGCAGGGCGAGCTCCTCGCTGCGCGGCAGTTCCTCGACGTTGACGTCCTTGAACGTGATGACGCGGACGCTCTTGACGAAGCGGGCGGAACGGTAGACGTCCCACACCCAGGCGTCCTGCAGGGTCAGATCGAAGTAGACCTCGCCGTCGGCGCTGCGGGCCTGCAGGTCAACATGGTTGGCAAGGTAGAAACGCCGTTCGGTCTCGACCACATAGCTGAACAGCCCGACGACGTCGCGGTATTCGCGGTAGAGCTGTAGCTCCATGTCGGTCTCATAGTTTTCAAGGTCCTCGGCACTCATGGTTCCATCTTGCACCATCCGGCGTCGGCCGCGCGCCACCGCGCGCCCCAGAGAGGCACAGAGAGGCACAGCGTGCCACGGGCCGGCGCCCGCAGGCTAGAGCAGCTGCCAGCTGACCCGGTGGTACGGCGTGGGACCGGCGGTCCGCAGCGCTTCCTTGTGCGCCGCGGTGCCGTAGCCCTTGTTCTCGTCCCAGCCGTAGGCCGGGTATTGGGTGTGCAGCTCGCACATCATCGCATCGCGCTCGACCTTCGCAATGATGCTGGCCGCGGCGACGCTGAGGCACTGCATGTCGGCTTTGACCAGCGTGTGCACCGGGGCGTCGCAGCCGGGTTCGGCGGGGGCGTCGTCAAAGAGTGAGGGCTGGAGATCGGGCGAGAGCCAGTTGTGGCTGCCGTCCAGCAGGACAACCTCGGGCCTGATGCCGGCGGCGAGCACCGCGAACCAGGCCCGGTTCCCGGCCAGCCGGAGGGCGGCGATGATTCCGAGTTCGTCAATCTCGTTCGCGGAGGCATGTCCCACGGCGGAGGCGACGCTCCAGTCCCGGACCAGCGGCACCAGCCGCTCCCGGTCCGCGACCTTGAGCAGCTTGCTGTCCCGGACATCGGCCAGGAGCTTCTGCTGTTGCAGGTCGACGACGGCGATCCCCACGCTGACGGGGCCGGCGAGGGCACCGCGGCCCACCTCGTCGATACCCGCGAGAAGCCGGGCGCCGGAGCTGCGGAAGCGGCGTTCGTAGTCGAGGGTGGGGGCGACTGACATGAAGGGCGGCTTACTTTCCGGTCGGGGCGGGCACGCTGCTGAAGACGCCCGGATAGTTGTCCAGCACCGACATCCTGTTCAGCGGCCACGCTATGACGGCGGCTTTGCCTTCGATGTCGGACTCGTTGACGAAGCCGCCGTTGGTGTCCATATGGGCGCGTGAATCCGCGGAGTGGTTGCGGTTGTCGCCCATGACCCAGACCTTGCCCGCGGGCACGACGACGTCGAAGTCGCGGACCTGGGGAATCTCGACGGAATTGATGTACTTCTCATCAAGCGGCGCGCCGTTGACGGTGAGCTGTCCGCCGGCGTCGCAGCAGACCACGTGATCCCCGGGGAGCCCGATCACGCGCTTGACCAGGTGCTGTTCCGAGTTGTCCGGAAGCAGACCGACGAACGTCAGCCCGTCCTGAACCCAGGTGAACGGGCCCTTCGTCTTCTGGGCTGCGGGGGCCAGCCAGCCCTGGCTGTCCCGGAACACCACCACGTCCCCGCGTTGGAGCGCCATGGGCTCCGGCACGAGGAGGTTGACGAAGATGCGGTCGTTCACGTCGAGGGTGTTGACCATGGATTCGGACGGGATGTAGAAGGCCCGGAACAGGAAGGTCTTGATCAGGAAGGACAGCACGATCGCCACGATGACCACCGTGGCAACCTCCTTCAGCCACAGGAAGAGCGGGCTGCGCCCTTCACGGGCCCTGGCCTTCCTGGCCCGGCGGGAGGACGCATCTGCGTGGGCGGGACCGGCTGTCCGGTCCCTGTCGCCCCGATCAGCCCGCCGCGCCCCGGCACTGCCGTCCTGCGACGCCGGCGCCGGCACAACAGCCGGCGCCGCGGCCTCCGCACCAGCGTGCTCGTCCGCGACCTGTGCCTGCGGCAGCCGGGTGGTGGGCTGCTCCGCCGGCTCGTCCCCGGGGATCGCCGAGGCGGCAACCCGGGGTCGGTCCTGGCCCTGCGGATCAGGAGTGCGCGGTTCGGTTTCGGGCATCTACTGTCCGTTCGTCGTCGTCGTTGTCGCAGCCGGTTCGGGCCGCGCTACTGCTGCAAATCTATCAAGCGGCCAGATGATCTGTACCGGTCTGCCAATGACGCGTTCGAGCGGCACCATGCCGCCGCCGGGGGCACCGAGGAGGCTCCGGGAATCGGCCGACATGGAGCGGTGGTCCCCCATGAGCCAGAGCCGTCCGGCCGGCACCTCAACAGCGAACTTCATATCGCTCGGGGTGTCCCCCGGATACAAGTACGGTTCCGCAACTTGCTGACCGTTGACTGTGAGCCGGCCGCCGGCATCGCAACAAACCACGCGGTCACCGGGCAGTCCGATGACGCGCTTGACATACGTGGTGTCGCTGCCCGCGAGGCCGAGCCAGCGTCCGGCTTCGGCGAGAGCATCCACCACGGGGCCGTTGCCGCTGTTGAGCGGGGCGAAGGAGCCGCGGCCGTCAAAGACGACGACGTCCCCCCTGTCCAGGGGTTCAGCCTGGAAGCCGGCCCGTGCCACCAGGATCCGGTCCCCGGTGTGAAGGAGCGGTTCCATGGACGCGGACGGGATGAAGAAGATGTCCAGCCACAATGAGCGGACCACGGCGCTGATGGCCACGGCGAGCACCAGGGCCAGCAACGCAAAACGCCAGCCCGGTTTCCTGGGCTGGCGTTTTGGCTGTTCCATGTTCCGTATCCCTTGGCGCTGTAGTGAACTAAATTGCGCTGTTGCGGATAGCTCCGGCGCCGCACTAGCTGACGCACCGGGTACGGTCCGTGGACCCGCGGTGGAAGCCTGTCGTGGAAGTCGAAAGGACTTACTTGGCGGGCTGGAAGTCGCGCTTTTCCTTGATCTTCGCGGCCTTACCACGCAGGTTACGCATGTAGTAAAGCTTGGCGCGGCGCACGTCACCCTTGGAGACGAGCTCGATCTTGTCGATGATCGGGGAGTGCACCGGGAAGGTACGCTCCACGCCGACACCGAAGGAGACCTTGCGGACGGTGAAGGTTTCGCGGACGCCATCGCCGTGGCGGCCCAGGACGAAGCCCTGGAATACCTGGACGCGGGAGTTCTTGCCTTCGATGATGTTCACGTGAACCTTGATGGTGTCACCCGCGCGGAACTCGGGAACATCGGTGCGCAGCGAGGCTGCATCTACGGAATCGAGGATATGCATTGATCCACTCCTGGTGAACGCCACAGGTCACTCACGTTGGGTTACGGCGGCCAAGCCCGGGGGCATGTGCCGCCCGGAAATTTCCGCCGAAAGTTTGTCAATCCGGCCCTGTCAGGAATAGACGGGACCGGGGTGCCGGGCTGTTGGCAGCGCTCCCCCTGTGGCAGGTTCGCAACCCAGCAGGCACAAGGACTAATTTTGCCACATTTTGTGCGGGTTAGCCCAATCCCGGCGGTTAGGCGTCGGGACGGCGCACCAGGTGGCCGTCGACGACGTCGTACCCCAGGTCAGCGAACGCCGTGCGGTCCGCGCGCGGCAGCCTGCCGGCGTCGAACTCCACCAGGAGGTCGGGGCGGCGTTCGGCGGTGCGCCGGTACTGCTCGTGCCGGCGCCACTGGGCGATCTTGCCGTGGTTGCCGCTCAGCAGCACCGCCGGGACGTCCCGGTCCCGCCAGCTGGAGGGCTTGGTGTAGACGGGGTACTCGAGCAGCCCGTCCGAGTGGGACTCCTCGACCAGGGACTCGGGGTTGCCGACGACGCCGGGCAGCAGCCGCCCGATGGCCTCAACCATGGCCAGCACGGCGACTTCGCCGCCGTTGAGGACGTAGTCCCCCAGGCTCATCGGGCGCACCGTGAAGTGGTCCGCGGCCCATTCCAGGACGCGTTCGTCGATGCCTTCATAGCGTCCGCAGGCGAACACCAGCTGCTCTTCCTCGGCCAGTTCGTGCGCGGTGGCCTGGGTGAAGCGCTCCCCCGCCGGCGACGGGACAATCAGGACCGGCTTGCCGGCAGAATCCGGCACGCCGGCGTCTTCGGACCGCCCGGCGGCCACGGCGGTGAGGGCCTGCGCCCACGGCTCGGGCTTCATGACCATGCCGGCGCCGCCGCCGTAGGGGGTGTCATCGACCGTCCGGTGCCGGTCGGTGGTGAACTCACGCAGGTCGTGGACCTTGAGGTCCAGCAGGCCGTCCTGGCGGGCCTTGCCGATCAGCGACAGTTCCAGCGGGGCCAGGTACTCCGGAAAGATGCTGACGACGTCGATTCTCATCTACGCGTTGCCCTGCTCATCGAGGTTGTGCTGGTCGGGGGCCTCGTCGGTGTTGACCTCGAACAGCCCGGGCGGCGGGGTGACGAGGACGTACTTTTCACCCACGTTGACCTCGGGCACAATCTGCTCGACGAACGGGATCAGGACTTCCTTGCCGTCGGTCGTGGTGACCACCAGCAGGTCCTGGACGGGCAGCGTGTGCAGTCCCGAGACCTTGCCGACCACGCTGGCGCCCACCCGGACGTCCAGGCCCACGAGCTCGTGCTCGTACCAGCCCTCGTCGTCGTCGGCGGCGCCGATTTCTTCGGTTTCGATGAACAGCTTCGCGCCGCGCAGGGTCTCGGCCTCGTTGCGGGTTTCGATCTCATCGAAGGCCAGCAACAGGATGTCCTTGTTCCAGCGCGCGCTGAACACCGTCAGCGGCCCGGCGGAGACGGGTTCCACGATGAACTGCGTGCCGGGAACAAAACGGTCGCCGGGCGCGTCGGTGAGCACCTGGACGGTCACTTCGCCGCGGATGCCGTGGGGCTTGCCGATTCGTGCCACCTGGAGCTGCATCTGTTCCTCTGTTCGGGGTTGGTGATTCTGTAAGTCTGTTGCGTAACGACGGGAAAACAGTCCGGCCCCTCCACCATTATCTGGTGAAGGGGCCGGACTCAAGACAAGTAGTGCTGAAAGCGTTACCGGCGGCGGTCGGTGTCGACGACGTCGACCCTGACCTGCTCGCCGTCCGCCAGCGCCGCAACCACAGTGCGCAATGCGCGTGCGGTCCGGCCCTGCCGGCCGATCACCCGTCCGAGGTCGTCCTGATGAACGCGCACCTCAAGGGTTTCCCCGCGGCGGTTGTTCTTCGCACTGACCTTGACGTCCTCGGGGCTGTCAACAATCCCGCGGACCAGGTGTTCGAGCGCTTCTGCCAGCAATTTACTCAGCCTCGGTGGTCTCTGCTTCGGCGGCGTCGGCGGGAGCCTCGGCAGCTTCATCCTTCTTGGCCTTCTTGGTGATGGCTTCCGGGATGATCACGGAACCCTTTTCCGGGGTAACGAAGGCAGCCTTGGGAGCCTTGGTCTTCAAGGTTCCCTCCTGGCCCGGGAGACCCTTGAACTTCTGCCAGTCACCGGTGATCTTCAGGATCGCGGCAACCTGCTCGGACGGCTGTGCGCCGACGCCGAGCCAGTACTGGGCACGGTCCGTGTCGACCTCGATGTACGAGGGCTCTTCGGTCGGGTGGTACTTGCCGATCTCTTCAATAGCACGGCCATCACGCTTGGAGCGTGAGTCCATGACGACGATGCGGTAGTACGGTGCGCGCATCTTACCGAAGCGCTTAAGGCGAATCTTTACGGCCACTTTTGTGGTCACTCCTGTTTCTGAAACGGGGTCGAGCCCGGCGTTCTGCACCCGTGGGGCGGGCCGTACTTGGGGGTTCTAAAGGACAAGATCCAGACGCGGAGAGAGGGGCCACGCAGATCGAGTACCTGTTCATTGTGCCAGAACACCGGCAGGATTTCGACTTGACGCGGGTCCGGCGCGCCAGCACGCCCCCTGGTCGCGGCGATCCAGGCCGGTCAGGACGTCCAGACGTAGAGGCCGGACCTGGTGGCGGGGTCGACTCCAGCGGCGAGCTCGGCGATCCGGCGGACATAGCCCCGCGCCTCGTCCGGGCCGAAGGGCATGTCCTCCTCGGCGGCCCAGTTGGCCGCGACGTCCTCGAGGACGTCGCCCTCCCCTTCGGTTTCATAGCTGAGCAGTTCCGCCAGCGTGCGGACCATCGCGGCGGGGACGCCGAGCAGCGAGTCGCTGGCCACGTCAACCATGGCCAGCTCGTAATCCGCGCCCGGGGCGTGCACGGCCACTCCGGCGAGGTCTCCCAGCCGCTCCACCTCAAAGTCACTAATCTCCGGGATGCGGACTGCCCCCGGCGCGGCCGGCCCGCCGCCTTCGAGTGCGCCGGCGCGCTTGAGGGCTTCTTCGTGGGTGGACACAAAGAGTTCGGTGAATCCCATGCAGCTTGTCCTTAGGGTTCGGCGGTACGCGGACCGCTGTTTTCGGCGTCGCTTCAGCCTAGCGTGCCTTTAGCGCACGGCGACGCTGGTGGACATGCCCTCCGTAACCGTGCCGGATGTCGCCATACTTGGTCCCACCCGTGGGCATGCCCTCCCCGGAGCGTGAGCACTGGACATATGGCAGCTATGTCCGTTCCCGGCCGCGACCGATGGACATGTTCCGAAGTCCCGCCAACGAACTGTGGACATGCCCTCCCCCGACGGTGAGCAATGGACATATGGCAGCTATGTCCATTCCCGGCCGCGACCGGTGGACATACCCAGCGGTTCTGAGGGCGACGAGTGGACATGCCCTCCTCCGGCCCGGGAACCCTGCCCACCCGGCCCCGCCCGCGGACATGCCCAGGGGTCCTGAGGGCGACCAGTTGACATGCCCTCCCCTGACCGTGAGCACTGGACATATGGCAGCTATGTCCGTTCCCGGCTGCGACCGGTGGACATACCCAGCGGTCCTGAGGGCGACCAGTGGACATGTCCTCCTCCAGCCCGGGAAACCCAGCCCATCCGGCWGCGACCGATGGACATGTTCCGAAGTCCCGCCAACGAACAGTGGAAATGCCCTCCCCCGACGGTGAGCAATGGACATAAGGCAGCCATGTCCATTCCCGGCCGCGACCGATGGACATGTTCCGAAGTCCCGCCAACGAACGTTGGGCATGTCCAGTGGGGAGCTATGAACGCTGGACATGCCCAGCGAACAGCGTGCCTTAGCGCACGGCGACGCGGATCCGGTTGCGCCACGGGTCCTCGAAGCGCAGCTCGGCGCCGGTGTGGTGCGAATCGACGCCGGCGACCTTAAGCCGGTCGGCCAGGCCTGCGACGTCGTCACCGGACGGCACTTCGATGAGGACTTCACCCAGGCCCAACGTGTCGCGCCGGGGACCCGCGCCGCGGCTGTTCCAGACGTTCATGGCCATGTGGTGGTGGTAGCCGCCGGCAGAGACGAACAGTGCCTGGCCGTGCCAGCCCGCGGTCTTCTCGAATCCGAGGGTGCCGACGTAGAACTCTTGCGCGGAATGAACGTCGCCCACTTGCAGGTGGACGTGCCCGACGCCGGCGGCGGCCTCGCGCTGGCCGGTCACGGATTCTTCGGTCAGGAACTGCTGCAGGTAACGCTGCGGCGGCAGGGCCAGGCTGTCCATGACGACGTTCTTGCCCTCCCACGACCAGGCTTCCCGCGGCCGGTCCCAGTACAGCTCGATGCCGTTGCCCTCGGGGTCGTTGAAGTAGAACGCCTCGCTGACAAGGTGGTCCGCGCTGCCCGTGAAGGACTGGGGCTCATACTGGGCCGCGGTGGCCACGGTAGCCGCCAGGGAGTGCTGGTCCTCGAAGAGCAGGGCGGTGTGGAAGAGCCCGGCCTCGCCGCGGGAGGGAATGTTCAGGCCGGGGGCGGGCGCCAGGTGGACCAGCGGCTTGCGCTTGCGTCCGAGGTAGAGGCCGCCGTCCTGTTCGGCCACAATTTCCAGGCCGAGGGCCCGCTGGTAGTAATCGGTCATGAGCTTCATGTCGCCGACCTTGAGCATCACGGTGCCCATGCTGAGTTCGGCCGGAAGGAGATCCTGGGTGCTGGATTCTTGGGTCATCGAAACGCTCCGGTGTCTTGCGGCCACCGGGTATCGGCGACCTTTCGTATAGGGTAAAATTACTTGAAGCTTCAATTTATTCCTAACGGATGAAGTGCCCCCTCAGCACAATGTGCTGTAGGCCCGCGAGGGTGCCGAGGTGCTGCCGGGGGTCTTCGGCGCATACCAGGACGTCGGCGCTGGCCCCTTCGGCGATGCCGTCCGCGCCGAGCCACGTCCTCGCGGACCAGGCCGCCGCGTCGAGGGCGGCTGCTGCGGGCAGGCCGGCGGCGTGCAGGGCATGGATCTCGTCCACGATCCGGCCGTGCCTGATCACGCTGCCGGCGTCGGTGCCGGCATAGATGGCCACCCCGGCCTCGTAGGCTTCGAGGACCCGTTCAGCCCGCCGTTCCCACAGCGAGCGCATGTGGGCGGCGTAGCGGGGGAACTTGGCCTCCGCCCGCGTGGCGATGTCCGGGAACGTGGCGATGTTGATCAGAGTGGGCACGATCGGGACGCCTTGGTCGAGGAAGCGCGGCAAGTGCCGGGGCAGCAGCCCGGTGCCGTGCTCGATGCAGTCGATCCCGGCGTCGAGCATGTCATCCAGGGTGTCTTCGGCGAAGCAGTGCGCGGTGACCCGGGCCCCTTCATCGTGGGCGGCCTGGACGGCGTCCTTGACCGTCCGGGCGGGAAAGCTGGCCGCCAGGTCGCCGGCGTCGCGGTCGATCCAGTCCCCCACGAGCTTGACCCAGCCGTCGCCCGCGCGGGCCTGCTTCCGCACCGCCTCTACGAGATCCTCCGGCTGGACCTCGATGGCCAGGCCCGGCAGGTAGCGCCGGGTCCTGCCGAGGTGCCGGCCGGAGCGGATGATCCGGGGAAGGTCCGCCCGCTGCTGGAGCCAGCGGGTGTCGTGGACCGCGCCGGCATCTCGGACCAGCAGCGTCCCGGCGTCCCGGTCCGCCAGGGCCTGGGATTCGGCGGTGTCCTCGGAAACGTCCCCGCCCGGGCCCAGGCCGATGTGGCAGTGTGCGTCCACGAACCCGGGAATGACCCAGCCGTCCAGCACGGTCTCCGGCGCGGCTGCCGGGCGGCGGAAGGTCAGCAGTCCGTCCACCGACCAAAGTCCGCGGCGTTCCTGGTCCGCGGCCGTGAGGATGGGGCCGCTGAATTCGATGATGCCGGTCATGGCCTAAGCCTAATCCGCATGACAACCCGCCGGCCCAGATCATCCAGCCCCAGCTGCGCTTCGTGCACCCGCAGGGCAGCCAACGCCTGGCCCGGCTGGGCGAATTCCTCGAAACCGCAGCTCGCGTAAAACGGCCCATTGAACGGAATGTCCGCGAAGGTGCTAAGCGTCATCGATAAACAGCCACGACTCCGGGCCGCATCGATGGCCGCCTCCACCACGGACCGGCCGATCCCCCGCCCGCCGAAGTCCGGCTGCACGGAGAGTTGCTCCAGGTGGGCCTGGCCGCCGAGTTCGTCAACGCGGGCAAATCCTACGGGCGGGTTTCCGGCGACAAGTATGAAGCGCGGCTCGACCGGCGTCGTCAACGCCGGAGCCGGGAGCGCCTGGTCCCCCGGCTCCGCTTCGAGGATGCGGTCTGCTGCGGCCTCGAGAACCGGCAGCGCCGGAAGGTCTTCCGGCGTCGCCGTCCTGATCCGGGCCGCGGCCCCGGGCACAGTCACAATGCCAAGCTAACACCGCGGTCCGCCGGCCGCGTCATACTCCACAGCCGTCGACAGGCACGTGGTAGCTTCGTCTACGACCACACGGGTGCCCCCTGCAGGGGCTGAGATCGGGCTGACGCAGCCTGCGACCGTTGAACCTGTCCGGGTAATGCCGGCGAAGGAAGTGAGTATTTTCGTGAATACCCAATTGACCCAGCACAGCCCTGCCCAAATCGAGCCCGTCCAAATTGAGTCAGCCCAAAATGAGCCTGCAGCCGCCACGCAGTCGCTGAAGTCCCACTCGCTGGCCTTCACCACGGACCCGGACCATGGCATCCGCGTCCCGGTGACCGAGATTGCCCTGGAACCCTCACCGGGCGGCGTCGGGAACGCACCCTTCCGGGTCTACCGCACCGCCGGCCCCGGCAGCGATCCGGTCCGCGGGCTGGAGCCCTTCCGGGCATCCTGGATTGAGGCCAGGGCGGACACCGAAACCTACGCCGGCCGGGAACGGGAGCTGCTCGACGACGGCAAGTCGGCGGTGCGCCGGGGTGCGGCGTCGGCCGAGTGGCGGGGCGGCCGGCCGGTGCCGCGGCGCGCCGTTGAGGGCAAGACCGTCACGCAGATGCGCTACGCCCGGGACGGTGTCATCACACAGGAAATGCGGTTCGTCGCGCTGCGGGAGAACTGCGATGTGGAGCTGGTCCGCAGCGAGGTGGCCGCGGGGCGGGCGATCATTCCCAACAACGTCAACCACCCCGAATCCGAGCCGATGATCATCGGCAAGGCGTTCCTGGTGAAAATCAACGCCAATATCGGCAACTCCGCCGTGACCAGTTCCATCGCCGAGGAGGTGGACAAACTCCAGTGGGCCACCCAGTGGGGCGCGGACACGGTCATGGACCTCTCCACCGGGGACGACATCCACACGACACGCGAATGGATCATCCGCAACTCCCCCGTCCCCATCGGCACGGTCCCGATCTACCAGGCGCTGGAGAAGGTCAACGGTGAGGCGAATGCCCTGACCTGGGAGATCTTCCGGGACACCGTGATCGAGCAGTGCGAGCAGGGCGTGGACTACATGACCATCCACGCCGGGGTGCTGCTGCGCTACGTGCCCCTGACAGCCAACCGGGTCACCGGCATCGTCTCCCGCGGCGGCTCCATCATGGCCGGCTGGTGCCTGGCGCACCACCAGGAGAACTTCCTCTACACCCACTTCGACGAGCTGTGCGAGATCTTCGCGAAGTACGACGTCGCGTTCTCCCTGGGTGACGGGCTGCGGCCCGGCGCGACGGCGGATGCCAACGACGCGGCGCAGTTCGCCGAGCTGGACACGCTGGCCGAGCTCACGCAGCGGGCCTGGGAGTTCGATGTGCAGGTCATGGTGGAGGGCCCGGGACATGTGCCCTTCCACCTCGTCCGGGAAAACGTGGAGCGCCAGCAGGAACTCTGCAAGGGCGCCCCGTTCTATACGCTCGGGCCGCTGGTCACCGATATCGCACCGGGGTATGACCACATCACCTCGGCGATCGGCGCCACGGAGATTGCCCGCTTCGGCACCGCCATGCTCTGCTACGTGACACCCAAGGAACACCTCGGGCTGCCGAACAAGGACGACGTGAAGACGGGCGTGATCACCTACAAGATCGCGGCCCACGCCGCCGACCTCGCCAAGGGCCACCCCGGCGCCCACGAACGCGACGATGCCCTGTCCAAGGCGCGGTTTGAGTTCCGCTGGCGGGACCAGTTCGCGCTGTCCCTGGACCCGGTGACGGCGGAGGCCTTCCACGATGAGACGCTTCCCGCGGAGCCGGCCAAGACAGCCCACTTCTGCTCGATGTGCGGTCCCAAGTTCTGCTCGATGCGGATCAGCCAGGACATCCGGGACGAATACGGTTCAGCTGATTCGCAGGCGGCCCTGGCGCAGATGGCGGCCGGAATGCAGGCGAAGAGCAATGAGTTCCTCGCCTCGGGCGGCAAGGTCTACCTGCCGGAACCGGCCGTAGGCGAACCTGCAGCCTCCTAGGACGCCCGGGCGTGCTGGTGCCGGCTAACCTCGGCGATGTACGAGCGGATGGCCCGGTCCCCCTCGGCTGAATCCTGGGGCCGGTGCCCTCCCGGCGCCGTGCGGTGCAGGGCGCCGGTCTCGCGCAGGTAGCCGGCGATTTCCTCATACAGCGGTTCCCAGCCTCCGGTCAGGACCAGCGTCGGCACGCCCGGCACGATCTGCAGCGGGGCTTCCCACGGCGGCGCCTGCAGGCGGAGCCGGCGCGCCGCCCGGAGGGCCTCCGGCGTCGTGGCCCCCGGGGCGTCGGCCGCAAACGCGCGGCGGATGAACTCCCGCTGGAAGTCGTCGTCGCTGAGGTTGTGCCGGACGTCGAAGAGCGGCTGCATGAGCGCCCGGTGCGCAGCGGTGGCGGGAAGCTCCGCGGTCAGGGACAGGCAGGCCGGTTCCACCAGGGTGAGCGACTGGACGAGGTCGGGCCGCTCGACGGCAGCCATCATCGCGGCGATCGCGCCCTGCGAATGGGCCACCACATGGCCGCCGGCCTCGCCGCGGCCGTCGTCTGCCAGCGACGCGAGCACAATTGCGGCGTCGGCGGCGAAGTTGGATTCGAGGGGTTCCGCGACGGCGTCAAACCCGTGCCGCCGCAGGAACAGGGCGTCGTAGTCCAGCGCCATTCCGTGCTGCTTTGGCCACGCGGCGGCACCGAAGCTGCCATCCCCGTGGACGAAGACTACGCGCTGCTTGAACATTGTCTAACCCTATGGCACTTCAGTGCTGATGCCGCCGGCGACACAGTCCCGGCGGCATTAGCAGCTGCGGCTACTTGCTGCCGCCGAGGAACTTGTCGAAGCCCTTGGGCAAATTCAGCTGGGACGGATCGAAGTCGCCGCCCTGCTGGCCGAACGATGCCCCGGTGGGCAGGGCCTTGGAGCCGGCGGCACGCCGGACCTCGGCGTCGCGCAGTTCCTGCGCTGCCTTGGCCGGGTTGCCGGAGCGGGCCTTCTTCTTGGGCGCGGGCTTGGCTCCCTTGCGCGCCCCGCCGCCCATGCCGGGCATCCCCGGCATTCCGGGCATCCCGCCGCCGGCGGCCATCTTCTTCATCATCTTCTGGGCCTGGGCAAAGCGCTCCAGCAGTCCGTTGACCTCGGAGACGTGCACGCCGGAACCGCGGGCAATGCGGGCCCGGCGGGAGCCGTTGATGATCTTCGGAGCAACGCGCTCGTGCGGGGTCATGGACCGGACAATGGCCTCAACACGGTCGATCTCGCGCTCGTCGAACTGCTCCAGCTGCTGGCGGATGTTCTGCGCGCCCGGCATCATCATGAGCATTTTCTTCATGGAGCCCATGTTGCGGATCTGCTGCATCTGGGCGAGGAAGTCATCCAGGGTGAAGTCTTCCTGGTCGGCGAACTTCTTCGCCATCCGGGCGGCTTCATCCTTGTCCCAGGACTTCTCGGCCTGCTCGATCAGGGTGAGGACGTCACCCATGTCGAGAATGCGCGAGGCCATGCGGTCCGGGTGGAAGAGCTCGAAGTCGTCCACGCCTTCGCCGGTGGACGCGAACATGACCGGCTTGCCGGTGACCGATGCGACGGAGAGCGCGGCACCGCCGCGGGCGTCGCCGTCGAGCTTGGAGAGCACGATGCCGGTGAAGTTGACGCCCTCGTCGAAGGCCACGGCCGTGTTGACGGCGTCCTGGCCGATCATGGAGTCGATCACGAACAGGACTTCGTTCGGGACGATCGCGCGGCGGATCTGGCGCGCCTGCTCCATCATGTCGGCGTCGACGCCGAGACGGCCGGCGGTGTCCACGATCACGACGTCGTGGAGGGTGCGCTTGGCTTCCTCGACGCCGTCACGGGCGACGGCGACCGGGTCGCCGGCAGGGTGGTCCAGCTCGGTGGACGTGGCGCCTGGGTGCGGGGCGAAAACGGGCACGCCGGCGCGCTGGCCGACCACCTGCAGCTGGGTGACGGCGTTGGGGCGCTGGAGGTCGCAGGCCACCAGCATGGGGCTGTGGCCCTGGGACTTGAGCCACTTGGCGAGCTTGCCGGCCAGGGTGGTCTTGCCGGCGCCCTGCAGGCCGGCCAGCATGATGATGGTGGGTCCGGTCTTGGCGAGGCGGATCCGGCGGGTCTCGCCGCCGAGGATCTCCACGAGCTCCTCGTTGACGATCTTGACGATCTGCTGGCTCGGGTTCAGCGCCCCGGAAACCTCGGCGCCGAGGGCACGCTCGCGCACGCGGCCGGTGAACTCCCGGACCACGGGCACGGCGACATCGGCGTCCAGGAGGGCACGCCGGATCTCGCGGACTGTGGCGTCAACGTCCGCCTCGGTCAGGCGGCCTTTGCCACGCAGATTCTTGAAGGTTGCTGTCAACCGGTCAGAGAGTGAATTGAACACGCGCCGTGCACTTCTTTCAGTGGATCTACAGGTGGCGGCCGGTGCGGCACGCCAGCGTCGCGACTGGTGTTCGCCTGGACGAACCGCCTCGACAACAGGACTCGACTATCTAGGGTACCAAGATGCGCCTTCAAGATGGCATGCTGGCTTAGGTGACCAGCCAAACAACTGTAAAAACCCTGCTCATCCTGGGCGCCTCAGGCGATCTGACGGGCAGGCTCCTGTTGCCAGGGCTGGCCCGCCTGGTGGCCCGGGGCCGCGCCGACGGCCTCACCCTGGCCGGAGCGGGATCGGACCCCTGGACGCCGGAGCAGTGGCTGGGCCGGATCGAGGAGTCCTTTGCGGACGAGAACTCCCGGGCCGATGCCCACGGCAAGCGGGAGCTCAAGCGGATCCGCCAGGAGAGCAGCTACCACCAAATCGATGTCACGGCCAAAGGCCAGCTCGCCGGGCTGCTGGCGCAGATGGAGGGCCCCGTGGCCATCTACTTCGCCCTGCCGCCGCGTGTCAGCCAGCGCGCGTGCGAGGCGCTGGCTCCCGAGGACGTGCCCGCCGGCACCCGGCTGGTCATGGAGAAGCCGTTCGGCTCGGATGAGCAGTCCGCGCAGCATCTGAACAAGACACTGGCCGCGCTGGTCCCGGAGGACCACATCCATCGGGTGGACCACTTCCTCGGCAAGGCAACCGTCCTGAACATCCTTGGCCTGCGCTTCGCGAACACGTTCCTGGAGCCGGTGTGGAACCGGCAGCACGTCGAAAAGATCGAGATCATTTTCGACGAGGACCTCGCTCTCGAAGGACGCGCCCGCTACTACGACGGCGCCGGCGCCCTCCGCGACATGATCCAGAGCCATCTGCTTCAGATCATGGCCCTCATGGCAATCGAGCCGCCCGCGTCCGTGGACGAACGCGACCTCCGCGATGCCGTGGCCACCGTGCTGCGGGCCAGCAGAATCAAGGCCCCGTACCGCCAAAACACCCGCCGGGCACGGTACACCGCCGGTTCGATCAACAGCCGGAAAATCCCGGACTATGCCCGGGAGGAGGGCGTGGACGCGTCCAGGGGCACCGAGACCCTCGCCGAGGTGCAGGTGGAGATCGACAACTGGCGCTGGCAGGGCGTGCCGTTCATCCTGCGCTCGGGCAAGGCGCTGGGCAAAAAACGCAAGGAGGCCGTGGTGACCTTCCGGCCGGTGCCGCACCTGCCGAAGGGGTTCACCGGCGTGGACGCCCCCAACCAGCTGCGGATCGGTTTTGGCCCGGACACCCTGCAGTTCGACGTCGACGTGAACGGCCCGGGCGATGTGCTGAGCCTGGACCGGGCCACGTTGCAGGCGGAGCTGAGCTCTTCCGAGCTCCTCCCCTACGGTGAAGTGCTGGAGGGCGTCCTGACCGGCGATCCGCTGCTCTCGGTGCGGGCGGACACCGCCGAGGACTGCTGGCGCATCCTGGCGCCCGTGCTGAAGTCCTGGACCGCCGGACATGTCCCGCTGGAGGAATATCAGGCCGGAACCCCTGGACCGGAGGGCTGGCCGGCGTAGCACTGGCGCAGCGCCGGCGAGGCAACAGGGACGACAAAAGCGGGCCGGATGCCTCTCAGGCATCCGGCCCGCTGTGTCAGTGCCGCTGTGTCAGTACCGGCTTCGGTAGTGCGGAGCGGGGAGCAGCTAGATCGCTGCCGAACCGCGCTCTCCCGTGCGGACCCTGACAGCCTCGAACACATCCATCGTCCAGACCTTGCCGTCGCCGGCCCGGCCGGTGTTCGAACTGGCGATGATGACATCCAGGATGTCGTCCGCCTGTTCGTCGGTGGCCAGGACTTCTACCCGGATCTTGGGCAGGAGGTCCACGTTGTACTCGGCCCCGCGGTACACCTCGGTGTAGCCGCGCTGCCGGCCGTAGCCGCTGGCCGCGCTGACCGTGAGGCCCTGCACGCCGTAGGCCTCCAGGCCCTCGCGAATAGCCTCAAGCTTTTCCGGACGGACGATTGCCGTGATCAGTTTCATGCCCCCACACTTTCCTTACCCGTTGCGTTCTGCTTGCCGTTGGACGCGGCGTCCACCGGCACTTCGGCGACTGCCTCTTCGCCCATCGGCTTGCCGGTGATCAGTTCGTGCAGCGGCTGGAAACTGCCGCCGTGCCCGCCGACGCCGAACTCGTAGGCGGTCTCTGCGTGCAGGCTCAGGTCCACACCGACGACTTCCTGTTCCTGGGAGACACGGAAGCCCATGAGCTTGTGGACCGGGAAGGCGATGATGAACGTCATCACGGCGGTGAAGACGATGGCCATCAGTGCCGCGAGGCTCTGGGCGACCAGCTGCGTGGTGCCGCCGCCGTAGAACAGGCCCGCAGCGCCCTGGGTCGGGGTGGCGAGGAAGCCGATTGCCACAGTCCCGATAACACCGGCGACGAGGTGGACGCCGACGACGTCGAGCGAGTCGTCGTAGCCGAACTTGAACTTCAGGCCGACGGCGAGCGCGGAGGCCACACCGGCAGCGACGCCGAGGGCGATCGCACCCAGCGGGGAGACGTTGGCGCAAGCCGGGGTGATGGCGACCAGGCCGGCCACCACGCCGGAGGCGGCACCGAGGGAGGTCGGGTGGCCGTCGCGGAAGCGTTCCACCGCGAGCCAGCCGAGCATGGCGGCGGCCGGGGCGGCCAGGGTGTTGATCCAGATCAGGCCGGCCTGCTCCACAGTGGCAGCGGCACCGGCGTTGAAGCCGAACCAGCCGAACCACAGGATTGCAGCGCCGAGCATGACGAACGGAATGTTGTGCGGGCGGTGGTTCGGGTCCTTGCCGAAGCCCTTGCGGTTACCGATGATCAGGACCAGGATCAGGCCCGCGACACCGGCGTTGATGTGGACCACGGTGCCGCCGGCGAAGTCGATGACCGGCGCGAACGTCTGGCCGAACCAGCCACTGGCGGAGAAGAGTCCGCCGCCCCAGACCATGAAGGCCAGCGGCGCGTAGACGAGCGTGGCCCAGATGGGGGTGAAGACCACCCAGGCGGAGAACTTGGCGCGGTCGGCGACCGCGCCGGAGATCAGGGCCACCGTGATGATGGCGAAGGTGGCCGCGTAGCCAACCTTGAGCAGATCAGCCGGTTCGGTGAAGCCGTGCAGGCCAAAGTGGCTGAACGGGTTGGCGAAGATCTGGTAGAAGTTGTCTTCGTTGCTGGTGGCCATCGAGGCGCCCCACAGGACCCACATGATGCTCACGGTTCCAATGGCGACGAAGCTCATCATCATCATGTTCAAGGCCGACTTGGCGCGAGTCATGCCGCCGTAGAAGAATGCCAGGCCCGGGGTCATGAACAGCACGAGTGCCGCGGCGACCAGGAGCCAAACGAGACCTGCGGTGAGTTCCATGGTCTACGTCCTCTCTTGCAATAGGTGCGGAGTAGTCCGCCGGTCCCAACGCATTATTTGCGTTCTACATCGAGTTTCGCGGGGCCGTGTTTCGCTGGCGGAGGATTTACATTGCCGGGTTGTTACAAGAACCTCCCGGACGTAAATGGTGCATCTCATACTTGTTACGGTTATGTTTCATCGAATCAATTCCGCGCTTGAAGGACCCCGCCGCCAGCCGGCCCCGCATCTGCCCAAGGACGAACGCATCATGAGCAAAACCTCCCGCCCCGGCGGCGAAGCCGCAGCCAAGGCGCCCGCGCCGGCCCCGGGGCGTTCCCGGCTGCCGCGGGACATCAAGGTGATGCTGGTGGCGGCCTTCCTGATCGCGATCGGCTTTGGCCTCGTCGCACCGGTGCTTCCCCAGTTCGCCACCACGTTCGACGTCGGCGCGACGGCGGCAGCCGTGATCGTGAGCATCTTCGCGTTCATGCGGCTCGTTTTCGCCCCGGCGGGCGGCGCCCTGATCGTGAAGCTGGGCGAACGGCCCGTCTACGTGGCCGGGCTGCTGATCGTGGCTGCGTCGACGGCCGCCTGCGCTTTCGCCCAGGACTACTGGCAATTGCTGGTCTTCCGGGGCCTGGGCGGGGCCGGTTCGGTGATGTTCACTGTGGCGTCCATGGCACTCGTGGTCCGGCTCGCGCCGCCGGAAAGCCGCGGCCGGGTCTCGGGGGCCTATGCCTCCGCCTTCCTGATCGGAAACGTCTGCGGCCCGATCGTCGGCGGGCTGCTCGCCAATTTCGGCCTGCGGGTGCCGTTCCTGGCCTACGCGGCGGCCCTGGTGCTGGCGGCCCTCGTGGTGCAGACCCAGCTCAGCCATGTCCCGGCCGCCGCCCGGCAGCCCGGCGCCACGGCTCCGGCGATGGAACTCCGCGACGCGCTGCGGGACAGCGCCTACCGGGCCGGCCTGTTTTCGAGCTTTGCCAACGGCTGGGCCACCTTCGGGGTGCGGATGGCCACAGTGCCGCTCTTCGCCGTCGTGGCGCTCGGCGCGGGTCCGGAATCGGCCGGTTGGGCCCTGGCGGTTTTCGCGGGCGGAAACGCGGTGGCGCTGACGTTCTCCGGCCGGCTCGCGGACAGCCTTGGCCGCAAGCCGCTCCTACTCGCCGGGCTGCTGGTCACTGGCACTGCCACGGCGGCCATCGGATTCACGCACCAGCTGCCCTGGTTCCTGCTCGCCTCCGCTTGCGCCGGGATCGGTTCCGGCCTGCTGGGACCGGCCCAGCAGGCCGCGATCGCCGATGTGATCGGCAACGAGCGCTCCGGTGGCCGCGTCCTGGCCGTCTTCCAGATGGCCTCAGACAGCGGCGCGATCGTCGGGCCGGTGGTGGCAGGGCTGCTGGCGGACCGCCTGGGCTACGGCTGGGCCTTCGGGGTCACCGGCGGCATGCTGTTGGCCGCCGCCGCAGTGTGGTTGCCGGCCCGCGAAACGTTCGCCCGGCCGGCAGCAAAGAGCGCCTGACCTGCGGCGTTGCCGCCGCCGGTCCGCCGCGCGTGCAGTCCTGTCAATGACCTTGTCCAGGACCCTCCCCGGACCTGGCCCGGGACCGTGACCGGGACCCCGTTCAGGACCTACCGGTCAGCGCAGGCCGTCACCCTTGGCTAAGCTGGGGGCACGTGCCACAATCTTCCGGAGGTAATCCCCCATGGCCAGATTCGACTCTTCCCTAGGAAAAGCCGATAGCCCCGACCCCGCCGATCCAACGAACACGGGGAAAAGAAAGCGCGCACGGATGGTTGCCGGCGCCGGAATCGTCGCCGTCGTCGCAGCAACGGCCGTCCTGATTCCCCTCGCGCTCGGCTCCCCGACGCCGGCCCCGCCGGCCGCTTCCAAGACCGCCCAGTCGGCGGCACCGGCGCCCACCGCGGCTGAGGTGGGCCCCCCTGTCACCTATTACGCGCAGCCGGGCCCGCCGGCCGGGTCACCGCTGGAGAAGGTTGAGCCCCTCAACGTCGACGTCTCCAACGACCTCGTGGGCACCTCCCTGAACAAGGGCCTGACCGGAATCTCCCTCGAGGCCACGGATCTGGCCGATCCGGACCTCAGCAGCGACAACGCGTCGATGGTCAAGCTCCTGAAGGAGATCGACCAGCCCGTCCTGCGCTTCGGCGGCAACGCCGTGGACCGCCGCTTCTTCTGGACCTCCACCGGCGAGGGTGTCCCCTCCGACTACAAGGGAGACAAGACCCACCCGGTCAAGGCCGTGGGCCCGGCAGACCTTGCCCGGCTCAAGACCCTGCTTGAGGCCGGCGACGCCAAGGTCAGCCTCACGGTGGACCTGGGCCACTACAACCCGGCCCGGGCAGCGGACATGGTCAAAAACGCCTCGGAGATCTTCGGCGACCGGCTGCTCAGCATCACGGTGGGCAACGAGCCCAACGGCTTCGTCTTCAACGACGTCAAGACCGGCAGTGGCTACAGCCTGGAGCAGTACGTCCGGGAACTGAAGGACTACGCCAACGCGATCTATGCCGTGGCCCCCAACGTGCCCATCTCCGGCCCGGGCGCCTACGACCAGAAGTGGTGGCAGCCCTTCGTCGATGCGGACATCCCGCAGAAGAAGATCCTGACGTTCCACAACTACCCGCTCTACAGCTGTGACGGCAGTGATCCCAAGGGCTCGCCCACCATTGCCAACCTGATGAGCCAACTGATGCACGACCGTGCCGCCGACTACCAGCAGTCTGCCCTCAAGGTCGGCCAGGCAGCGGGCCTGGAGACCTGGCTCCCGGAGACCGGGATCGCGGCCTGCCCGGGCTCGAACGAGACCTCGCGCACGCATGCCTCGGCGCTGTGGGCGGCTGATTATGCCCTCAACGCCGCCCAGCTGGGCATTACCCGGATCGGTTTCCACAGCTCGCTGCTCACATGCAAGGGCGGCCCGCCCCTGTCCGCCATCTGCAGTGCCGGCGCCTACCCGTTCGGCAACGGCCAGATGTCCGGCCGTGCCAACTTCTTCGGCATCTCCATGGTGGCCGAGCTCGAGGCCGGCAAGTTCATGAAACTGAACAGCGCAGGAGGCGGGCTGGCCTTCAGCTACGCGCTGCAGAACGCGGACGGCAGCACGAGTGTCGTGATCGTGAATGAAAACGACCCCGAAAAGGCCGCGCAGACTCTCGTCACCCTGAACCTGCCGGGCAGGCCGGTAACCGGGACCATGACGCAGCTCAGCGGCCCCAGCTACTCAGCCGAGGACCAGACCGTCATCGACGGCGCCAAGACCGAGCCCAAGCCCCTCGCCCAGCGCGCCACGGTTCCCGGCTTCGCGTACAAGTCCCCGGCGCAGCAGTTCAAGCTGACCGCCGGAACAGTGACGGTCCTGAACTTCAAGTACTAGCCGCTTGACGTACTAGCCCGTCCCAGCGGCAAAAGAGAGTGCCCCGGTCCTGTCCGTCGGTTCCAGCGGTCATTGCAACACCCAGAATTCTTGGGAGTTGCAATGACCGTGTCGTGTTTAACGAAGATTTCTCAAGCCACTGCCTCAGTCGACGACTTCGCGCCGGGAGAGGCGCACCTCCTCAATGTCCAGGTCGGCCTGCACTTGGCGGAGCACGGTGTCGTCGATCCGGCGTTCGTCGCGGAGCCGGACGACGGATGCTCGTTTGCGGGCGAGCAGCCTCAGGCGCAGGGCGGCAGAA
This sequence comes from Arthrobacter sp. P4_F10, assembly GCF_056401435.1. Lineage (NCBI taxonomy): Bacteria > Bacillati > Actinomycetota > Actinomycetes > Micrococcales > Micrococcaceae > Arthrobacter > Arthrobacter sp. P4_F10. Next base: position 34,476 of record NZ_JBFUJJ010000002.1, read on the forward strand.
AGACCAGCAGCACAACCTCCGGGGGCAGGTGGACTTCCCGGAGCGAGGGGAGGAATCCGGCTTCTGCCGCTGTGGCGTCGCCGTAGGCGGAGCCCTGGGTGAAGATGACCGCATCGATGCCGGCGACCGCGTCCGCGAGAGTCGCCGCCCGGGTCAGCTCGCCCACAACCTTCAGTGCGGCGGCGTCGAACCGGCCTGCGCGGGATGCGCCGCGCACGAGAGCCCGCCGAGTGTTGCCGCGGGGGGACCTGCCAGTACGTGGATCAACGGGCACTTCCTCACCCGGGTGATGCGCGATTAGCTGGATAGAGAGGCGCATGAGAGTGGGCGGGCCAGAACGGCCCTGTACCTCCCGTCGGCTTTCCGACGCTGGTCCCGGACCACACCGGCCCGCCGGCGCCGTCACCCGGGTTCACACGAACCGCTCCCGTTCCCCCACACGAAAATCTGGTGTCTCGACAAGCCGCACACCAGCAGAAGGAAACACAGAATATGAACAAGGAAACTGCAGTCCTCATCGGCACCGGCAGCATTGGTCTCGCGATCGTCCGACGCGCCGGCGTCGGCCGCACCATCCTGCTGGCCGATTACAACGAGACGACCATGACTACTGTCGCCGAGCAGCTCCGAAACGAAGGCTACGACGTGGCTACCCAGGTCACCGACGTCTCCGACCGCGCCGCGGTGGCCGCTCTGGCCGACGCGGCCGCGGCGATGGGACCGGTCACCCGCGTGGTGCACGCAGCCGGCGTCTCACCCGTTCAGGCGACGACTCAGAGGGTCCTGGAAGTCGACCTGCTCGGCACCGCGCTCGTCCTCGAAGAATTCGGCCGCGTCATCGCGTCCGGGGGCTCCGGCGTCGTCATCTCCAGCATGGCCGGTCACATGGGCGACGGATTTCCGCACGAGGTCGAGCGTGCGTGGGCCTTCACCCCGGCGTCGGACCTGCTGGCCCTGGCGTCCTTGGCGCCCGCGGCAGCGGGGACCTCCCGGGATGCGTACATCCTGGCCAAGCGTGCCAATACGGTGCGCGTGCAGGCCGCGGCTGTCACCTGGGGAGAGCGCGGAGCACGCGTTAATTCAATAAGTCCCGGCATTATCTCCACGCCGCTGGCCCAGGAAGAAATGGCCGGTCCTGACGGCGACGGCTACCGCCACATGATCGCGACGTCGGCTGCCGGGCGCATCGGCACCCCCACCGACGTCGCCGAAGCGGGAGCCCTCCTGCTGGGGCCAGAGGGCGGCTTCATTACCGGAGCCGACCTCCTGATCGATGGCGGCGTCATCGCCGCCATGCGCGCGGAAGAGGCGCGGCAGAGTTAAGCGGCAGAGTTAAGCGGCAGAGTTAACAGGACGCAGCGGCCCGGAGGATCCGTAGACGAGCACGTCGCCCCGGAACTCAATGCCCGCCCACGCAAAACGCCCGGCTGGGATTCCCCAGCCGGGCGTTGGCGTGATCGTGTCAGTTCAGCAGTGCGTCCACGAATCCTTCGGCGTCGAACGGTGCGAGGTCGTCCGCGCCTTCGCCCAGGCCGATCAGCTTGACCGGGACGCCGAGGGACTTCTGGATGGCGACGACGATCCCGCCCTTGGCGGTGCCGTCCAGCTTGGTCAGGACGATCCCGGTGATGTTCACGACCTCGGAGAACACCCGGGCCTGGTTGAGTCCGTTCTGGCCGGTGGTGGCGTCCAGGACCAGCAGCACCTCGTCCACCTCGGCAAGCTTCTCGATGACCCGCTTGACCTTGCTGAGCTCGTCCATGAGGCCCACCTTGTTCTGCAGGCGCCCCGCGGTGTCGATCATGACGACGTCGACTTCCTGGTCGATGCCGGCCTGGACCGCTTCGTAGGCCACCGAGGCCGGGTCCGCGCCGTGGACGTCGGACTTGACGGTGGGGACCCCGACGCGCTGGCCCCACGTGGCGAGCTGTTCGGAGGCCGCGGCGCGGAAGGTGTCGGCGGCGCCCAGCAGCACGTCCTTGTCCTCGGCCACGAGCACGCGGGCGAGCTTGCCCACGGTGGTGGTCTTGCCGACGCCGTTCACGCCGACCACCAGCACGACGGCGGGCTTGTCGGCGTGGCGCTGGACGTTCAGGCTGCGGTCCATGGTGGGGTCCACGAGCTTGATGAGTTCCTCGCGGAGCAGGGCCTTGACGTGCTCGGGGTCCCGGGTGCCGATCACCTTGACGCGTTCGCGGAGCGCGTCCACGAGCTGCATGGTCGGTTCGGTGCCGAGGTCGGCCAGCAGGAGGGTTTCCTCGACTTCATCCCAGACGTTTTCGTCGATCTTGTCGGCCGAGAGCAGGGCCAGCAGGCCTTTGCCCAGGACGTTGTTGGACTTGACCAGCCGCTCGCGCAGCCGGGCGAGGCGTCCGGCCACCGGCAGCGGGGTTTCCACCGGCACAGTTTCCAGGCCGGCGGCGTTGTCCGGCACCTCGACCGCTGGTTGTTCGAGCTCGACGGCGTCCGGCGAGGTTCTTGCCGGTGCCGGCGCCGACGCGGGACGGTCCTCCACAAGGGTTCCGGCTCCCGGGGCCTGCACGGGGTCGTTTGCGTCACGCGTGCCTGAATAGGTCTTGGCGTTCTTCCGGGTCTTCATGAGCACCGGGATCAGCACACCAATGACCACCAGGACAGCGAGAATGGGCAGAATAATGGGGAGGATGTCGTTCACTCCCCTAGCTTCTCACAAACCCCAAATGGGCCGTGGCCAGCGTTTTCGTTACACCCGGGCCGCCGCCCCGCCCAGATCTCCGCTGTCTAGACCTCCGCGCCCAGCCGCTGGCTGATCACCGTGGAGACGCCGTCGCCGCGCATTGTGACGCCGTAGAGGGCGTCGGCGACTTCCATGGTGCGCTTCTGGTGCGTGATGACAATCAGCTGGCTGGATTCGCGGAGCTCTTCGAAGATGGTGATGAGCCTGCCCAGGTTGGTGTCATCGAGCGCGGCCTCGACCTCGTCCATGACGTAGAAGGGCGAGGGCCGTGCCTTGAAGATCGCCACCAGCAGCGCCACCGCCGTCAGGGAACGCTCGCCGCCGGAGAGCAGCGAGAGCCGCTTGATTTTCTTGCCGGCAGGGCGGGCTTCCACTTCGATCCCGGTGGTGAGCATGTCGGAGGGGTCCGTCAGGACCAGCCGGCCCTCGCCGCCGGGAAACAGCCGGGCGAAAACGCGGACAAACTGCCGCGAGGTGTCTTCGAATGCCTCGGCGAAGACCTTCTGGACGCGGTCGTCGACTTCCTTGATGATGTCCAGCAGGTCCCTGCGGCTGGACTTCAGGTCCTCGAGCTGGGTGCTGAGGAACTGGTGGCGCTCCTCGAGCGCGGCGAACTCCTCGAGCGCCAGCGGGTTGACCTTGCCGAGGGCCGCAAGGTCGCGTTCGGCGCGTTTGAGCCGTTTTTCCTGCTCCGCCCGGACGAAGGGCTTGCCCTCGGAAATCTCGCGGCCGGCCTCGTCCACCGGGGCGCGCAGGGCGGCCCATTTGTCCGCCGAGTCCTCGGCCGGCACCGGAACGGGCCGGTCCGGACCGTAATCGGCCACGAGTTGCTCTGCGGTCAGGCCGAGCTCCTCCACGCTCTTCAGTTCCAGGGCCTCAATCCGAAGCCTCTGCTGGGTGCGGGCGAGCTCGTCGCGGTGCACGGAGTCGGTGAGCTCGGCCAGTTCGCGGGCCAGGGCGTCGTTGCCGCTGCGGACCCCGGCAAGCTCACGGTCCATCGCGTCCCTGCGTTCCTCGGCGCTGTCCCGCTCCCGGCGGGCCAGCTCCACGGAGACGTCGATGAACCCGATGATGTGCTGCACGGCGACGGCGACGGCGGCGGCGCGCCGGGCCTGGAGCCGGCGGCGGCGGGCGCGTTCCGCGGCTTCCTCGCGGGCGCGGCGTTCGGTGGCGGCGGCCCGTTCCAGCGAGGCCGCCCGGTTGCGGGTGGCCGTGAGCTGTTCCTCGGCGCTGCGCAGGGCGAGCCTGGCTTCCATCTCGGCCGTGCGGGCCAGCGAGGCGGCCAGGGCCAGGGCGTCGCGGCGCTCCGGGGAGGGTTCCTGCTCCGCGGGGGCTTCGGTGGCCGCGGCGAGCCGTGCCGCCACCGCTTCCAGGGCATCTTGTTCGCTGACAATCTGGGCCTCGGCCCTGGCCAGGGACGCGGCCAGGCGCTCACTTTCCCCGACGGCGCTGCGCAGCACCGCGTTCAGATGGCCCAGGCGTTCGGCGACGGCCGCGAGTTTCGCGTCGGAGTCGTGGAGTTTTGCGAGGGCCGCGTCCGCCCGGTCCTGGGCTTCGGCGCGCCGGGTCCGGGCGGCGGAGAGGGCGAAGCGGTTGCGTTCGAGCCCGGCGGTGACGGCGGCCAGCCTCGCGGCGGCGTCGTCAACGGCGGCCTGGACTTCCAGCAGCGACGGCGCCGACGCGGAACCGCCGGTCACGGTCAGCACAGTAAAGACGTCCCCGGCCCGGGTCACGGCGGTGAGCCCGGGGCTCGCGGCGATCAGCTGCGCCGCGGCATCCAGATCCTCGACGACGGCGACGCCGGCCAGCAGGGCAGCCAGCGGCAGGCCGGCAGCGTCCGGACCCGCAGCCGAAACCAGCTCCGCGGCCCAGCGCGCGCCCGCGGGAAGCGTGCTCCCGCCGGCTAATGCATCGGCCGACAGCGCACCGGCCAACAGCGGCGAGGGCCCGGCCGGAACGCCGGCGAGCAGCAGCGCGGCGCGGCCGGCGTCGTCCTCGCGCAGCAGCCGCACGGCGGCGGCGGCCGTCTCCTGGTCCCGGACCACCACGGCGTCGGACGCGCTGCCGAGTGCGGCGGCGACGGCGGCCTCGAATCCGGCCTCCACGGTGATCATGGACGCCAAGGGTCCCAGCACTCCGGCGGCCAGGACCCCTGCGGCGGCGCCGAGCACGTGCCCGGAGCCGTCCTTGCGGTTCAGGCCGAGCTGGAGGGCATCGCGGCGGGCCATGAGGGCGCCGCGTTCCCGCTCGCCGTCGCGCTCGGCCGCCTTCAGGGCGTCAATTTCGGCGATGACCGTGTCGAGGGCAACGCTTGCGGCCTCGTAGTCGGCGTCGAGCGATTCCTCGCCGTCCTCGACGCCAGCCACCTGCGTCTCCAGGGCTGTGAACTCACTGTGCGCGTGCCGGCGGCGTTCCTCGCCGGCCTTTTGCGATTCGCGGAGGCGTCCGAGCTCGGACTGGGCCGACTCGACACGGGAGCGTGCCGCGCCGACCTGCCCTGCGAGCTTTGCCAGGCCTTCACGACGGTCCGCGGCGGCCCGGAGCAGGGCCGCGAGCCGCTTGTCCTCGGCGGCGGCGGCCTGTTCGGCCTTATGCTTGGCGGCTGTCGCGGCGGCCAGGGCCTCCGTCCGGTCCAGGATCTGCCGTTCCAGGCCGGCCTGCTCGTCGCGGACGCGGGCGGCCTGCTGCTCCAGCTGGTCCGGATCCCGGCCGGTGTCCGGCACCACGTCCGCTGCGCCGAGCAGCCGGCGGCGCTCCTCGGCGAGCGAGCCGAGCGAGCGGAGCCGTTCGCGCCCGGTGGAGAGCGAGTACCAGTTCTCCCGCGCCGCGTTCAGCGTTGGCGTGGCCTCGGCGGCGAGCCGTTCGAGGACCGCCTGGCGCTGCCGTCCAGCCTCGAGGTCGCGTTCGACGACGCCGCGGCGGGCCTTGAGCGCCGATTCATCCGCGACGTCCTTGGCCAGCGCGGACTGCAGCTGGACGAGGTCGTCCGCCAGGAGGCGTGAGCGGGCGTCGCGGACCTCGAACTGGACGCTCTGGGCGCGCCGGGCAACTTCGGCCTGCTTTCCCAGCGGGGTCAGTTGCCGCCGGATTTCGCCGGTGAGATCGCTGAGCCGGGACAGGTTGGCCTGCATGGCCTCGAGTTTGCGGACCGTCTTTTCCTTGCGGCGGCGGTGTTTGAGGATGCCGGCGGCCTCTTCGATGAAGCCGCGCCGATCCTCGGGGGTGGCGTGCAGGACCTTGTCCAGCTGGCCCTGGCCCACAATCACGTGCATCTCGCGGCCAAGGCCGGAGTCGGAGAGCAGCTCCTGGATATCGAGCAGCCGGCAGCCGGCGCCGTTGATGGCGTATTCCGAGCCGCCGGTCCGGAACAGGGTCCGCGAGATCGTCACCTCGCTGTATTCGATCGGCAGGGCGCCGTCGCTGTTGTCGATGGTCAGCGAGACATGGGCCCGGCCCAGGGGCGGCCGGCCCGAGGTGCCCGCGAAGATCACGTCCTCCATCTTGCCGCCGCGGAGGGTTTTGGCGCCCTGTTCGCCCATGACCCACGCCAGCGCGTCCACGACGTTGGATTTGCCCGAACCGTTGGGGCCCACCACGGCGGTGACGCCCGGTTCGAATTCAAATGTCGTCGCTGAGGCGAACGACTTGAATCCCCGGACGGTCAGACTCTTCAGATGCAAGGTGCTTCGGCTCTCTTCGGTGGCGGCAGCGGGTGCTTTCCAGCCCTAAATCTACCTGTGTTACCGCGGAAGTCCGGGGATTTAGCGGCCGCCCAAGCTTACCAGCGGCCGTTCCGGGGGCGGGGCTGGCAGACGGGACAGGTGTACGAGGAACGGTTCATGAACTGTTCCCGCCTCAGCAGGCTGACCCGGCCGGCGGCCGCGCAGCGCTTGCATTCCTGGCCCTCCCGGCCGTAGGCGTTCAGGGAGCGGTCAAAGTACCCGGAGGCGCCGTTGACGTTGACGTAGAGCGAATCGAAGCTTGTGCCTCCGGCGGCCAGCGCATCCGTCATGACCTCGCGGGCAGCGTCGAGGAGCCGCAGCGCGTCGGCACGGCGCAGGGTGTCGGTGGGCCGGGCATAGTGCAGCTGCGCCTTCCAGAGGGCCTCGTCAGCGTAGATGTTGCCGATCCCGGAGACCAGGCCCTGGTCCAGCAGCGCCCGCTTGAGCCCGGTCTTGCGTGCCCGCAGGCGCCGGTAGAAGGCCTCGAAGGAAAACCAGGGGTCCAGCGGGTCCCGGGCAATGTGCGAGGCTTCCTCGGCGATGAGCGGCAGCGGTGTTTCGGCGAGGCCGCCTGGGCCGCCGTCGTCAGTGGGGATCAGCGAGGTGAGGAACAGGCCGCCGAAGATGCGCTGGTCCACGAACCGGAGCTGTGCGGGCATGCCGTCAGCGGGGCTGAGCCGCAGCCTGACCTTGAGGTGTTTTTCGTCCGGAACGCCGGGGTCCTGCATCAGCAGCTGGCCGGACATGCCCAGGTGGGCCATGAGTGCGACGGCGGGGGCTGGCTCTGCGCCCGGGACCGGCTCCCCAGACAGGACACTGCTCCCGGACGGGGCGGGCGTGTCCGCCAGCGGCATCCAGAGGAATTTGCCGCGGCGGACCACGTCCAGCACCCGGGCACCCTCAAGGTTGCCGGCAAAGTCTTCCGGCCCCAGGGCGTGCCGGCGCAGGGAGCGCGGGTCCAGCACATCGACAGAGGTGATGGTCCGGCCCCGCACCCAGCTCACCAGGCCGCGCCGGACCACCTCGACCTCGGGCAGTTCAGGCAACGCGGCCGCCTAGCTGCCGGTCTGGGGCTGCAGCTGTTGCGGATCAGGCGTGGAGGGGGCGGTCAGCCGGCGCCAGGCATCGGCGGCGGCTTCCTGCTCGGCTTCCTTCTTGGAGTTGCCGGTGCCGGTGCCATAGTCGGTTCCACCGATCCGCAGCACTGCCTCGAATGTCCGGGCATGGTCCGGCCCGGAGCCGTCAACGGCGTAGTTGATGGTTCCGAGCTGCCGGCTGGCCGCCAGCTCCTGGATACTCGTCTTCCAGTCGGTACCGGCGCCGAGGGCGGCGGCGTCCTTCAACAGCGGGCCGACCAGCCGCATGACCAGCTGCCGGGCCGTCTCGATGTCGTTGGAGACGTAGGTGGCGCCGATCAGCGCCTCCATGGTGTCCGCCAGGATGGACGCCTTGTTCTTGCCCTCGGTGAGCTTCTCGCCCTGTCCGAGGTAGATGTATTCGCCCAGCCCGATGCTGCGGCCGATGCCGGCCAGCGCCCGGGTGCTGACGACGGCGGAGCGGCGCTTGGCCAGGTCGCCTTCGGGCAGCGTGGGGTTGTCACGGTACAGCGCGTCCGTCACGGAGAAGCCCAGGATGGAGTCGCCCAGGAACTCGAGCCGTTCGTTGGTGGGAATGCCGCCGTTTTCGTAGGCGTAGGAACGGTGTGTGAGCGCAAGACGAAGCGTCCCGGCGTCAATAGTGACACCGAGACGCTTCAGAAGCTCTTCAGTTGAAGACATCTTTTTCAGCCTGTCGGCGGATTAGACGTCTGCGACCTTGCGGCCCTTGTATTCAAGGAACAGCGCGGTGCCAGCCGAGTCGGTAACGACCTTTGCCTGGTGCGGCAGGCTGTAAACAACCTGGCCGTTCTCTACGGTCTTCACCAGGTGGGGGGCAGTTGCCTTCCACTGGGAGCGGCGGGCGCGGGTATTCGAGCGAGACATTTTCCGCTTCGGGACAGCCACGGCTAACTCATTTCTCTCTAGAAAAACACTTACAAATCAGTTTTGCCGGTCAGGCTTAGCCAAGTCAGCCAGGGCGGCCCAGCGAGGATCTACGACCTCGTGGTGATGCCCCGGCTCGTCTTCCAGGCGTACTCCACATTCGGAGCAAAGGCCCTGGCAGTCTTCCCGGCACACCGGCTGGAACGGCAGTATGGTGACAACTGCGTCCCGCAACACCGGCTCAAGATCGATCAGATCGTGCTCGACTCGACGTTGCTCTTCTTCGTCTTCCTCGTCGGAGAACACAGCGTCCTCGTAGAAGAAAAGTTCTTGCACATCGACCTCTTGGTCATACGCAAGGGGATCCAGGCATCGGCCGCATTCGCCAGTTACTTCAACGAGCGCGGTTCCTGATACCAGAATTCCTTCGTGTACGGCCTCAAGCCGCAGGTCCAGCTCGATATCCGAGCCTTCCTGCACGCCAATGAGCGCCACACCAAGATCACTTGGCGCGGGTACATGTTCCGTCAGCGTTCGCATGCTTCCCGGACTGCGTCCGAGTTCCTTGACGTCGAACGCCAAGGGCGAACTAGCATCTCGTTTAATGAGAACTCCTGTTGAACATATGACCGACGTACTATCTTAGCCTGAACTTCCGGACGGACTCAAACCGGGGCACGCCGGCGGTTCACACCACAAGCGGCCTTGGATTCGGGCCACGCAACCGGCAGCAGGCCGCCGAGTACCGGTCAAGCTTACACTTTGCGCGCCCGGTTCTGGACCGGCTCGCCCGGAGCCAGCCGTTTCAGCACGGACCGGGGAACAAAGTCCGAGACGTCCCCGCCGAGGGCGAAGACCTCTTTGATGAGGGTGGAGGACAGGTGCAGGTAGTGGCTTTCCGCGGGCAGGAACACCGTCTCGACGCCGGTCAGCTGCCGGTTCATCGTGGCCATCGGCAGTTCGTAGTCGAAGTCCGAGGACGAGCGCAAGCCCTTGACGATCGCGGACACGCCACGCTGGCGGCAGTACTCGGCCAGCAGCCCCTCCCCCACGGGTTCCACCACGATGCCGCGCAGGGACGCAAACGTTTCCTGGGCCATGTCGATCCGCTCCTCCAGGGTGAAGCGGTACTTCTTGGTGTAGTTCGTGGACACGGCCACGATCACCTCGTCGAAGAGGCCCGCGGCACGCGCGATGACTTCCAGGTGTCCATTGTGAATGGGGTCAAAAGAGCCAGGGCAAACAGCGCGTCTCATGCTCCGAACCTACCGTATCCGCGCCGCAGGCCGGGATAACATGGCTGAATGTCCCAGCTCCCTCCCCAGTTCCCGTGGCAGCGCGCCGCAACCGGCGCCAACCTGCTCTCCCCCGACGGTTCGCTGGGCGTCACGATCTTCGAGGAGATGACCACCCTTGCGCTCAGCACGGGCGCCATCAACCTCGGCCAGGGCTTCCCGGACGAGGACGGCCCCGTCGAGATCAAGGAGGCCGCCCAGGCCGCCATCGCCGCCGGCGCCAACCAGTATGCGCCCGGCAAGGGCATCCTGCCGCTGCGGGAGGCGATCGCAGTCCATCAGGAGCGGTTCTACGGGCTCACCCCCGATCCCCAGACCGAGATCATCGTCACCACCGGCGCCACAGAGGCCATCGCCGCCTCGCTGCTCGCGCTGGTCGGTCCGGGAGACGAGGTGCTCACGTTTGAGCCGTTCTACGACTCCTACGGCGCCATCATCGGGCTCGCCGGCGCCACGCACGTTACCGCCCCGCTCCTGGCCCCGGATTTTATGCCGGACCTGGCCGCGCTCGAGGCCGCGTTCAATAACCGCACCAAGGTGGTGCTGGTCAACAATCCGCACAACCCGACCGGCGCGGTGTTCCCCCGCGAGGTGCTTGCGCGCGTCGTCGAACTGGCCGCGAAATACGACGCCGTCATCATCACCGACGAAGTGTACGAGCACTTGACCTTCGGTGTGCAGCACATCCCGCTGGCCACCCTGCCCGGTGCCGCCGAGCGCACGCTGACTATTTCCTCGGCCGGGAAGACGTTCTCCTTCACCGGCTGGAAGATCGGCTGGCTCTCCGGGCCGGAGCACCTCGTGGCCGCCGCCCGGACCGTCAAGCAGTTCCTGAGCTACAGTTCCGGCACGCCCTTCCAGGCCGCGATCGCGGTGGGGCTGGGGCTCCCGGACGAGTTCTACGCCGGCATTGCCGACACGCTCCGGTACAAGCGCGACGTCCTCAGCGAGGGACTCCGCGCAGCCGGCCTGGACGTCCTGACGCCGCAGGGCACTTACTTCGTGAACGTGGACACCTCTCCGCTGGGGATCACCGATTCCGTGGAGCTGGCCCGCAGGCTCCCGGCCCTGGTGGGCGTCGCCGCGATCCCGGTGCCGGTCTTCTGCCACGCCGAGGGCGCCGAGCGCACCCGCAGCCTGCTCCGCTTCGCTTTCTGCAAGCAGCTGCACGTGCTGGAAGAGGCGGCCGAGCGGCTGGCGACCTTGCGCGACAGGCTTTGAGCATGGCCGGGCAGCCACCCGGAGCCTCGCGGTTCCTGCGGACCACCGGGCAGCATGCCACGATCGAACCGGATCCCTTTACCGACGGCGGCGTCGTGCTGAGCATCGGCGGCGCCGAGCAGTCCCACGTCAACCTGGCTGATCCCGCGGACATCTTCTACGAGTACCTGCGCAGGATCGGGCATGTGGTGGACCTCGCCGCCCCGTGGGGCGAGCCCATCAGCGCCCTGCACCTGGGCGCGGGCGCCCTGACGCTGGCCCGCTACATCCAGGCCACCCGGCCCGGCTCGGTCCAGTATGCGGTTGAGCTGGAGCGGGAACTGCTGGACTTCGTGCTGGCGCAGCTGCCCCTGCCGGAGGGAACGCAGCTGCACACGGTGATCGGCGACGCCCGCGACGCCCTCGCCGGGCTTCCGGCGGAACTGCGCTTCGACGTCGTGATCCTGGACATCTTCTCGGGGCCCGAGGCGCCCGAACACATCGCGTGCACCGAGTTCTACCAGGAGGCGGCCGCCCGGCTGACACCGCGCGGGGTCTTGATTGTCAACGTGGGCGACGAACCCGGGCTGACCCTGGTCCGGAGCCAGGCCGCGGCCATGCGCCGGGCCATGGCCGACGTCTCGGCCTTCGCCGAGGCCGGCATGTTCACCGGCCGGTACCCCGGGAACATCATCCTGACCGGGACGCAGGGCCCGTGGCCGTCGGTCTGGACGGCGGCCCTCACGGCGCGCGGTCCGCATCCGGCCAGGCTGCTCGCCGGCGTCGAACTGGACGTGCTCGCCGGTTAGTCCCCGACCTCTAAATCCACGCCGTCCACGGATTCGACCCCGGTTTCCACGGCTTCCACACCGGGCTCGGCGAACCACAGCCGGGTTTCGCCGTACTTCTTCTCGGCAAACCGTTCCATGCCCTCGGGCCATGCCGGCTCGGGGGTCCGGGATGAGCGTTCCACCACCACGACGGCCCCCTCGCCCAGGTGCGGCACCAGCTTGGCCAGCACGGCAGCCAGGGCCGGCTCGTCCAGGGGGTAGGGCGGGTCCAGAAACACCAGGTCCCAGCGCGCGGCCTCAGCGGTCCGGTCCAGGAAGGATTCGACCTTGGAACGGTGCACGGAGACCACCTTGYGGCCCGTGACGGTGTTGACCAGGTCCGCGTTGCGCTGGCAGACGGCGCTGGCCTTGGCATCGAACTCGACCAGATCCACAGAGTCGGCGCCGCGGCTGCCGCTCTCCACACCCAGCGAGCCGGATCCCGCGTACAAATCCAGCACACGCGCACCGGCAATGACATCGAAGGCGTCCAGCCGGGAGAACAGCGCTTCCTTGACCCGGTCCGTCGTGGGCCGCGTCAGGCTCCCGGGGACGCTGGTCAGCGTCGTTCCGCCGGCCGCGCCCGAGATGATACGGCTCATGGGCGCGCCACCGTCGGCGCCTGGATTCTGTTAGCCGCGTTCAAGGAACGCCTCCTTCTCGGGGTTCAAATATTCGTCGATCGCGGCCGCGAGCCCGGGCTGGCCCGCCAGTGAGGGATCGGCGGCCACGATCCGCTGGGCGTCCTGCCGGGCCCGGGCGATCACGTCCTCGTGTTCCAGGACGCGCAGCAGCTTAAGGGTGGAGCGCCCGCCGGACTGCGAGGCACCCAGGATGTCGCCTTCGCGGCGCAGCTTGAGGTCCTCCTGGGACAGTTCGAAGCCGTCGGTGGTGGCCGCCACGGCATCGAGCCGGCGCCGGCTCGGATGGCCCGGCTCCAGGGTGGTGACCAGCAGGCAGGTCCCGGGCAGCCCGCCGCGGCCCACCCGGCCGCGCAGCTGGTGGAGCTGGGAGATGCCAAAGCGGTCCGCGTCCAGAATGACCATGAGCGTGGCGTTGTGCACGTCCACGCCGACTTCAATCACGGTGGTGGAGACGAGCACTTTGGTCTGATTGGCCGTGAAGGAGGCCATGGTCTCGGACTTCAGCACCGGGTCCTGCCGGCCGTGCAGCGGCGCCACAGCCACCCCGGCGAGGGCCGGCTCGTCCTGGAGGTGCTCCACGACACCGGTGACGGAGGCGAGTTCGCGTGAGCCGTTCTCGCCTTCGAGGTCCGCGGCGGACGGTTCGGCCTCGCCCGGGGTGAAGTCGCCGTCGTCGTCCGCGCCGATCTTGGGGCAGACCACGTAGACCTGGTGCCCGGCGTCGATCTCCTCCCGCGAACGGGACCAGATGCGCGTGGCCCACCCCGGGTGTTCCGCGAGTCCCACCACATGCGTGGAGATCGGGGCGCGGCCGGCGGGGAGCTCATCCAGCACGGAGGTTTCGAGGTCTCCGAACACGGTCATGGCCACAGTCCGGGGAATCGGCGTGGCGGTCATGACCAGCAGGTGCGGCGGTTTGCTGGCCTTGGCCCGGAGGGCGTCGCGCTGTTCAACGCCGAAGCGGTGCTGCTCGTCCACCACAATCAGGCCGAGGTCGTAGAAGGACACGTTCTCGCTCAGCAGAGCGTGGGTGCCGATCACGATTCCCGCCGTTCCGGAGGCCGCGTCCAGCATGGCCTGCCTCCGCGCCGCGGTGGGCATGGAACCGGTGAGGAGGGTGACCTGGACCGCGTCCGGGCCGAACCCGCCGAGCATCCCGTCCCGGGAAAGCGGTCCGAGCGTGCGCCGGATGGATTCATAGTGCTGGGCGGCGAGGACCTCCGTGGGGGCCAGCAGGGCAGCCTGTCCCCCGGCGTCCACCACCTGCAGCATGGCGCGCAGGGCCACGATCGTCTTGCCGGAGCCCACCTCGCCCTGGAGCAGCCGGTTCATTGGCGAGTCCTGGGCGAGCTCGTCGGAGAGCGTCTTGCCGACGGCGGCCTGGCCGGCGGTCAGCGTGAACGGCAACTGGCGGTCGAACGCGGGCAGCAGCCCGTCCAGTGCCGGACGGCGGGCCGTTGCTTCCTCGGCGGCGAGTTGGGCACGGCGGCGGGCCAGGGCCGACTGGAGCACCAGGGCTTCCTGGTAGCGGAACCTGTCGCGGGCGCGCTGGAAGTCCGCCGGGGTTTGCGGGGCGTGGATCAGCCGGTACGCGTCGGCGACCGGCAGGAACTTCTCCCGCGCCGCGATCTCCGCYGGCAGCGGGTCACCGAGGGTTTCGAGCTCCACGGTGTCCAGCAGCGTCGAGATGACCTTCTGGATGGACCAGCTGGTGAGCTTGGCCGTGGCCGGGTACACCGGGATCGGCATGGCGGCGAGCTTCTCCGGGTCGATGCCGGGGGTGTCGGGGTCCTCGTCGAGCAGCAGGAAATCGGGGTTGGTCAGGCCGAGGGATCCGCCGTAGCGGGTGACCTTGCCGGAAAACATGGCGCGCCGGCCCGGCTGCAGCTCAGCCTTGGCCCGGAACCCGTTGAAAAAGCTGACCTTGAGCGTGCCCGGCAGCCTGCCGCCGGCGTCGTCGGAGATCACGACGTCGGTGAGGGAGCCGCGCCGGGCGCGCATGGGCCGGGTGCTGTTGGAGACCACCCGGGCGATCAGCGTCACTTCCTCGTCCAGAGGAACCTCGCTGATGGGTGTCAGCTCGCCGCGGCTGAGGTAGCGGCGGGGGAAGTAGTTCAGGAGCCCGCCGACAGTGGTGATGCCGAGGTGTTTTTCGATGACAGCCGCGGAGCGCTTGCCGATGCGGCGTTCCAGGCCCAGTTCAAGTTCAGCGTGCATGTCCGTCGGGGTTTCGGGTTTCGGCGGCAATTGCGGGCGCATCGAAGGCGGCAACAGTGGCGGCCCGCGGGTCCGGATCGCGCGGCACGGCGAGCTCGCTCACGGAAATTTCCGTGGGCTCACCCAGGGAACGGATCAGCGCGACGGCGGGTTCGGCATCCAGGACGTGGACGTGGACGCGCCAGCGGTAGTGCCCGGCGGCGTCCGCAGCGCCGCCGACCTGGCTCATGATCACCGAGTCGCCCATTTCGTCGAGCCGTTGGCGCATCATGGCGGCGTCCAGCGGGGACAGGGAAATGGTGCACATGACTTCGACGCCTTCGTCGCGCGGCATGCCGACGTGGATATGCGGGTCCTGGACGTCGTAGCCGTGCAGGCCGTCCAGCAGTTCGCTCTGGAGCTCCTCGCCCAGCACGGCGGAGCGGAGGCAGTCCAGGATCAGGAGCATGCCCACACCGCCGGCGTCCACGACGTGGGCGGCATGCAGGGCATCGAGCTGGTCCTCCGTGCGCACCACGGCGGCCAGGGCTGCCTCGACGGCAGCATCCAGGGCCAGGCCGAGGGTCTGGTTGCTGTCATCGCCGTCGTGCGCGGAGTCGACGGCGGCCGCGGCCCGGGCGGCGGCTTCCATGACGGAGAGCATGGTGCCCGGCACGGGATCACTCAGCGCGGACCAGGCCCGGATCTGGGCCCGGTTCAGGGCCGCGGCCAGCAGCGGTGAGCTGATCCGGGTGTGCCCGGCCAGCGGTTCGGCGGCGGCGGCGAGGAAGACGGCAAACAGGGTTCCCGAGTTGCCGCGGGCCTGTTCCATGGCCACCTGGCCGGCCTGCGCCAGGACGGCGCCGACGTCGTGCGGGTTCGCGGCGGCGTGCGTGGACTGGCCAGTGGCCGTGCCACTGTCGACGACGGCGTCCGCGGCGTGGGCCGCGGCGCGGACGGTCAGGTAGAGGTTGGTGCCGGTGTCGCCGTCGGCCACGGGAAAGATGTTGATGGCGTTCAGGCGGTCGCTATGGTTGCCGAGCGTGGTTTCCGCCTTGCCCAACCACCGCTTCATCGCTTGCGCGTTGGCGGCAATCTTAGTCTGCAAAGTGATCCCATCCCACAGCGTCAGCGGGCCTGCCCGCGATCGTTACTCCCGTGCTTTCGGTTGGTGCAGGGGCCTCTACCGAGCCTATCGCAGTGAACCCGGGAGGGAGTTGAACCCCTGCGGGGAAAGTGGCCAGCAGTCCGTGGTCTTCGCCGCCGCCGAGGACCCAGGACATCGGGTCTGCTCCCAACAGCTCCGACGCCGGCAGCAGCGCAACGGCCAGCTCCTTCAGGGCGGCGGCTTCCAGGTTCAGCACCGCGTGGCTCGCGGCCGCCATGCGGTTTCCGTCCCGGACCAGGCCGTCCGAAATGTCCATCATGGCCGACGCGCCGGCCTCACGCGCCAACGGGCCGGCCGCGAGCGGCGGCTGCGGGCGGCACTGGGTGTCCATGAGGGAGCGCTGCCCGGCGGTCAGATCCCCCATGGGGACGTCCGACTCCAGCAGCGCCAGCCCGGCTGCGGCCCGGCCCACTGTTCCAGCCAAGGCCACGGTGTCTCCCGGCCGGGCCCCGGAACGCAGCACGGGCGCCATGCCGTCAAGGGTCCCCAGGATGGCCACGCTGACTGCCAGTTCGCGGCCGCGGCCGAGGTCGCCGCCGGCCACGGCGCAGACCGGAGCGCCCAGCTCCCTGATCCCGGCCATGAGGCCGTCCGCGAAATCCTCCACCCAGGACACAAGGGTCTCAGGCGGCATCGTCAGGCTGACCACAAGTGACGTGGCCCGGGCGCCCATGGCATTGATGTCGCTGAGGTTTTGCGCCGCGGCCTTCCAGCCGACGTCGTACCCGCTGGTGCGGTAGCCGTTGTTCCATTCCAGCCGGAAGTCCTGGTCCGCCACCTGGGTGTCGATGCTCAGCACGGTCCGACCGTCCGGCGCGGCGACAATCGCTGCGTCGTCCCCCGGGCCCAGCAGCAGGTACGTCGCCGCAGCCGGGCCGCCGGTGGGCTCAGCGTTGGTGAGCCGCGGGAAGATGCGCGCCAGCAACTGGGACTCCGAGAGCCCGGCAACGGTCAATGCGGTGTCCGCCCGCAGGGGTTGGGGCACGGCAGTAACAGGGACAGGAGTTGCAGGCACAGGAGAGTCAGGCACAGTTTCAGGCACAGCCCTACGCTACCGCGAGGGGAGTTAGTACGTAGCCTTGAGGCAGCCGAAGTGGGTGTTGCCGGACGACAGCCCTGCTACGCCCAGACCCCACGCGCACACGGTGTATACGCCGCGTCTGGTCACCGGAATGACAATCCGGTAGCCGTGGTTGCCGCTGATCTTCATAACCGAGTTGACGTCCGCCCTGTACCGGCTGGCCACATAGGCGGTGCCTTTCGTGGTGCCGTCGGGGGACGTGACGTAGAGGTGGACGGGAATGTTCGCCCGGGTCATGCCGGGGTCCACTCCCCAGCCGCTGGCCACCAGCGCCGATCCCGTTCCGCCCAACTGGACCTTGACGGACTCCAGGTAACCGATCGGCGCGGGGGTGGCCGCAACGCGCACGGTGGTGCAGCCCAGGAGGCTGTTGCCCAACGGGAAGATGCTGACGGCAATTCCGTAGGCGCAGATCTTGTAGCTGCCCGGCGTCTTGACGGGCAGCGCCACCCGGTAGCCGTGGTTTCCGGTGGTCCCCATGACCTGATTGACGTCCGCGCGCGCCCGGTTGGCCGTGTAGGCGGAGCTCCTGGTCACTCCGTTAGGGTCGGTGACGTAGAGGTGCACCGGGATGGAGGCTGCCGGCGTTCCGGGGTCCAGGCTCCATCCGCTGACCGTGATGGTCGCCGTCGGCGCGTCCGTCTTGACGACGGTGCTCTCCAGGAAGCCGGCCGGCGCCGGTGTTGCCCGCGGCGTCAGGGATTTGCAGCCCAGGAGGCTGTTGCCCTGGCTCAGCGGGGTGACGGCCAGGCCGTAGGCGCACACTTTGTACTGTCCGCTCATGGTCACGGGGATGTCCGAGGTGAAGCCGTGGTTTCCGGTCACGGACATCACCGTGTTGACGTCAGGGCGGCTCTTGTTGGCGGTGATGGCCTTCGTCGTCGCCTTGCCCGCCGGATCCGTCACGTACAGGTGGACCGGGATGGACGCGGTGGGCGTCCCGGGATCGTAGCTCCAGCCCGTCGCCCGCAGAACTGTCACCCCGCTGACCCTGGTGAGTGCCATCGACTCGAGGTAACCGGCCGTGGGCGCCGACCCGGCCAGGGTCAGGGACCGGCAGCCCAGATCCACGGTTTCGACACTGCCCAGGGCGTACACGCAGACCTTATATACGCCGGCGGTGGTCAGGTTGAAGGAGCGGCTGAACCCGTGGTTGCCGGTCACCTGCATGATCTGGTTGACGTCCGGGCGGGCCTGATTGGCCGCCACGGCGTAGCCCGTGGCACTACCGCCGGGCGGCGTCACATAGATGTGGACCGTGGACGATTCTGAGGACTTGGCGGAGTCGTAGGCCCAGCCGGCGACGTGCAGGCGGGCCGTGGTGCCGGACTTGGTGATGGCCATGGACTCGACGTAACCCTTGGCGGGCGCCCCGGGCGGGCGGATGGTTACGGTGGCCGAGGTGTCGCTGACCGAATCGATGCTCACCTTTGTACCGGCGTGCGTGCTAAACGTCTGCCCGGCCTGCCAGGCCTGGGTGTTGCTGTAGTAGCCGTTGAAAGCGGTTGCGCGGGTATCGGGCGGGAGCAGGATCGAGGAGTTTCCTCCGCCCTGCTGGGTGATCTTCACGCCGCGGTTTCCGGCCTGCGCAATCACCGCGTCATAGCCCACGGCAGTCCGGAGCTCGAGGTAGTACACCTCGCCGGACTTCGGATCCGTGAACTTCACCGCACGGTTCGCGTCGTCGCCGGCCCAGGGTTTGAGCGTCACCCGGCGGGGTCCGGACACGGTGCCGAGGTTGGTGATTTCGTTCCCGTTGCCGAACCGGCCCATCTCCCACAGGCTGGCGCTGATTTCCGGCATCATGTCCCAGTGCGAGATCCCCATCAGGTCCAGGTTGTCGCCGTAGGTCTTGATGCTGCAAGTGGGATCGGCAAACCCGGCGAAGGGTCCGGAGGCCACGTCCATGGCCCCGCTGCCGCACACCAGGCTGTTGGCGTGGTCCATGCCCAGGGCATGCCCGAACTCATGGGTCAGCACGGGGGTGGTCAGCCGGCTGTTCTGCGGCATCAGGATGCGCCCGCCTGTGGTGCCGTTGCTGTAGGTCATGCCGGCGGTGCCGTTGCTCAGGTACGCGCCCGGGATGAAGATCACCAGGGCGGTGTAGGAGCTCTGCGTCCAGCCCAGTTCCTGGGAAACTGTCTCCACGATCTGCGCCGGCGACTGAGTGGACTTCGCGGCGGACCTGTGTAGATGGCGTGAGGAGGTCAGGGCGATGTCCACGCGGCTCGAGGTGGCGTGTGCCCAGTAGCGGTTGGCCGCGCTGAGCGAGGCCTTCGCCGCGGCCATCGGCACTGCCGCGTCCGTCTCGGCTGCCGATTTGTCGGCCAGCTGCACCGTCACGAGGGTGGTCTTCAAGGTCCCCGCCATGGGCGCGCTCACGTAGGTGTATTCGCTCCTGGCCCTGTTGGCCGGCGGCTCGGGCCGGACAAAGTCATCCACCACCTGCCCCTGGGGGCTCGGGTCCGACACCGCCGGGATGGCACCGGCGGACACCTGCGCGGCGGTCGGTACCTCTACAGCGG
This sequence comes from Arthrobacter sp. P4_F10, assembly GCF_056401435.1. Lineage (NCBI taxonomy): Bacteria > Bacillati > Actinomycetota > Actinomycetes > Micrococcales > Micrococcaceae > Arthrobacter > Arthrobacter sp. P4_F10. Next base: position 53,835 of record NZ_JBFUJJ010000002.1, read on the forward strand.
CCCCAGCGGCCTGGGGCAAGTATGCTGCCAGCATCACGGCGGCAATCACGGTTGCCGCTATGTTCAGTTTTCGCATAAATTGCTCGCTTAGGGTGGGACCTCAGGCGGTGACCTGTTGGTGGGAGCGACGGAAGATGCCTATAGCATAAACGCCAATTCCCGTCTGTCACCCCAATAACTTTGATCCCTTGAATCACAACTGCATCACGCATTGTTATTGCCAAGTTTTTGCGCAGGACCGACACACCATTTCGCCACCTGAAAACCGCGTGCCAAACTCTAAGCCGTGCCTTCTTCCGTCGCCGCGGTGAATACCGCCACCCGCAGGGTGCTCGCCTTCGCCGTCGGCGGCCTCCTGCTGTGGCTCATCATCGCCGTTCAACTCTTCGTCAACGTGGATCCGCTCAGCGTGCACCGGACGGACGCCATCATCATGCTGGGCGGCGCGGCCACCGAACGCCTTCCCGTGGCCCGTCAGATCCAGTCCGAATCTCACATTCCGGTCCTGGTGATCTCGCACACGGACACGTTAGGCAACCGTGCGGCGGATGAGGCATGCAATTCAGCTGCCTTTCCGAACCCAACCGTCATCTGCTTCCGGCCCCCGGACCTGGACACGAGGGGGGAAGCGCGGGCTATCTCCCGGCTGATCGAGGCCAACGGCTGGAAGTCCGTCACGGTTGTGACCTCCAGCTACCACATCACCCGTGCGGGGCGGCTGATCGGACAGTGCACGACGGCGGATGTACAGATGGTTGCCTCGCATCCGGACCTGGATCCAGGCCAATGGATCCGGCGGTTTGTGGTCGAAACCGGAGGCCTATTGGACGTTTCCCTCAGGCCCGAATGCGTCAATCAGTGAGCGGAAATGTAACAATTGAACCTCATCCGGTTGAACTGGTCAGCCGGTTCGGGCATCTGACCGACGCGAGGAGGACATGCTGGAACACTCTCCCGACGGCCCTCCGACGCTGGTGGCCGCACCACGACACCTGCGCCGGCGGCGCATGCACACGGAGATCCCGGACGCCCTCCTGGTGCCCGGAGCGGAGCCGCTTCCGCTCACGGATCCGCCGGCCGAGGCGCCGGCTGCCGACGGCCAGGACGCTGCAACTCAGGCTGCCGACGGCCAGGACGCTGCAACTCAGGCTGCCGACGGCCAGGACGCTGCAAGCCAGGCTGCCGCAATCCAGGAAAAAGAATCCCAGCAGCTCGTCCGTGACATGCAGAAACGGCGCAAACGGCGGGTGGCCCTCCTGTTCGTTCTCTTTGTCGCCATCGCCGTGCCGGCAATCGTGCTGGCCCTGCTGCTCGGCTGAATCCGAGCCATTAACTCTTCCAACCGCTCGCACACCTTTGGGGAATAACCATGCACAGCATCATGCCGATCTTCGGATACCAGGCCGGAAGCCATCAAGATGGCGCCGATCGTCAGCGCGCTGCAGGAGTCCCCGCTCTTCCGGTGCATCGTGACGGTCACGGGGCAGCACCGCGAAATGCTGGACCAGGTCAACGAACTGTTCGGCATTGTTCCGGACCATGACCTCAACATCCTGCAGCAGGGGCAATCCCTGTCGGCCATCATGACGCGGACCATTGACGGGCTCGAAAAACTCTTCGCTGTCACCCGTCCGGACGCCGTCGTGGTCCAGGGCGATACCACCACCTCCACGGCCGCCGCCATCGCGGCGTTCTACCACGGCATCCCGGTGGTGCACGTCGAGGCCGGGCTGCGCAGCGGTGACCTGCTCTCGCCGTTCCCCGAGGAAGCCAACCGTAAGATCACAAGCCAGATCACCCGCCTGCACCTGGCACCGACCTCCACCAGCCGGGAAAACCTGCTGCGGGAAGGCATCAGCCCGCAGGACATCGTGGTGACTGGGAACACAGTAATTGATGCCCTCCTCGCCACCGTGGACAAGCGGCTTCCCTTCACGGACCCCCGGCTGGAAGCGCTGGCCGCCAGCGACCGCCGGGTCCTGCTGGTCACCACGCACCGGCGCGAAAACCAGGGCGAATCCATGCGCAGGGTGGGACGGGCGCTCGCGCGGATCGCCGACGCCGAACCGGACCTCGTGATCGTGCTGCCCGCCCACAAGAATCCCGTGGTGCGTGAGGCAGTGCTTCCCGCGCTGGAGGGCAAGCCCAACGTGCTGGTGACGGAGCCGCTGGCCTACGGCGAATTCACCCGGATGCTTTCGCAGGCGCACATCGTCCTGACGGACTCCGGCGGAGTGCAGGAGGAGGCCCCCAGCCTCGGCAAGCCGGTCCTGGTGATGCGGGAGAACACGGAACGGCCCGAGGCCCTTGAAGCCGGCACCGTGAAGCTGATCGGCACCGACGAAGAGCGGATTGTTGCCGAGGTGACCCGCCTCCTGCACGATTCCTCGCACTTCGCGTCCATGGCAAACGCAGTGAATCCCTACGGCGACGGCAAGGCCGCCCCCCGGACGGTGGCAGCCATCGAAGAGCTGCTCGGCGTCGGCTACCGGACGGCGGAGTTCAGCGGGGCGTAGGCGGTGGCCAAATCGTGAAACAATGAAGCTCCCGGGGAGGGAGTGCTCACCCCCGCGCGCAGCCGAGAGAAAAGTGAAAGTGGACGTGAGCATGGACCGCAGGGACTTCTTCCGACTGTCGTTGGCGGCCTCTGCCGCCGCCACGCTGGCCTCTTGTACGCCGGAACCTAACGACGTCGGCCAGCCACCAATCACCAGCCAGCCACCAACCAGCAGCCGTCCCACGCCGGCGGGGGCCCGCAAGGGCGTGGGCCTTGCCGTGGGCAAGAAGTACGGCATCCAGCAGCTCGACGCCTTGGATGTGAACTGGTTCTACACATGGGGCGCCTCATATCCCGCAGCCCGCCCCACGCAGGATTTTGTGCCGATGATCTGGGGCAAGGAAAGTGTCCGCCAGAACGCGGTCGCAGAGGTACAGTACGAACTCGAGCTGACCCGGGCCGCGGAACTGCTTGGCTTCAATGAGCCCGACCATCCCGAGCAGGCAGACATGAAAGTGTCCTCGGCCATCAAGTATTGGCCCGAGCTCGAGGCATCCGGGCTGCGGCTGGGCTCGCCGGCGCCCGTTCAGGCACTGGGCGACTGGCTCAAGGAGTTCATGGATGAAGCGTCCTCGAAGGATCTCAGGGTGGACTTCATCACTATGCACTCCTACCCTTCCCCGGACTCCGAGTCCTTCCTGAACAGCGTCCAGGAGCTCTACGACCGGTACGAAAAGCCCATCTGGATCACCGAATACGCCGTCGCGGACTGGAAAGCCTCAGAAAAGTCGCCCACGCGCTACACCGAAAAAGAGATCATGGCGTTCATGAGCGAAACGGCCGCAGGGCTCCGCCAGATGCCGTTCGTGGAGCGCTTTGCCTGGAAGACCCGGGCCGAAGGGGACCCCATCATGGGCGCCTCGGCCCTGTTCCGCAAGGACGGATCGCTCTCCCCCACAGGCGAGCTCTACAAGTCCCTGTAGGGGGCGCGCCGCGCCCGGGACGCCAACATCCGACGCCGTGGTGAGGCTCACCGTCCACTGAGAAAACCTTGCGTTTTTCCTGCGCTTACCCGGGAGTTTCCTGCGTGTTTTCCGTGCTAGGTTTGCTCGAGCTTGAGTGCCGGGGGAGTTGATGCACGTCGCCCGTGGTGCCGGCTAACAATCTGGTCCCTACCGAGAGCGACTCATGGAACGCCGTAAGTTTCTTACCATGCCCTTGGCAGCTATGGCCGCCCCGGGGGCTCTGCTGGCTGCCAACGCGGCAACCGCCGAAGCGGTTGTGAGCGTCCCTTCCATCACCACGCCCGCCAACACCTTGAAGGGTTTCGGGCATGGCGGCAAGGACGCTTTGGCGCTCCAGCAAATCAAGAGCCTCAACCTGAAATGGCACTACACCTGGGGTTCGCACCCTAACGTGACCACCACCCCTGCCTTCGTGCCCATGATCAAGAGCGCCAAGACGATGCTGGAGCAGGACGCCCTTGGCTATGTCACACGCCAGTTGGCCGAAACGAAGGCCACGCACCTGCTCGGCTTCAACGAACCCGACGTCGTGGCACAGGCGAACATGAGCGTGGACCAGGCCATCAGCCTTTGGCCCAAGCTTCAGGCAACGGGCCTACGGCTCGGCTCCCCTGCCACGACCAGTCCGAGCAGCACCTGGTTGGCGGCTTTCATGGCGAAGGCAAAGACGAGAGGCCTCCGCGTAGACTTCATGACCACCCACATCTATGCCTGGCCCCGGGCGGACGACTTCCTGAACAAGCTCACCATGATGCACGAGAAGTACGGGAAGCCGATCTGGGTCACCGAATACGCGGTGGCGGACTGGGACGCCACCGCGTCCAGGCCCTGCAAGTACTCCCGCGCCCAGACAGAGGACTTCATGCGGGCCACCGTAGCCGGAATGCGTGCGCTCCCCTTCGTGGAACGCTTTGCCTGGAAGACCCGCCCAGCAGGCGACATCAAGATGGGATGCTCCACCCTGTTCAACGCGAACGGCACCCTCACCAGCACCGGACGCCTCTACGCGGCGCTGTAAGGCTCTGTAGAGCCTCCCAACAGCGTTCCGGGCCTTGCGGACCTTGGAGCGGCTGCTCTAGCCAAGGAGGCCCCACCGGAGATTTATCCGGTAGGGCCTCCCTCATGTTCGAAGTTGCCGTGCGGTGGAAATATACGGGCAGACTGCTTCGAAGGCACTGGCCGGCCGTTATCGCGGGGGCGCTCCTGCAGCGCCGGCTTGGTGTAATCCGGTGCCTCCGGCCGGGGGCGGCGTTGGCGGGCCTGAACCCGGTCGATGATGTCCTTATCCGGACAGGCAGGCAAGGGCAGGAGCCTAAGGAGCCGGGGCCATCTGTTTCACAGCGTCCGTGGGTTGCCATTAGCAGCTCCCTTGGCCTGACGCCTTCTCGGGGGTGCGATGGCAGTGTCACATGTGAGGTTTGGGAGGTCGAATCAGGGCCCTACTGGGTTCGTTCTGGCCCGGTATCTGCGTGCTGCGGGCATCAACTGCGTCGTTGCGGCGTCCTCGAAACTGCTGCCCCGGGGACCGCGTGAAAACCGACCGCCGCGACGCCCGCGTGTTGGCCGAAATGCTCGCGGTCGGCTCGGTCACCGAGGTCCGCATCCCGGATCCGGACGAAGAAGCACTGCGGGACCTGTCACGGCTGCGCTCCGGCACGGCCGGGGACCTCGCGCACGCCCGCCAGCACTTTGACGAACCGGCACTGCAGTTCACCTACGACGCCGACGTCGAACAGGCCGGAACTGCTCACCGCGCACCCCAGATTCCCCGTGCCATCACGGAGGACCCCTAGAAACCGCCCAGGGGCCGCGGGCCTGCCGACAGTGAACATTCCCGCCGCCGGCGGGATAGTGGTCAGTGGCCGGAACGTCCCGATCCCCGTCGCTACGGGCAACAGCTGACCAGCTAGCCAGCAATGGATGAGGTGTTACCCAACGCGGGACAGTAGATGCTCAGGGCAAGGTTCTCGATTTCAAGCGAAGACCCCTCGAGCGGGGGCTTGTAGCCGTCGAAGCGCCGCTGGCAAGCCTCCGCAGCCCGACCGTAGAACGTCTCGGCCTGCTCGGGAGGGACGTTAGAGCTCAGGCCCGAGCCGTCCATTTTCTCGTGGAACAGGGCTTCCTTGTCAGCGGAATGCCACTGCTTTGCAAGCTCGATAATCTTCGCTGAGTCCGCGGGCGTCGCCTTCGTGTAGTCTCCGGTGAAGTGGACCTTGCCCTCGGCGAGTTGGTTGGGAATGGCGGTCGGCGGCAGTTGCCCCGGAGGCAGCGCCGCGTCCGGGACCACGGCCGAGTCCGTGGATTCGGCCGCGGTCCCCGGCGGCGGCGCTGACGCCGTCGTGGCAGCCGGGCTTTCCGGGGCCGAATTGGTGCCCTGAGACTGACCGGTGCATCCAGTAAGCCCAAAGAGGCCGATTAATGCTACAGCAGTGAGTAGTGAAACCTTCATGGTTGTTTCCCTGGTTCGTTGATCTGAAAACGCGAAGCGGCGTACGGCCGCGCGCTACCCCGCCACTTTAGTGCCAGTGGACTCTTTGGTGACCGTGGAGTAGCCGGTCTTGGAGCCTGTGACCTTGACGGTGATGGTCCTCCCCGCGTCACCAGTGCGGACCTTATAGGTGGAAGCTGTGGCATCACTGATCAGAACGTGCGAGCGGTACCAACGGTACGTCAGCGTCACCGGCGCAGGTCCCCAGGCGCCGGGCACGGCCGTCAGGGTGGACCCTAGCGCCGCGGTGCCCGTGATCTTGGGAATCGGCGCGGCGAGAGTGCCCTTGGCGATGGTAGCGGTGGCGGGGGACGTCTTGGAGGCCGTGTTGAAGGCAGTCTTGGAGCCAGTGACCTTCACGGTGATGGTCCTGCCCGCATCACCGGAGCGCAGCTTGTACGTGGCACTGCTGGCATCGCTGATCAACGTACCGGACCGGTACCACTTGTAAGTCAAGGTCACCGGCGCCGGGCCCCAGGTTCCGGGCACGGCGGTCAGGGTGGACCCGACCTTCCGGGTGCCGGCAATCGTCGGCGTGGGAGCCGCGAGGGTGCCCTTGACGATCGAAGCCGTGGCGGCAGATGTCTTGGAGACCGTCGGGTAGCCGGACTTGGAACCGGTGACCTTCACGGTGATCGTCGCACCCAGATCACCGGCGACAGGAGTGTAGGCGGCGCCGATGGCGCCGCTAATCGCGGTCCCCGAGCGGTACCACTGGTACGCCAGGGTCACCGGCGCCGGGCGCCAGCCGCCAGGCACCGCTGTCAGAATGGCCCCGACCTTCGCCGAACCTTGGATCGACGGCATCTGAGCGTTCAGGGAGCCGTTGTCGACGACGGCGGCGGCGGTGGCCTGCTGGTATCCGGATAGGTAGTTTTTGCCCAGGAATTCGACGCCGGTCCGGGAAAAGTGGATTATGTCGCCAGTATTCGTGCCRCCAGCCATGGCCGCGGCAAATCCGGTGTACGGAACCCGCGACGGGGTTTCCCGGTGCGATCTGTCGACGTTGAGCCGGACCGGATCTGCTGCGATTCCCTCAGGTGCCATTTGCCCCACCACGACGGGGAGGTTCGGGACCGCCAACTGGGACCGGAAGTAAGCAATGACTGTATCCAGCCTGGCATTGTAGCCGGAAGTGGTCAGCGTCGCGTTGTTTTCCCCCTGGTGCCAGAGGACGCCCTTGAGCTCAACCGTACGACCGGACGCCTTGGCCGCCGCGATGCCTTCGAGGGTCTGTTTTACCGCCAGCGCGGAAAGATCGAGTTCCGGGGCGGAGGCCGCGCCGGGAATCCACGTGAGGGTGGACGCGGCAGTGGTGAATCCCGTGCCGCCGTGCGCCGCCGGGATGAGCAGCACCCCGACGTTGCCGGGCTGGGTCTTCAAGTACTCACGGGCAAGAGTTGTGGCCGGCGAAAGCCCGGTCGCGATGTCGTGCATGTCCAGGGGCACACCCGCCTTCTGAAGCTCGCGGTCACTCGCGCCAAACTCAAAAATCCGAGGGTCCGCGGGGTCATCCGTGCTACCGGCGGGCAGGCCCCGCCCGGACATATTCGACTGCCCCGCCGCCAGGAACACATGCAGGACGGTGAGCGTCTCCGCTGCCCGCGCAGGCGCCACGCCCGCGAGCATCAGGGCAGTAACCGCCAGGCCGACCAGCAGCCCTCGAATCCCGCTCGCCAAATTCCTCATTACGGATCCCCATTCCGTCAATGGGCGGCGCACCACCCGAACCTGCAAAGACGCAGAACCCTTAACCCTAGCCCTAAAACACCCTGCCCTGTCCGCGGTTGACGGTCGAGTCGCCGATTAGTTCCTTTCTGCGGTGTCCCTGAGTCTAGATCGGTGACGGAAACCACCGGCACCTATATGCCCTGCTAGTCATTGCATTGGTGGTCGGCCTGATCTTCGGAGGGCGGCCGCCGCCGAGGTCAATACATCTCGACGGTGACCAGATGGGCGTCGACCAAAAACGAGGTTCTGGCCTTGCGCGGGCATCTGCTGTGTGAGCAAGTGACGCTGGTGGTGATGGAAGCCACCAGCGACTATTGGAAGCAGTTCTATTTCCTGCTGGAGGACGGGCTGAACGTGATGCTTACGAACGCCCAACAGGTAAGGAACATGCCCGGGCGCAAGACCGACGTCTCGGACGCGGCGTGGCTGGCCCAGCTCGGCGCGTTCGGACTCGTGCGTGCCTCGTTCGTTCCGCCCGAGCCCGTCCGTCAGCTCCGGGACCTGACACGCACGCGCAYGATGTCCATCCGGCAGCGCGGCAGTGAGATCCAGCGCCTGGAGAAGCTGCTGGAAGACGCCGGGATCAAGCTGTGTTCCGTGGCCACGGATCTGACAGGTGTCTCCTCCAGGGCGATGCTGGGGACCCTCATTGAGGGCCAGGGGATCCGGCCGTACTGGCCGATCTTGCCGTCTACAGCCTGCGAACGAAGATTCCCGCCCTGACCGAAGCACTCAACGGAAGATTCAACGCCCACCATGCGTTCCTGGCCGGACTGCACCTGAACATCATTGACGGACACACCCTGGCCATAGAACAGCTCAGAGCCTGGACTGAAGCAGTCCTGGCACCCTTCGGCCCGGGACCTGCCGGTGTACTTCGGCGCCAAATACCGGCGCCTCGCGGCCAGACGGGGACCCATGAAAGCCCTTGTAGCCGTCGAACATGCAATACTTACCGCGGTCTGGAACATGCTCAGGACCGGGGAACTCTACAGGGCCCCGGACCCGACTACTACACCCGCCTGCAACCGGCCAAAACGCGGGCACGCGCAGCCAGCTCGAATCCATGGGTTTCACGGTCACCATCGAACCCACACAACAAACCGCCTGACCGACCCCTTGGGCGGCCCGATACATACTCGCCCACGCCGTCGCACACCATCCGCGGTCACCTTAATTTTCGTGGGAGCCTTGACACTGCAGTCACCAAAAAGACTCGCCAACACCCCCGTCACCGCGACCGGCGGGCATAGACGAACGTCCCCCGGAACCAAAACTCCAGGAGCCGTTCATCTATGCCTCTTGACAACCGAACCTACATAAATCAGTTGGCGGAAGCGGCCAGGTCCAGCAGTTCGCTCTTGTGGCCGAGCGAGACGATGTCCCAGCCGGCAGCGCTCCACTTGTCGTGGTCCAGGACGTTGCGTCCGTCGAAAATGCGCTTGCGCGAAACCGCAGCAGAGAGTTCCGCAGGATCGACGTTCACGAACTCGGTCCATTCCGTCAGCACCATGACCAGGTCGGCGTCAGCCGCTGCCGTGGCGAGCGAATCGACGTAGTTCAGGCGCGGGTACCGTTTGCCGGCGTTGGCGTTCGCAGCGGGGTCGTAGACGCTGACGTCCGCTCCGCTGTTGAAGAGCCTGGCCGCCACGTCGAGGGCCGGTGAATCGCGGACGTCGTCGCTGTTGGGCTTGAACGCGACGCCGAGGACGGCAATGCGCTTGCCCTCGAGCGAGCCGAGCAACGTTTCGGCAACGTGGACCGCACGGTCACGACGGCGGAGGTTTACTTCGTCGATTTCGTTCAGGAACCGCATGGTGCTGTCCAGGCCGAGCTCGGAGACCCGGGCCTGGAGCGCGCGGATGTCCTTGGGCAGGCAGCCGCCGCCGAAGCCGATGCCGGCGTTGAGGAAGCGGCGGCCGATCCGGGCGTCGAGGCCGATAGCATCCGCCAGGGTGCGGATGTTGCCGCCAACGGTCTCGGTGACCTCGGAGAAGGCGTTGATGAAGGAGATCTTGGTCGCAAGGAACGCGTTTGCAGCGACCTTGACCAGTTCCGCCGTCTCGAAGTCCGTGGCGATGAACGGGGTGTCGCGGCTGATGGCGTCGGCGTAGACCTCACGCAGGGTGGTCTCGGCAGCRTCGGAGTCAGAGCCGATAACCAGGCGGTCCGGACGCAGGGTGTCCTCCACGGCGAAGCCTTCCCGCAGGAACTCGGGGTTCCAGGCGAAGTTGACCTGAACGCCGTCGCGCGATTCTTCGGCGACGAGGCCCTTCAGGCGACGTGCTGAGCCAACCGGAACGGTGGACTTGCCGACGATCAGGGAGTCCTTCGTGGCGGCACGTGCAATCGCTGTCACGGACGCGTCAACGTAGGTCATGTCGGCAGCGTGCTCGCCGGCCCGCTGAGGGGTACCGACGGCAATGAAGTGCACGTCACCGAAGGCGCCGGCTTCTTCGAACGAGGTAGTGAAGCGCAGGCGGCCGGATTCTGTGTGCTTGCGCAGCAGTTCGGGCAGGCCAGGTTCGTGGATGGGTAGTTCGCCTCGGCTGAGGCTATCGATCTTCTCTTTGTCGACGTCGACACCCAGAACTTCGAATCCGAGTTCCGCCATGCATGCCGCATGGGTCGCGCCGAGGTATCCCGTACCGATCACGGTTAGTCGTAGTGTCACTAGTCCCCCAGTAGCCGCAGTTGATTTCTTTGCCTTGGGCGCCAAACAGCGCAACCAAACGCGTCCACTATATAACTGTTGCTCGCGATATCCGATTTCAGTTCGCCACCGTGACCAACGTCATCCCTCTACAACTGGTGTCGCGCACTTGAAGGCCGGATGTCTTGAGTACTGACGCATGATGCTCGCGGGTCTCGATTCCCAAATGGCCGCGGACATTGACTTTCCGACGACAGAGCAAGGCCTGCAGACGACGAGCGGCGCCGGGCTGGGCGGTGGAAGCGCTGGTCCGCTTAGCGGCTCCCAAGCCCGACAGGACGTCAATCCACGTCCACGGTGCCGCTGGATCATCACGGAACGACCAATCACGGAACGATGGACTTCGGGCCCTAATCAGCTTGCTCTGATGTGCTGAGCCCAGAGGCTATACGTAGAGGACGCTACTTATGTCGCAATAGTTCGATCTTCTGTTGATGTTGTGACCCCAGAACCCACCGCCATTCTTGTGGTGGGTCTCGGTAAGTTCGCCGTAGAAGCCCTCTAGCAGATCGTTGAAAGTCGGAATCACGTCGACGGAACGGAGCCCTGCGAAGAAATCAGCCTTTTTCTCCTGAGGATTCAACCAATTACCGCCGCGCCCCTGATCCACCTGTCCCACGGAGAGCTCGTATTGACGCCTCTGCGCGGCCCTCTCCAAGGACATTTCTTGATCCACACTTCTCAGATGGAGCAAACCCAAAGACGTCTCGTACGCAAAGTCCTCGCGAGATCGGTGCAGCCCAGCACCGAATTCACTGCGGGCCTTCCAGATTACGGGCTTTGTGTACCCGGAGGCGAAGAATCCGTAGCCGCGCTGCAATTCAATGTCCTGAGACGGATCAAAAGGCGCCTCTTTCTCCGTGTGCTGGACAATTTCGAAGCCGATTGGCGCGGTTATCCCGTCCAAGGACTGCAGCTTGGGCAACACTTCATCGGCGCCGATCCCCAAGCCGACGAGCAATTCGTCGCAGTCCGTTGCTACGACGATGTCATAGCAGTGCAACAACATCTTGGCAAAGCCGGACATCGCCATCGCCTTGAAGTCGTCGTCAAAGGGCACTGGGGGGATACTGACAAAATTGAGGTTTACACCGTTGTAGCCGGGGCTATTGGCCAGAGACTCCGACAGCGATGGGCTGGAGGCGTGGTCGATCACGTAAAAGGCCGCTTCTGGACAGATGCGAAGCCCGTTTTTTACCCACGCCTCAAGCAGGATGGTCTCATCCCGTGCCATCGTAAGGAAGGCAATGGGAGCCTGGCGGCTTCTCGCCGGCCAAAACTCAAGGCGAAAATCCGCCATTCTAAACTCCACTCGATAGTGATCCAGGCAGATGCTGAATAAGATCAACGACAGTCGCCCTCGCTTCTGAGGGTGTGCGCGGTCGAGGCCCCCAACAGCATAGAACAACTCAAGTGGCTTCCGTACTTTCGCCGTCGCCTCGGGCTGCAGCACCCGTGCGTCGTCGCGCGCCCGCTTTGCAGCGACCGGTGTGAAGGGCTTCCTGGCGCCGTGATGGGCAATCGATTCGTTGAGATAGGCTGAATCGCCCTATTAATGTCCGAGGCTGCGAAGCAGAGGGGTGAGCGGCCACACGGAGCGCGATGCGGTTAGAACCAGGACGACGGCTCAAATCCAGTATGACCAGGATGAAGGAGCCGCAGTGAAGGAATCGGCTCGATTTCGTAGAATCCGACGCACAGTTCGAGGCCGGCGGTACGGCCGTGCTGATCGAGAGGATTCCACCAAGATTAATGGGTCTGAGTCGGGAGTCCATCAAGCGGCGGTCGGTCCCTCTCCTCAAGTACCGAGCAGTGCAACACAAACTAGTCATCGCCAGGATCGCCAGGTGCGCAGCCCAGCCCAGCCCCGCCCAAGCCGGAAGGCTGGGCCTACCGGCAGCCGTTCACATCCAATCAGGCCCGCGCTGATGCCCTGCAGCCATGGCTAGACGTCTACCACATCCACCGGCCCCACAGCAGCCTCGGAGGCAACCCACAAATCAGCAGGTGCAACCAAACTACTGACTGTGTACATCTAGGCTGACGCGTGCGCCGCCTCATATCCGGCCACAACCCGCCGGGCATGTTCGTAACCTCCGTCTGCCAAGGCCTTGAGAGTTTCCAGCGCGGACTGGTCACCCGAACTCAACCGCACCTCCGCCGCCCGCGAGGTGTGCCACGGGTTGCCCGCTGATCGCTCATCATGGAAGGCGGTTGCGGCTTCCTCAAACTCAGCCAATCGCCGCGTTCCATAGAAGTGCTTACCGCCGCGTCGGACGGCGGCCTGAATGTTAAATGCCTGGCTGCCATCGCCGCTGAGGTGGCCGATGACGTAGGCCGCCAGGCTAAAGACGGCCTTTGTAGAATCCTGCACCAGCAGAGCGGGCAGGAGTTGTGCATAGCGGGCATCGCCCTGTGACGCGCCGCCGGAGAGCCTCGCCACGAGGTGCTCGTCGGCCACTATCGTCGCGTTCGGCGACAGATCCTGCCGGAACTTGTCGAGGTCGATATCAAACCCGGACAAGGCTGCAGCACGACCAGTCAACATGGCAGCATCGAGGGCCCGGATGATGCGTTCGCTGTAGCGGAGCATGCCTGTGTCGTCGCCGCCGGAGGCGAAGGTGAACTCGCCGAAGACGGGACCGTTGGGCCCGTCGTAACAATCCACCTTAACAAACCGGGTTTCGAGGTTCAGCGACAATGTCGACGCCATTTCCAGCATCGCCCCCGCGAACCGTGGGAGGACGTGCTGCTCCGGCAGCCATCGATTCTCATCAATCGAATAGTCCTTCCCGAGCTCGAGCGGGATAAATGCCCCGTCGAACAGGGCAACCCGCGGCGGGGACACATTCCGGTCGATTTGGGTGATGTGGCTGACCTGTCCCCGGAAGGCATAGATCTTATAGTCCAACGGAACGGGCTTGCCTGCCGGCAATGACGGAATGCATTCCTCAGCGAGCCAGTAATCAGGCGCGGCACCCACTGCCTTGATGTCGGCGGCAGCGAGGACCTTCATCCTCAACAGGTCGAGGTAGGAGCCTTCGCCGAGTTTCTCAAGCACGTAGACACCGGAAGCCGAATGGCGGTTCGGCTGCTTGATCACGAGCCTGTCCCCGAACAGCTCCCCCGCTGCCAAGGCCTCGGCCGCGCTGCTTGTCCGCGCATACCGCGGGACGGCATATCCGGCCTGCTCAACGTACTTGTAGGCCGTTTCCTTGTCGTCCAGTTCCCACGGTACGGGATCCAGCCCAGGATCGTTTCGCTGGTTGAACCTCTGGCGCATCAGCCCCAGGAACGAAATCCCGTCCATGTGCAGTTCCTTCCCTAACTCTTCGCGCGTGGGCGGACATTGTTTGCCGACCGCCGTTCGGTGGAGTGTCAACCGGCACTCTGCGCTGAGTGCGGTCATCATAATCTCCCCGCGATCTAGCGGTGGCGGAGCACCCAATCGGAGTTCTTGACGGAATTGACCCATCAGAGTGTCGGCGTGATCTCATCGCATATCCTACGCTGGCGGCGGACATGCTGCGTACGCTCCCGGCGGGGACAGCCGGGAAGGCCCTGGAGGCCCAGCATCTGAAGGCACACTGGCCTCGACCACGGCCCGCGACACCCGGCGAGTAGCGCGCCCTTGGTGTGGAAGAATCGAGTCCAGAAAACAGTGATGAGGGAAAAATGCTCAAAGGCTACGTCGATTCAATCTCACCGAACAAGCGGTCGCTCACTGGCTGGGTTCAAGTAGGAGAGGGCGGTGAAGACCCGGATCTCTGGCTCGATCTCGACGGCGAACAGGTTGGAAAAGCTGTCTTCGGTGCCGAACGCGCGGACGTCCGTTCCGCTCTGGGGCTGGCCAACAAGTCCTTCACCCTGACTCTCGAGACACCTGTCCAGAGTCAGAACGTCCTGGCGAAGGCTCACCAAGTAGCTGCGGTGGCCGACGGCGTGAGGAGTTTCATTCCGCTGGGTGGCAGCGCCTACCACCAGATGCTGGCAGATTTCGTCCGGGCCTCGGCCGCCAACGTCAGGGGTGCGCGCGAGGTGATACTTGATGCCCTCGAAGTCAACGAACTCAAGCTCTCAAAGCACTTCGCGGAAGTGAGGGAGTCGTCGGAGGCAGGCGAACTCTCCTACCTTGGATTTCCGGTCGGGTTGCGGTCCAGTGACGACGTCGGACAGATTGGCAAGGACGGCCACCTATTCCTGACGGGCGGCAGCAACGCGCTGCGAGACCAGTACAGGGCGCCCGAAGACGCGGCGGAGGAGGCCCTGCTGGAAAAAAGGGCCACTATGTGGGCCTCGGCGATCCGCACCAACAGCGAGGTGCTGGACGATCTGGGAATCCCGTTCCTTCAGGTCGTCATACCCGAGAAGTTGACGGCCCTGCGGCACCTCGCCCCGCTGGCAATAACTGGCCCGACCCCGCTGTACCGTCGCCTCGATGAACTCATGGCGAATGAGCCCAACTACGTGAGTTTCCTGAGCATGTTCGAGGGCTGGTCGGGTGATATCGGAGCTTGGCAGCGGAACGACACTCATTGTTCCCCGGCCGGCACGTTGGCAATGGCACGTGCACTTCTGGATCGGCTCCCCGGCTGCGATCCAGCCATTCTTGACGGAGTCGAACTGACGGGAACCATATACCGCAACGGCGATCTGGCGCCGAAGTTCTTCGATATCCCGCTCTGGGACAAGCAGCAAATTCCTGCCCCTGGAACACTGGGTGATCCAGAAATCGAACTCGCGTTCTCTCATAGTCCGGGAAATTTCGTCGGCTCGCACAACGTCTGGACTAACGAGAGCGCGCCGATCAAGAAAAAGGTGGTTGTCTTTGGCAACTCATTCTTCGGTAGCGTGACGAGCCCAACCCGGTTGAGCTGGTGGTTCGCCCGTCTCTTCAGCGAATACCACCTGAAGTGGGAAAACACCGTCGACATGGACTACGTGCGGGACGTCCGTCCTGACTATGTCATCGCGCAGTCAATCGAGCGGTTCCTGGTACGGCCACCGAGGATCCCAGGCACGAGCTAGCGGCATAACCGAAGACCCCGGCAGATTCAGTCTGCCGGGGTCTTCGGTTACCGTCGCGAAAGACGTAAGTCCTCTCGTGCTGCCCCAGGGCTTACTTCTGGCTTCCGGCAAGTCGTTGGGTTGCCCGGAGCCAGTTCCGCACGTAGTGTCCGACCAGGTTCTGCTGCCGCGAATGCGCACTCGCCTCTGCTCCTTCCAGCGTCGAAGGCGCCGCCGGGCGTTCGTCCAATGTCAACAACACTTCCTGAAGAGCAGTCGACAGCGTGAATCTCGACAGGTCCCCGGACTTCAACTCGACCGCAAAGTCGGTCGCTGCTTCAATGCCGCTGGCCAGTTCGGTTGCGATATCTTCCGGACTCTTGACTGCGAAGCCCCTGCCCGAAAAGTTATGGAATTCCGCCACGGCAAAGTTTTCAGCATCCAGCCAGCCAGGGCCACCGAATTTGTCGTAGCAATATACCGGCACACCGGCCAGCATCGCGTACTGTACCGTCTTGCCAATTGTCACCACCCCGTCCAGCGCAGCAAGCGTCTCGGGCGTGACGCGGGCGGCGACCGAGTTGGCCACATCGCCACTGCCAATGGGCAAAAAATCCACTCCGGCCGGCGGGTCTTCCAGCACCTTACCCAGCTCGCCAGGGACATGGTTAGAAACGACGCCGATCAACTGCTTCCTGCCCCGGCTCGGCTTGCCCGCCGATCCGAAGGCATCAGGGGCGGGGTTGGCAAATACCTTCATCCGGGCCGGGTCAAACGCCTCTGCCGCCCCGTCTGCGAGATGCGCCTCCAAGGTCTCTGCAGAGTTGTAGACGTGCAAGCCCGCAAGCTTGGCCTCCACGACTGCTGACCACGACGATTCCAGAGGGTGGGCAGACGACATGTGATTGAACACAAACGCCGTCACGCCCGGATTCTGGAGGAGCCACTGAGGGACGATCTGGTGATGGATCCATGCCAGTTGCGGCGGATCGCTCTCTAGCACCTTTGAAAGCTGGTCGTCGTCGATGTCGAAGTAGGAAATATTGGCGCGGTCGGTCAAATGCGACAGTACCGGCCTGCCAGCGCTCCATGTTCCGATGGTTACCTTGGAGCCCGCAGCAGCAAAATGCTCCGCGAGCTCCAAAGTGACCATTTCCGAACCGCCGTAACTTACCAAGTGAGCTTGGGAAATAAAGACGTGGGTAAGCGGCGATGTGCTGTTATTCATGTGCGGGTCTCTCAGTTGGTTCCCGTTGCCTTGGCGAACAGTCGTATCTACAGGGCAGGCGTGCTGTCGTTGTCGGCACCATCCGACACTGATTTCCGGTGCGCCCGGGCTGCCTCCAGCAGGGTCTCGGCACGCTTGTCAAAGTTGTGTTCGTCGCGGATCATCTGGCTGATAGCAGCCATCTCCGAATCATCGGGGAAGCCGCTCGGATCAGCCAGAATTTCGGCAAGCTGCTCGAGCGAAGCATATGTCCGGACGGCGCCCTTGAAGATCTCGTCGATACCGTCCACGTCGTCACTGATCACCCTCGCACCGGAGGCCACGGCATCGTAGAGGCGGTTGTTGGCGAAGCCCCACCTTGCCATGTCTTCAAAATGATCGTTGAGGACAATTGTGGACGAGTTGTAGACAGCAGCAAGGTCATCGTTGTCGATGAAATCGGCCACCACCAATTCTGCCGGGATGAACTGCTCCCACCGGGGGCCCCACACACTGACATTTTGGCCAAGGCCAACACAATCGGCGACGATCTTGCGCCCAATTGGTTTTCGCGGGCCCCCCACGAAAGTCAGGTCGAACTGGGGGCTTCCCTCAGTCGCCGCCGTCGGGTGGAATCGCTTCGGATTCGTGGCCTGAGGCAGGTAATGGGCTTCGATCCCCCACTCGCTGCGGACATACTCGCACCAGATTCCGGACGCCCCGAAAATGAGGTCGAACTCAAGGAGTTCTTCTTTGGCAATCAAGTCCGGCCGGCTGATCGCCCACAGGATATTTGTCTTTCCTGGCTGAGGATCGCAGCGGTGCAGGCCGCGAATGACCACCACAACATCGTCCAGGTGATTGGAGGGCCGCGCGAGGGCTGCGGCCCTGTCGACCACAACCTCCTGGCCGCGGGCAGTGAGTGCCTCTGCAAGGTMCGCCGCATACGGAACGTCGCCCCAGCGGTCTCCGCCGACACTGAACTCAGCGCCGATCTTGATCGCCCATCGCAGACGCTCCGCCGGATCCGACCCGGAGGTCTGCCTGACGACTACCGGCGCCGCAGGCTGGAGCCTCGGGTTTCGTGGCGCAGTGAACGCAACGACGTCCAGGCCAATGTCACGGTAGTGGGCTTCAACCGGCCGCGCAGGCTCCTTGGATGCACTCAGCCAATCCGCATCCGCGGCGGACAAGGAAGGGTGCTCCGCATAAGCATCCGCCGAATGGTCTACTGCGACCGCTGCGCCCTCCACGACGAACTCCCCTGCCCCGGAGTTGCCGAGCCTCCGCAGAAAATCGGTCACTGCCGCTTCGCCGGCAAAGATCGTATTGAATCGTCCTAGCCGTTCGAACGCCTCCCTTCGCACCACAAAGGCGGCTGGTGCCAACTCGTCAACCACCCTGCCGCCGTGGCGCCGGGCATCGGCAATGTTCAAGCCCCGGAACAAGGGGACGGCGAGGCTGTTGCGGTGCGCAACAGCGCCARCGGAGATGACGACTCCAGCGGGATCGGTCAACAGGGGCTGTGCCGCAACGACGGATGGATGGTCAAGCTGTTCCAGGAGCTTGTCTAGGGCACCGGCGCGAAATTCGACATTTTCCTTGGCGAACAGTAGGTTCGCTCCGTCAGCGTGGACGGAACCAATGTTGTAGGCGATCGCTTCCGTGTAGCGTCGCGGCAGCTTGATGTATTTTAAGCCGGACAGGCCAGCGAGAGCGGCCCGCAGGCGCAGCGAAGTGCGGAAGCCCTGGACCTCGTCGAGCACAACCAGTTCGACCAAGTCGGCGTCGACAGTTTCCTGGATCCGGCGAACATTCCGGATCGCCTGGTCGATGTTCTCCGTGATGCGCATTATTACCGACAGGGAAGGAACCCTCACCCGTTCCGGAACAGAATCAGGAACAAACCGCCCTTGAACGTTCTTGCCCAGTACCGCGTATTCCCAGTTCCCGGACTCCTTGCGGGTGATTCTGTCATCGTTGTCGTCGTCTACGTAATCGCAACCGATAAAGGGGAAGTACTCGATGCTGGTCGTCTCGGTAATCCGAAGGACGAGGTCATAGTCAACCCAGCGGCGCAGAGAGTTGTCGAAACCGCCCAACTCCCGGATAAAGGACGTCCGCACCACGAGAACATTGAGATCCACGTAGTTGCGCACCAAGAGTTGATCAGCCGTGATGGGTTGGCCGGTGAATTCCAGCCGGCCGTTCAGCATGCGTACGGCAGAGTAGCCCGCCTGGCCGCCGCTGGCAATGAGCCCGGCATGCATGTTCCTAAGAAAATCCGGTCGCCAGGTGTTGTCGGAATCCAGGAAGGCCAAGAAATCTCCCCGGGCCTCCTCGATACCCCGGTTTCGGGCTGCGCAGACTCCCAGGTGATCCGCCTCAATCAAGCGGATTCGGCTGTCCAGAAGTGCGTACGCGCGCACGACGTCCCGCGTCCCATCGGTACTGCCGTCGTCGACTACGATGAGTTCCCACGCCTTGAGGCTCTGCTGGCGTACCGACTCGATGGCATCCAGAATCGCAGTTTCCCGGTTCCAAGCAGGCATGACGATGCTCACTACCGGTGCCGACCCATTTGACGCCAAAGGTACATGTTTGACGCTCTGAAGCCATTCCTTCTCCGTCACTTCGGACCACGTAGGGAGGCGCAGCGGTTTCTTGCCAACCTCGTAAGTCTTGGCCGTCAGGGCGTGGGCAATAACGATCGCCCTTACTGCCGGCCAAGCCGGGGCTGAGCCGGGCAGCTTGTCTGGAACGGGCAGGGCTCGTGCCTTACCGGGACGGTACCGTGACAGCAGCACGGAACCCGCTGTGCCAGATTCGTCGAGTCCAGCGGGGTCAAAAAGCCAAGACCACGGGTGCTCGCGCGACTCCGGGCTCCGCAGGTAGGCCAGCAGGGACTCGACATCGCCGGTCTTGTAACGGTCCCGAACGGGCGCCGGAAACATCCCAAGATCAAACAATGGATGGAAGCTAAGTCCAGCCTTCATGCCATATTGAACGAAGTGACGTGCAGCCGCCGTCTTCGAGACGAAGTCCCTCCCGCACTCTGCGGCGTAGTACTCGGCGTCGAACACTTCCGTTTTGATCAGCCGCAGGCTGCGGGCTGAAATGGGGTCAAGGACTTGGCTCGAGGCGTTCATTAGTCACGTTTCCTTAGTCTGTTGCAAACTTAGCTGGCGTGCCGTCCGGCGGCAGCATCATCAATCTGGCTCCAACTCGCCGCCCGTGATCCGGACAGCGAGCCGTCGTCAGCCGGCCTCATCGACGCTGACCACGGTTATTGCGGGGCTTCTACGCGAATCTCATTTCCCGTCGTCGGCGAGGACCCCGAGCTCCTCACCGAAGAACGCCTTGTGCGCATCCTGGACGTTACTGCGGAAGCGTCCGCGGGACGGCGGTTCGTGCCCTTCCTGAAGCTCCTGCGGCACGAAGTTAATGCGGCCGGATTCGTCCAGTCCGCCCAGGACGGGATCCACGCCGCGCGCTTCGGCGAAGGGGGTGTAGTGCTTCTCGAAGTGCGAGGCATCAAGGGTGTTCTGCACATACCAGACGAAGTTCCGGTCCCGCGTGTTTGAGTAGAGGTGCCGAAGGTCCAGCCGCATGCGGTTGTTCTCTTCCATGCTGTCGTAGCTCTCGAACTCGGGAAAGCAGACCCTGGAGAAGGTCCGAACGGCCTGCCGCTCGTAGTCCCCCACTCGGGTTTGCGGCGAGAAGCAAACAGCCAGGGAACCGCTGATCTGCCGGGAGATGGCCAATGATGCGAAGCCGCCGCCGCTGGAGCCGGTCAGCAGGATTCGCTCGTATCCTGCGACCGCTGCAATCTCTTTGATCAGCTCTGCCACGTCCGAGGTTAGGTCCTGTGCTTCATTGCCGACGTACCACGCCAGCGGAATGCTGCTGCTGAGGTTCAGGCTGGAATCTGCGATAAAGAGCTGGGCGGCGTCAATGGATGCCAGCGACTTCCGCCATTCAAAGCGCGGGAGCTGGTACTTGGACCGCTGCAGTGAGCCGTGGAAAGTGACGATCAGAGTCTTCGACACTCTGGGCGCGTACAGTGCCACGATATCGAGCGGACCGCCGGAAGCAGCCGGGACCACGAATTCATACGGCTCCGCCGCATTGTGGTCAATCTCGCTGGCCGAGGCGATGCGGCGGATCTCTACATTGTTCCGCTCATCCCAAGCCGTTTCCTGGGTGGTGTTTTGCAAATTCACGGAGCCTCTCCTGCTTCAAAAGCGCCCACATTGGAGCCTGTCAGTGCCAGCGGAGCTTCCTCCGCCGGGGTGTCGGGAATTGTCAGCGTGTCCGGCTGCGCCACGTGGTCGCCGATGGACTTTTGTCCGTGCCCGGACTGCGTGATGATCCGCAGTGTCCGTTCATTGAGCGGAATCCACCGTATGGGGCCGCCAAACACGGCCAACAGGTTGCGTTCCACAGTCCCGACCTCGTACTTGTGTTCATCCGTTTCCCAGTTATAGGGCGGCTCGTCTGTCCACACAGACACTCGTTCCGCCGCATGCCCGCTGCGCAACTCGCGGCTGTACTGGAACGCGGTGGGATCGTAGACGTTGACCGCGGCAGACTGCACACGGTCCGTAACCTCCACCCGGACAAGACGCCCGTCATGGAAAGCCTCCATGACCTCGTCAGAGAATGACCGGTCGATGGCGGCCGTGTGAAGAATGCTCGGGTAGTGCATGAGTCCAACCCGCTGCCCCTTTCCGACCGCAGACGCCAGATGTTCCAGCATCAGCACGCCCACGAGGGAATCAGCGCCGAAATCGCCGACAAGCAGGATATCAAGTTCCAGGTCCTGCTGCTTCGCACCCGCCGGCAGGAACCGGGACGGTGCCGGGAACACCCGCTCGGCAAGCGGGAAGTCCAGGTAGCCGGAGTGTTCGCCCGCCTTGATCCTCTTGTGCCAGTGCTCGTAAGAGTCACGGTAGGACACGCGGTCCGGCGACCTGTAGCCGAGGCGGAAATCTTCCATGGAAAGGTTCGAGGCGCCGACGAGGGACAGCGTCAAGGGCGCCTCGCTTACCTCGAAGGGCTCCTCGCTATTGACGAGGGCCTGGTAGCGGAGAATGAACTCCGTGTCGGCGGCTTTGCGGACGGAATCCCAGTGACCCAAGTGCTCCCGGATGGTGGGAGTGTGGAACATTGTGGATACGTGGGCCGGCGTGATGAAGGCTCCGCGCCATCCGCGGTAGTGGAAGAAAAGGTCTTCGTCCGCGCGCGTCCAGGGAGCGGACACGAGTCTTCCGTCGGTCTGCTCCTGTGACCCCCGGACCAAGAGGGCGATCTTCTGCGGGTGCTGCCAGTCGTCGCCGTCGAAAATCGTCATGAACTCGCCCTGGGCCATGGAGTAGCCAATATTGCGCGACGTGTAGGCACCTGCGTTGGGCTCGTTGAGCACCACCTTGATGCGCCCGTCCACTGCCGGCCATTTGTTGAGCCGTTCGGCCGCATCCCCGCCGGAACCGTCGTCAACGATGATGATTTCGATGTTGCGGTAGCTCTGGTCGACGGCCGACTGAATCGCGAGATCCGTGTACTCGTCCGGCTTGTAGACGGGCATGACAATGCTGACGAGAGGTCCGTCCGTGACCGGTGCCGGCGCTTCCGCCTGCAGGCGGAGGAAGGCCGGGGCGGTACCTTCGGCCAGCGAAAGCCGGGACAGCCCCGCCAGCTGGTAGATGTCGTTGATTTCGGCGAGCCACTCGTCGACATCGACTGAATTGTCCTTGAACGGGTTGGCTGCGTTGGCCCGGTAGAGGTGGAGGTCGTTGGAGTTCATTTCGTCGGCCTTGTAGAGGCCCTGAAGCCGAATTACTTCCTCCCCCTGCCCGGTCCGGGCTAAGGCGTCAAGGAAGAACTCCCCGCGCCGCTTTTCCCGGAACGGCTTGGCTCCGAGTCGCTGAAAGACGTACTTGTACAGCGTGGCTGCGTTGAGGATGTCGTCCTGGAGGATGTTCTGCCGGAAGCAGAGGTCGCCCAAGTGCAGCAGCACGGAGCGCGGTGTCTTGTCCAGGACGGGCTTTACGCTGCGACGGGTCTTCCCCCCGATCCGGTACATTTCCAGGGCTACGGCCATGTCCCGCCAGCCCCATTGGCCGGTGGTTGCCGTGGCGACCAAGATATCGCGGCCGTCAACGGAACGCAGCTTGGTGAGGCGCTGGGCAAGCCGCGCCTCCGGGATGCGGGAGCGTGCACCCCACTCGACAAGGGCACCGGGGCGTGTGTCCTGCTGAACCGGAGCGGGCTTTGCCAGTGCGGCAGATGCCCGCTTCGCCGCCCGCCGGGACGCCTTCAGCAGACGGTCCACGTAGAGCGCGCCGACGGCCAGCGCGGCCGCGAAGACCAGCACCAGCAGGCCTAGGAGCCACGGGTTGCGTGCGTATGCAGCCACCACTACCAAGGCAAGGAGGACGGCGAACGCGGCGGCGGCCACCTTTTTCTTCGGGGACAGCCGCGCAATTCTGCGGAGAGCTTGTTGAAATTTCATTCCCTGAGCCTTCTAAGTATGCGAGTGAGTAGTAAGTGCGGATTGAGCCGGGACTGGAACTGGCACCCGGGCGAAGTGGCTGCGCATGGAACCCAGCCGCGCTCCGGAAGGTGAGCTCGGAACAGCGTCGATCTGCGGCGGCGGCTGGAATCCGTCCCACTGTTCGGCCACACTCTGTAAGAAGATGCTGTCTTCCGGATTCCAGGTATGGCCGCCGTGCGAATCCGCCCCGGAGTGGCGGTGCATCATGTAATTCTGCCCGTGGGAGCGGTAGATGAGTCCCCCGGAGGCCTGGACTGCTTGTAGGAGGCAGCGGTCAACGGCGCGATGGACGGGCCGCCATCCTCCCAGCTGACGCAGCTCATCCCTGCCGAGCATTATAGTGCCGCCCGCGACGTGGTCCGAATATTGCTCCCCGAGTGGGGGCCTGCGCGTGGTGATGTCCAGGCTCTCCAGGTAAACGAACTCAACCTGCGCGCCCACCAGGGTGGCGCCGCTGAATTCCTTGGYGTGGACGAGGTCGCGCAGGTGGTGCGGGCCGTACCAGTCATCGTCGTCCATCTTGCAGACGAGATCGCCGCTGGCGGCGCGCACGCCGGCGTTCAGCACGTCGCCAAAAATCATGTCGGCCGGAACGGTGCGCACCTGCAGCTCGCCGGAAAACGCCTCGACGGCGCGCCGGACCTCGGGCAGGTCGGTGTCGAACCCGTGCAGCACCACCACCACTTCCAGTGCCTCCCAGCTCTGGCGTGCCAGCTGGTCCAGGGCGGATACCAGCTTCTCGGGCCGGCGGGTGGCCAGCACCACGCTCACGGAGGGCACGGGAAGCAGCGGCTTGCCGAGCTGGCCCAGCAGAGTGTTCCAGACGGCCCGCGGGCTGTAGAGGTCCAAGGCCGTCCGTCGAAGCTCGATCGACTTCGATTCCCGCAGCACCCGGGGGTCGCCGGCGTCGAAGGCCTGAATGCGGTCCACCAGCTGCTCGCCGAGCAGGGACCGGACGGGGGCAGGCAACGCCGTCGTCAAGAGGGGCACGCCCGCGACGGCCAGCTGGCTCAGGCGCCGCGCCAGCTGCCAGTCCAGGCCGCCAAAGAGGTCTCCATCAACCTCAACGTAGTTGTGCTCCCGGAGGGCCGCGAGATCGGCTTCGCTCAGCTCTCCCCGGCGGCCGAGCTCGATCGGCCGGAGTGCCCGCGTCGCCTTATCCGGGTACGGCAGGAATCCCAGGGGAGACACGACGGCGGTGTCAACAGGGGGCAGTACCGTCCCCGGCGGAGTCCAGACCGGCGGTGTGACACGTAAGGGCTGGTCCGAGGCTTGCTCGCTGAGCTGCTGGGTGAGCTCGCCGGGTCCGATCAGCACGTCGACGGAATAGATGTCATCCGGCTCGGGCTGCAGGAGCTCTTCGGTCATGAAGCTGCCGAGTGCGTCGCCGGCGAGCCAGGCGGTGGCGGCGGGATCGGTGATGCCGACCCGCAGTCCGCCCAGCACCGGCCGCGGCGCGGCAGGCGAACAGCAGCCCAAGGCGGCGAGGGCCGCAGCATGCACATTCACCCATTTGCCGCCTTCGACCACCACTGCGAAACCGAGCCCCGGCACGGTCATGGCGGATGTGCCGGCCTTGACCTGGAGGCTGCGCGGAGTCCAGACCGGCAGGTCGGCGGCCGGGAAGAGCCCGCGGATGACCAGTACGAAGCGTTGCGCCCGTCCCTCGCTGCGGAACAAGGGAAGCAGCATCCGAGCCTCAGAGAGCGATTGCGTCTGCACAACGTAGTTGTCCCACCACAATTGATCAGCAGGAAGGGCATGATCCCAGTCGGCCCCGCTCCGGGGATCGCGGTGCTCCCAGTCCGTGCGGGCGTAGTCCAGCCCGAGGTCCAACGCCAGCTGCGCCATGGAGTGGTCTGCGGAGCCGACCGCGACGCTCTTGATCTGCATGCTGCTAGCTCCCCGCCCGGCCTGTGCGGGCCTTGAGCCGGCCAAGGATATAGGCCGGGCCCTTGCGGGCAATAGCGCGGGCACGCGAGACGCCGCGGTTCGGGGCAAGCCCCTGCTCCAGGCGGCGGCGCTCGATTTCGGACTTCCTCAGACGGGCCTCCAGCAGGCGGATCTTCTGCTCATAGTCCAGGCGCGTGGCGCTGTCGGCCAGGTCCCGGACCACGATATTCAGGTCAAGGGTTGCCGCGGCGCCCTTGCGCAGGTGCAGTTTGGGCTTGGGCCGCCGGAAATCGTGCAGGCCCAG
This sequence comes from Arthrobacter sp. P4_F10, assembly GCF_056401435.1. Lineage (NCBI taxonomy): Bacteria > Bacillati > Actinomycetota > Actinomycetes > Micrococcales > Micrococcaceae > Arthrobacter > Arthrobacter sp. P4_F10. The sequence goes on from NZ_JBFUJJ010000002.1 coordinate 79,256, forward strand.
GGCGCTGCCGGAAACCCAGCGTTCGCCACCGGCGCTGCGCGCGGACTTCTCCGGGTCGCCGGCTTCCGACAGCTCCCGAAGGGTCGCCGTCTGCCACAGTTCGATTGCGCCCGGCTGCCCGTCCACCAGGGCCCTGAGGACCATAGCCTGGGTCTGGCGCAGGGTGTCGATCATGGCTTCCAGTGAGTGCAGGCCCAGGGCCGTTCCGGCGCTGAGCACCAGCGTGTAGGCGGACTCGGCAAGCTGTTGTCCGTCAGCCCGGAGAAACGAAAAGCGGCGGTCGGTGGAGAGCCAGTCTTCCAGCTTGGGCCGGCTGCCGTCCTCGACCAGAATGTCGACGGCGAAGTCCTGGCAAGCAGAGCCGAAAAGCGAGGCGACGGTTCCAGCAACTTCCAGATCCGTAGCCTTCGCGGTCCGGATCAGGATCCGGACAAGCGGGGTCTCGCGCCGCGGCGTGTGCAGGGCCTTGAGTGCAAAGCCGGCATGGCGCAGCTCTTCCTCAATGGACGCTGACACGGCGTGGCTTCCCCTATCCACCGACGCTGGCCCCTACGGGCGTGTGCGGCCGGCTGGCGTCCGCGGGCTCCTGCTGGTTCCAAATGCCCTTGGTATCGATGACGAGTTTTCCTTCGAGGGACAGGGGGTCCAGGGTCAGGAATTCATCGTGGTCCACCAGGAGCATCACGAGGTCCGCCGCGGCGACGGCTTCCTCCATGCCGTGGAGCCTGGTGAGGCCGGATGCTGCCAGCGCCGTCGGGAGTTCCTCGACGTTCGGGTCAACCACCAGGATGGCGCTGTCAGGCAGCTGCCGGACGAGTTCCTGGACGATCGTCACCGACGGCGACTCGCGGACATCGTCGATGTTGGCCTTGAAGGCCAGGCCGAGGACAGCCACGGTGGCGCCCGGCTGGTCGGCCAGTGTCTGCACTGCCTGCCGGACCACGTGGTACGGCTTGGAGTCGTTGACTTCGCGGGCCGTCCGGATCAGGGCGGAGTGCTCCGGGACGGCGTCGACGATGAACCAGGGATCAACCGCGATGCAGTGTCCGCCCACGCCGGGGCCGGGGCGAAGAACGTTCACGCGCGGGTGATGGTTCGCCAGCTCGATCAGCTTCCAGACGTCGATGCCCAAGTTGTCGCAAATCAGTGAGAGCTCGTTGGCGAAGGCGATGTTGACGTCGCGGAAGGTGTTTTCCACCAGCTTGGTCATTTCAGCGGTGGTGGCATCCGTGAGCAGGATTTCACCCTGGCAGATCACCTCGTACAGCCGCTTGGCCAGCTGGGCGCCCTCTTCGGTGAGGCCTCCTATCACGCGGTCGTTGGTGACCATTTCGACCATGATCCGGCCCGGCAGAACGCGCTCCGGCGAGTGCACAATGTGGACATGGTTTAGTCCGGGGCCCGCTTCGAGGGACAGGTCCGGCCGCAGTTCCATGAGGTAGGTGCCGAGGCGTTCGGTGGTGCCTGGAGGCGACGTCGATTCCAGGACCACGAGTTCGCCGCCGCGGAGCTTGGGCGCGAGGGCCTCAAGGGCGCTGCGGAGGTAGGAGAGGTCGGCGCCGTTGCCCTCCGCCAGCGGGGTGGGCACGGCAATGATGAACGCGTCGGCCACAGGCACGGTGGACATGGCGACGAGGTTGCCCAGGCTGACCGCACCTGAGACCACCACACCCATATCGGGTTCCACAAAGGGAACCTCTCCCCGGTTGACGGCGTCGACGGTCGACTGCTTCACATCGACGCCGGCTACGCGCTTGCCTTTGGCGGCAAAGCTGGCCGCGGTGGGCAGGCCGATGTAGCCAAGTCCGATGACGGCAACATCAAAAATCGTCTCGTCCATGTTTCCCTAAACTAAAATATGGTCTTCGGGTGAACCGAAGAACTGAATCTTTGAAGTAGCCAAAAGCTCTTCATTGGTGATGGGCCAGGTGTGCGACGACACGTTGGCGCCGCGCATCTGGCAGTAGTTAAAACGGTCCGCCGAGTAGATCCGGGCTCCCGACTCGACAATGTCGGTCAGGAAGCGCGAGTCCTCTCCACGTTGCAGCTGCTGGAACGGAAAGCGCCTGAACGTGTCAGTGGCGGCGAAAATTGTAGGTCCGGAGACTGCTTCCACGTAACGGTGTTCCAATTGCGGGTTGCGCAGGATCGTAGCACCAGCTCCGGCCAGATGCATGTAATGCGCCCGCTTTCCCACCACCTCGGCCTCGGAATACATCATGGCGTGGACCTGGTCGCCCAGGTACAGGGGGCTGTAGATGTCGTCGTCGTCCCATTTGGTGGCGAACCGGCCGTCGGCACGCGCCACGACGGCGTTGAGGCACTCACCGAGCACCGTTTGCTGCGGCTCATGCAGGACCACGGTGTCCGCGATGCCGGCCAGCTGGGACTTGCGGCGGAACGCGGCTTCGTCTATTTCAAAACCGTGGGCCAGGTACACGAGCTGGACATCGACGCCCTGCTGGGCGGCCACCCCGGCAATGACATGCTCGAGTTGCTGCGGGCGGAAACTTGAAACGAGGACAGAGATCTGGGCGCGGGGTGCCGGGGCGGCCAGCGAGGGCCGTGCCGCAGCGGCGATGGACTGTGCCCGGTGGCTGAATGTATGCTCCGCCCAGATTCTGCGCTGGGCCTTGTGGACGAGGCGCTGGGCATAGTCCGGGTTTGCGGTCAGTGCCCTCAGCAGGTGCGCGGCGTCTTCGCGATTGTCCGCCGTGGGGATTTCCCGCTCCGGGAAGAACTCCGTGATGGCCGCGCTGGGGGTCGAGACAACGCAGGAGCCAGCCGCGGTGATCTCGAAAATCCGCCGGGCGCACATCGACGGCGAGTCCGTGACGGAGTTGACGTTGAGGAACACCTTGTACGCCTTGTAGGCGGTCAGCATCTGTTTGTAGGACAGAGACCCCACAACGTGCTTCTTGAGGATTCCGGGGAACTGATACTGCGGCTGCCTGCCCAGCTGCCGCGAAAAGATCTCAAAACCGGGGCGTTTGCCCGCGGTCGCGTCAACGGCTGCACCCAGCAGGTACTCCATCTGGCGCCGGCGGTCCTCGTATTTGTGCGCAAAATACATTCCGGCGAAGGCGATCTCGCGGGCGTGCCAGCCGTGCCGGGGCCGGGCCGGGTTGTGGATGCGGGGCTGCGCGGCGAAGGGCAGCACGGAAATCCGGCTGTGGCCCAGGTCCTCCCGATAGCTGGGCAGCATGTTGGCATCGGTCGTGAAGACGTGATCGAACAGTTTCGCGGCGGGCAGGAAGTCCTCGTAGTGCGGCGGGTCTTCCTTGTTCCAGAACACCGCCGGGACTCCGGAGACCCGACATCCGTCAACGAGCTCGCGGAAGACCGCCGAAGGGCCGGCGGGGCCGGTGATCTTGCCCCGCCAGAGCCCTGCGTTGCCTGCCCACGCGGATTCGACGACGACGAAGTCCAGCGCCTCGTCGCGCAGCTGCCGCGCCCAGCCGTCGGGCCTGAGCGCCACGACGGTCCACTCGGCGGCGAACGCCGCCGCGGAAAAGTCATCCATGATGATGCCCACGCGCAGCTGCGGATTCCGCGGCTGCGCAACTCCAACAGCAGCTTCCCTGAAGATCAGGTGGCGGCCGCGTCCGATTCCGCGCCAGGCGCCTTCCGCGCCGCGGACACCGGCCAGGCTGGCCTCGTCACGCTCGGCCATGCTGCGGTGCAGGTAGCTCTTGACCTGTCCCATGCCGCCTTGGCGGGCGTGCCACAGCGCACGGCGCCAGTAGGCCGTCTTGTCTCGAAAACTCATTCTCTACCTGGACCGCTTCCAGCCGTTGGGAAGCAGGGTGGTGCGCATTTCGGGGAGGCTTGCCATCAGCTCAGCCCGGATCTTGCGGCCGTAGTCTGCGTTGCCCTCGTTGATGCGCCAGATGAAGTTCCGGTATTCCTTGGCAACTTCGTCGGGCGTTCCGTCCATGATGAAATCGCCCTTATCGATCCAAAGGGCGCGGTTGCACATGGACGTAATGGTGGAAAGGCTGTGGCTGACCACGAACACGGTTCCGGCCTGGCTGGTCACGTGCTCCATCCGCTTCTTGGAGCGCTCCTTGAACTGGGCATCGCCGGTGTTGAGGGCTTCGTCGATCAGCAGGATCTCGGGATCAACTGCCGCGGCGATGGCGAAGCGGAGGCGCGCGCCCATGCCAGATGAATAGGAATTCATCGGGTGGTAGACCTCGTGCTCCAACCCGGACATCTCCACAATGTCATCGAACTTGGCATCGATTTCTGCGTGGCTCATGCCCATGGCAAGGCAGCCGAGCCGGATGTTCTGGGCACCCGAAATGGAGCTGATCAGGGCCGCGTTGACGCCCAGGAGGATGGGGTTGCTCGCGGCATAGACAGTGCCGGAGTCCGGGATGATCAGCCCGGCCAGAACCTTCATGAGGGTGCTCTTGCCTGAGCCGTTGCGGCCAATGACGCCAATTGAATCGCTCTGATTGGCCACGAAGGAAATCTTGCTCAATGCCGTGGTGCGTACCACGCTGTCGCCACGGCGCGGCGTGCGAAGTTTCTTGAGGAACGAAGTCCGGGCGTTGGTCCGCCCGGGAGTCTGGTTCTTGGTCCGGTAGACGACCGAAATGTCGTCTACTACCACTGTTGGCTCCGCGATGTGGCCGATTGTCACGTCAGACACGTCCATAGCTTTCCTCTCCGCGCCAGAAGACAAACAGTCCGGCGGCGACCGATCCCAGCGCCCAGAGACCCAAAACGGCCCACGCCCGCCAGGTCGGTGTTGTGTCGTAAAGTAACGAGTCGCGAATGATCTTGATGACCTGGAACACGGGGTTGACGTCCATCATGGTGCGCATGATGGGGTACTGGTCGAACCTGGTCTCAGCAAAGAAGACTGCCGAGGCATACATCCAGAAGCGCACAACGAAAGAGATCAGCATGCTCAGGTCCGGGATTTTCAGGATCAACGGTGCCAGCAACATGCCGATCCCTAGATTAAATAAGAATTGAAGCAGGATCGCGGGGACAATCAGGAGCCACCGCCACGTGATCTCCTCGGCCGGTGCCGTGAAGATGATGAAGAGCAGCATGACGATCGTCACGGGAACGTTGGAGATCAGTTCCCGAACGTTGAGGGCAATGGGCAGTGCCGCCCGGGGGAACTGGAAGGCCCGGATCATGGACGTATTACTGGTCAGAGATTTAGCCCCGCCCAGGACGGACCGCGTGGTCATCTGGAAGGTAAAGACGCCAATGATCAGGTAGCCGACAAAATTGTCAATGCCCTTGCTGGTGCCTAAGAGCAAACCAAAGATTAGGTAGAAACTGAGTCCGCTCAGTAAGGGCGTCAGAACCAGCCAGGCAGTTCCCAGGTGGGTCTTGTCGTGCTCGCTCTGGACCCGCGCGCGGGCGTCGAAGAAGATGAAACTCCGGCGGTCCCATAGCTGGACCAGATAGTCCAGGAAGTCGGGCCGCTGCCCCACTTTGCTCAATCGGACAAGGTTTACGGGCACAGAGACGGTGGGCGTCTTGGTCTCTTCCGCCCGGCTCTGTTCTTTGGTGCTCATCTGATGGTTACTCCCAGCATTTCCAACTCTCTTGCCAGGGCAACCGCGTTGGCGGCCCATGTTCTCTCCCGCAGCACTCGCCCCCGGCTGGCAGCGCCAAGCGTTGCCGCCAGCGGTGCATCCGAGAGCAGTTCCCGGACCGCTGCAGCGAACGATGCAGGGTCTCCGGCAGTCGCAAGGCGGCCGGTTACGCGGTCCTCGACGATTTCCGCCAATGCAGGCAAGTCGCTGGCAACAACCGGCCGGGCAGATGCCATGGCCTCCACGGGCTTGAGCGGTGTCACGGAACGCGTCACCTCCAGGTCCTTGCGCGGCACAACGAATACATCCAGCGCTTGATGGTACAGGGCTGTCTGACTCCGGGGCACGCGGCCCGTAAAGACAATGCGATCGGCATATCCGCTCCGCTGCGCCTGAATCTGCAGCGAAGGCATGGACGAACCGTCTCCGACAATCAGGAGACGGAGCTGAGGCATGTCCTCAGCCAGCAGCAAAAACGCGGCGAGGAGGTCCTCTATGCCTTCATAGGGTACCAAGCTGCTCACTGTGCCGATAAATTGTCCGTCTTCTGCGAGACCGATCTCACGCCGGGCGCTGGCCTTATCCAGGGGCTCGGACAGGAAGTTCCCGCCGACAGCGTTAGGGGCAATGATTACCCTATTTTCGGGGATTCTGGCAGCAACAATGTTCGCCTTCATGGCCGTCCCGAGGGTCAGCACGAGGTCCGCATCCTGCATGACCTCCGCTTCCCGGCTCTGAAACAGCCGGTACTTCTCGCTGTTGCGGGCCTCCGGCCCGCGGGTGGAGGCCCAAGTGTCGGCCAGTTGGCCGCGGACCTCATAGACCCAGGGTATCCCGAGGGCCTCGGCCACGGCCCGCACCACCAGACCGTTGACGTAATGCGTGGTGGTGTGCAGCACGCTCGGCTTGAACACCAGGGCCACGGCGAGCAGTTCTTCCGCCTGCTGCTGCAGCCGGGCATCAATGGTGTGTGCCATCTTGGCCGGCAGGAGCCGCTGGTAACGGATTCCGTCCACGGTGTCCATGGTTTTCGCGAGGAGCTTCCCCACCTGAACGGGATAGCCCATCCTGGTGACCGCCAGCACATCCCATCCGGCCTCCTGTTGCGCCAGCAGGGTGGAGTGGGAGCGCTGGGCGTAGCCGCTGGCTGTGTGGGGCAGCGAGTTCGTCAGCAGATGAAGGATCCGACCGGGCACCGGTGCGTAGGGGCGGCGCTCCAGCGACGGCGATGCGTTCGTCAGGATCGCCGCCTCGGCCGCCAGACGGGCGCGTTGCCGCAGTCCCGCAGCTCCAGAGCCGTCGAGTGCCGCAACAGCTTCGCTGACGTCGCCGTCGTACCAGAGACGCCGCGCCCGGGCCTGCTTCACATGCTGCGCCGTGCCGGCCTTGGCAAGGAGGACGTCCGACACCGCCGGGAGGTTCGCTGCGAGGGCGACGTCGGCCAGGCGGCGCGCCCGGTCCCCCTCGACGGGTCCGTCGGCAGCGAGGCGCAGCCGGCGTTCGACGTCGGCCTCGTCCCCGGCGGCGAGTGCCGCGAACATCACGGCCGCCGAGGTGGAGTTTTTCGGGGCCCAGCGGCAGAGGCACTTCGCGAGGGGAAGCACGGCCGAGGGCAGCCTGCGCGAAAGCTGCAGGAACAAGATGACGGGATCATCAGTCAGGTGCTGGCGGACCACGCTCTGGGCCAGCCGGACGTTGTTGAGCAGCTGCATCATCGGCTCTCGCGGGTTTCCGCGAGCAGTTCGGTGATGAGTTCCATATAGCGGCCGGCGAGCTGCTCGTATTCGGCGTGCGCTTTGACCCACTGGCGGCTGTCGCCGTTGCGGACCAGGCGGCCGCGGTCGGCAGCCAGTTCGCGCCACAAAGCGGCCAGCTCTTCGGGATTGCTTGCCACGATGTCGCCGGCCTCGGCGTCCGAGACGATTCTCGCGGCTTCGCCACGCACCACGGCAGTGATGTGCCGGCCGATCGCCAGAACCTCATAGGTCTTGGACGGCACGGTGGTCTCGAAGGATTTCCAGTCGTCCCGCAAAGAGACGATGCAGGTGTCCGCCGACGAGTAGCGTTCCAGCATGGCGGCCCCGGTCAGGGGCGGGTGGAACGTGACAGGAGCTTTCAGCTCACGTGCCAGCTTCTCCAGCGCCGGCCTCTGGGTCCCGTGGCCCACCATGTGCAGGTGCATCGATTCCCCCACCAGGGCACTCGCGAGGATGGCGACGTCGAGTTTCTGACTCTCGCCGTGGTTCCCCAGATACAAGGCCTCGAATACGTCCCTTTTCTGTTCCGGGGGCCCAACCACCGGGATGGAGTCAAGGTTCACGCCGTTGCTGACGGTTGCCACGTTGCGGACACCGCGGGAGCGCAACGTCGCCGCGAACCCTTCGGTCACTGTAACCACAAGGTCCGCCCGGTGCTGGACGAAGTCCACCACGTGCTCCACAACGCTCTTGACACTGCCTTGGACGAGCCGGGCGTCGCGGGCCAGGTCCGGCCAGGCATCCCGCATTTCCACGATCAGGGGGACGCGGCGCAATTTTGCCACGGCATAGCCGGCAGCAAGCGAGGGCAGGCCGGGGGCCGTGACAATAACGACGTCGGGCTTGCGGACCATCATTCCGGCGGGGACCGACAAAAAGGCCGAAAAGCACTGGTCAAGCAGCCGCGCGGCACGGGAGTTGCCGTGGCGCAGGTAGGGGACGTGAAGAATCTTTTCGGTGAACTGGCCGTTGCGCTGCCGGAATGGCCTGCCAGCCATCCAGCGCGGGAGTGCCCGCCGCCCGAAGGGGTAGTGCGCCACCGGAGTCACGACATCGACGCCCCAACCTGAGTGGGAGAACTCCTTGATCATGGCGGTCCAGCGGCGCTGTGGAGGACTCTGTTCGGGCCAGTAGGAGTGCGTGATCAGCGTGATCTGCAGGCTGTCATTCACGGACTTAGGCGAAATCGACTCCACGAGGGCTTCATCCTGCATGGATGTCAGGACTTACCGGTCCGGGGTACGCCGGTAGCCTTTTTCGATCCAATGAACCGGAAGTAGGCAAAGCCCATGCCCAGCAGGACCAGCACGGTGATGGCCTGGACGGCCAGGGGGCTGCCCGTAGCGACGGCTACTGCAGCCTGGACTTCAGGTTTCACCATCACCGGAGGTTTGGTGGGGGTGGCGATGACGGCGGGAGCCGTAGACGGCGCCGGCGTCGGGGTGGGCGTCGGTGTCTCCACTGGGACTTCCTGCACAGGAGCCGGGACGACGGGTGCCGGGGCGACGGGTGCAACGACAGGCGGCGTTTCAATGACGGGCGCAGGCGCCACGACGGGCGGAGCCGCCGGCACCACGGGCGGAACCACTGGCGTAGGAACGATCACTGGCTCGCTCGGTACCGGCGACGGCTCGTCCGCGGGCTTGGTCGGCGAAGGCGACGGCGTATCTGTTGACGGCGGCTTGGTCGAGCCCGTCTTGGTGGGCGTCGGCGCCGGAGTGGGCGTCACCACCACCGTTGCAGGGGCGGTAGGCCCGGTTTCCTCGGCGTAAGCGGCTGTCGCCGTGGCCACGACTGAGGCGGCAAGGAGCAAAGCTCCCAGCCCGGTGCGTATGGATTTATTTCGGCTGCACGACGTCATCGACAGTCCCTCCCCCACAGTGCGAGATTGAATCAGGTGTGCGTTATGCGGCCAACACTAACGTCATTGTCGGCAGAGCCCCAGTGGTGCACGAGGTCCCAGTCTACTCGAAGGTAAGAGTCAGGCTGTTCATTTGTGATGCTACCCGCACTCAGGAAACTGTGGCCGCAGCGCCACGCGGACCGGGTTAAGCTGGATGAATGCTCCAGTTCAGCCGCCGTATTTCCGCCCGCATTGCCCTGGTTGCGGCGGCCGCCGCAACCGGCTTGTCCTTGACGTCATGCTCCCCGGTGGTGGACGTAACACCCGCCAAGGATGCCGCGAACGCGGCCTGCGCGCCTATGATGCTGGCCCTACCGGACGCAATCGGCGATGCCAAGCTGCGCAAGACCAATGCCCAGGCCACGGCGGCCTGGGGCGATCCGTCCGCAGTGATCCTTCGCTGCGGGGTCAACGTTCCGGGACCCACAACGGACCGCTGCGTCAGCGTCAACGGCGTCGACTGGGTCATCAAGGAAGGCAGCCCCGTGTGGACGCTGACCACGTTCGGCCGGGAACCGGCGACGGAGATCCTGATGGATCCGGACAAGATCAGTTCGGCCACCGTGCTGGCAGACCTCTCCTCCGCCGCGGTGAAGATCCCAGCAACCCGGAACTGCGTGGGCCAGGAGGACCTGCAGAACCTGCCGACTAGCAAATAGAGCTAGCGCAGGCCGGTCTTGCGGTGCAGGGCGAGGTGGATCAGCTCGTCAATAAGCTCGGCATAGCCCAGCCCTGAGGCCTTCCACATCTGCGGGTACATGCTCTTGGGCGTAAACCCGGGCATGGTGTTGATCTCGTTGATAATCAGTTCGCCATCAGGGGTGTAGAAGAAGTCGACCCGGCTCAGTCCCTCACCGCCGACGGCGTCGAAGGCGACAGCCGCCAGTTCCCGGACCCGGGTGATCGCTTCCTCGGGGAGGTCGGCCGGGCAGCTGAGCGCGGCGGCGTCGTCCACATATTTGGCGTTGAAGTCATAAAATTCGTGCCCGCCGCCGGCGACGGAAATCTCGCCGGGCATGGATGTGCGGGGAGCATCGGTCCCCCGGCCCTCCAACACGGCGCATTCAATTTCGCGTCCCGTGATGCCGGCCTCGATGACCAGCTTGGGATCGTGCTCGCGGGCGGTCTCTATTGCGGCGTCCAGGCCCTCGATGGAATCCACCTTGGAGATGCCCATGGAGGACCCTGCCCGGGCCGGCTTGACGAACACGGGGAAGCCGAGCTGGTCCACGCGCTTGCGGACGGTCTCCGGATCGTTGCGCCACTGCCGGTCGGTGACGGCGATGTAGGGTCCCACGTGGAGCCCGGCCGCTTCAAAGACCACCTTCATGAAGTGCTTGTCCATGCCGACCGCGGACGCCAGCACGCCGGCACCCACGTAGCGGGTGTCGGACAGTTCCAGGAGGCCCTGGATGGTTCCGTCTTCGCCGAAGGGCCCGTGCAGCAGCGGGAACACGACGTCGACGGCGCCGAGCTCCTCTGGGACCGTGTTCGGGGAGGCGACGATCAGCTGGTGCTCGCCGCCGATCTCGGCCAGGGCCACGGTCTGAGCCGACGGCGCCACCTCGGGCAGCGACGACGCCGAGAGTGACCACTCGTTGGTCTCGGCGGAGGCCAGAACCCACTGGCCGGTCTTGGCGATCCCGATCGGGATGACGTCGTACTTGTCCTTGTCGATGGCGCCCATGACACCGGCTGCTGTCACGCAGCTCACGGCATGCTCGCTGGAGCGGCCGCCGAACAGCACCGCCACTCGGGGTTTGGACTGGCCCGTACGGCCTTCTGTGGTCATGTTGTTCTCTGACACTCTCAGTAATCGCCTTCGGGTTTCAGGTCCCGGGACAGCAGCAGCGGACCCAGTTCGTCTACGGACAATTTACCGCCCAGCACAGCGACGACGGCTGCCGTGATGGGCATGTCGACGCCGAGCTTTCCGGCAAGTTCGTGGACCGCCTGGCTGGACTTGATGCCTTCGGCCGTTTGCTTCATTTCGGCAGTGACCTGCTCGAGGGTCAGCCCCTTGCCGAGCAGCCTGCCTGCCGTGTGGTTTCGGGACAGCGGGGAGGAACATGTGGCCACCAGATCACCCAGGCCGGCGAGTCCCGCCATGGTCCGGGCTTCGCCGCCCAGGGCGAGTGTCAACCGGGATGTTTCCGCGAGGCCCCGGGTGATGACCGAGGCCTTGGTGTTGTCCCCCATCTGCTTGCCCTCGCAGATTCCTACGGCCAGGGCGATGACGTTCTTGACGATCCCGCCGATTTCGACGCCGACAACATCGTTCGTGGTGTACGGGCGGAAGTAGGGCGCGGTGCAGCTGCGGGCAATCCAGCCGGCCGTGACCGGATCCGTGCAGGCCACCACGGACGCAGTTGGCTCTTCCCGGGCGATCTCCATGGCCAGATTGGGGCCTGAGACTACGGCGACACGGTTGGCCGGAAGGTCAAGCTCCGCGCAAATGACCTCGCTCATGCGCGCATCCGTGTGGAGTTCGAGGCCCTTCATGAGGGACACCACGACGGCGCCGGGCGCCAGCATGTCCTTCCACGCCTTCAGTTGCGGCCGCAGGGTCTGCGCCGGAACGGCCAGGATGACGACTTCGGCGCCGGCCAGGACCTCGGCGACGTCGGTGGATGCAGTAATGCTGGACGGCAGCGTGATGCCCTTAAGGTACTGCTCATTGCGGTGCTCGGTATTGATCTGGTCGACGACTTCCGGGCGCCGGCCCCAGAGGCGGATGGTTCGTTCGACGCCGGAGGCCGTGGCGGCGTCGGCCACGACCTTGGCGAAGGTGGTACCCCAGGAGCCAGCCCCTAGGACGGCAACGGTGGTGGCGGATTCGGATCCGCGGCCGGTCGCCGTCGTAAAATCCGCCGTCACGCTGTGACGTCCGGGTCAATGCGGCCGTGCGTGGGCTGATTGTGGGCCGCCGGGTCCCAGCGCTGCGCGGGCGGCTGTTCGCCGCGCAGTTCCGCCAGGAGGCCGGTAATGGCGTCCATGATGACATTCGTGGCGGCCGTGAGCGTTGCTTTGTCCAGCGGGCGGCCCGCAAAGGCGCTCAGGTCCACTGGATTCCCGACCACCAGGCGGGAGGTCTTGCGGGGGAAGATGTAGAAACGCTTCGCATACCGCGGGAAGACCTCTTGGGCACCCCAATGGGCGATGGGAACCACGGGAATACCGCTCTCCAGCGCCATGCGCGCGGCACCCGTGTGCCCCTTCATCGGCCAGAGTGCCGGGTCCCTGGTGAGGGTTCCCTCGGGGTAGATGATGATCGCCCCGCCCTCGTTCACGATCTCCTTGGCCAGCTGCAGCGAACGGTTCGCTCCCGCCGTCGAGCGTTCCACCGGGATCTGCTTGGTGTTCCGCAGGACAGCGCCCAGCACTGGCACGTTGAAGAGGCCGGCTTTGGCGAGGAAGTGCGGCATCCGTTTCTGGTTATAGAGCATGTGCCCCACCACCAGCGGGTCGATCTCCGTGCAGTGGTTGGGCGCGGCGATGAAGCCCCCGGCGGGCAGCTTTTCGAGGCCTTCCCACTTCTTGTTCATCAGCAGGTTCATCACTGGCCGGATGATCCCGGCGACCGTCACAAACGTGGCGTGGCTCTTGGCCGATTCCTTCACTTCGGTCCCCGCTACTTGGCCGACGTGATGTCGAAATCGGCGCCGAGGCCCGCGAGCTTCTCAGTGAAGCGCTCGTAGCCGCGGTTGATGATGTCGATTCCGGTGACGCGGGAGGTGCCGGTGGCGGCCAGGGCGGCGATGAGATGGCTGAATCCGCCGCGCAGGTCCGGGACGTCGATATCGGTGCCCTTGAGCTGCGCCGGTCCGGAGATTACGGCCGAGTGCAGGAAGTTGCGCTGGCCAAAGCGGCACGGCACGCTGCCGAGGCATTCGCGGTGGACCTGGATGTTGGCGCCCATGCGGATCAGTGCATCGGTGAAGCCGAACCGGTTCTCATACACGGTCTCGTGGACGATCGAGACGCCCTCGGCCTGGGTCAGGGCGACGATGAGGGGCTGCTGCCAGTCCGTCATGAAGCCGGGGTGCACGTCCGTTTCGAGCACCAGCGGGTTGAGCTTGCCGCCGCGGTGGTAGAAGCGGATGCCGTCGTCGCCGATGTCCATTCCGCCGCCGACCTTGCGGTAGGTGTTAAGGAAGGTCATCATGTCGCGCTGTGTGGCGCCTTCGACAAAGATGTCGCCGCGGGTGACCAGGGCAGCGGATGCCCAGGAGGCTGACTCGTTGCGGTCCGAGAGGGCCCGGTGGTTGTAGCCGCCCAGGTCCCGGACGCCTTCAATCCGGATGGTGCGGTCAGTCTGGACGCTGATGATCGCGCCCATTTTCTGCAGCACCGCGATGAGGTCCACGATTTCCGGCTCGGTGGCCGCGCCGGAGAGTTCGGTGATGCCCTCGGCGCGCGTGGCGCTCAGCAGGACCTGCTCGGTGGCGCCGACGGACGGGTAGGGCAGGACAATCTTGGCGCCCTTGAGCCCATTGGGCGCGGAGATGTGGATGCCGCCTGGACGCTTTTCCACCACGGCACCGAACTGGCGCAGGACATTGAGGTGGTAGTCGATCGGACGGTCGCCGATCTTGCRCCCGCCCAGATCGGGGATGAAGGCCTCACCGATGGCGTGGATCAGTGGCCCGCACAGCAGGATCGGGATGCGCGAATCGCCGGCGTGGGCGTCGATGGCCGTGCTGGAGGCGGTCTTGGCGCCCTTCGGGTCAAGCGTCAGATCGCCGGTCACGGGGTCCTTGTCGACCCTGACGCCGTGGAGCTGAAGCAGGCTCGTGACAACCTCGACGTCCTTAATTTCAGGCACGTTGCGCAACACCGATGGCTCGTTGCCCAGAAGGGCAGCGACCATGGCCTTGGGGACAAGATTCTTGGCCCCGCGAACGGTGACGCGACCAGTTAGCGGGACGCCTCCGCGGATTGTCAGAACACTACTCATATACCGGTTTCCTCACGACTACTCGCCCCCAAATCCTTACAAAGGCTCCAGCTAAGCATAGGAGCATCCGTTACCGATCTGAAATACGGAGCGGTGCAAGATACCCGTCCAGGGCGCGGTGAGCACGGAAAATGGCGTGCAGCCGGGCCGCTGATGTGGCTGAGGGGCCGGACGGGGGCAGGCTGGCTTTCGACTGCTGGGGGCGGACGTGGCATCGAGGCGGGGGCAGCGACGTCGCGGCACCTGATCCCAGCCATTGCGCCAGGCCCGCACCGTTTGCCGGCTCTCGTCTGAGAATGCGCCCCTAGCGAGCCACCATGCCCGCTCTCTGCATACCCACGTCCGCCGCCCAAGGTTTTCCCATGCTGCTCTCCCTAGAGTCTGTTTTGCCATGGGGGAAGTACCGCAAGGAGGCGCAGATGGAACGTTGGGCGGCGCACCGGCAACAGCGCACGAACGGTAGCCATGGAAGTCCACCGGCCAATGCAGCCTTGGAATCTGCTAGAAACCCCACTCCTGCAATTTGCCAAGCAACGCCAAGTGGGATGCGAGCTGCATTCCGGCGGCCGCGGCCTGCGATCCTGAGGGTGCTGCATGCTGAAATTCGCCGCGTGTTCTTACTTCTTGTCGGATCGCTGCTAATCATGGCGTTCGTGGCACTGGTTCTGCACATACCCGCGGGCGCGGCGGGCTCGCATGTGCACAGCGCGGGGCTGCCAGCGACGGCGGCGACCCTGGACAGCTCCACGGACGTGACCGGAACGCACATTCACAACACTGTGCTTCCAGCTGCCGCCTTGGAGGCCGCTCCGGCTCCTCTGCCACGGACCGGATGGACCGCTTCAGCCAGCGACGAGGAAACCATCCGTGTGAACGGCCAGGCCAGCAATGTGCTGGACGGAAGTGCCACCACGATGTGGCACAGCCGGTGGTACCCGGCGCCGGCGGCGGCATTGCCGCACACCATCACGATCGACACCAAGGYGACCCGAAGCATCGGGGGACTCCGCTATATCCCGCGTTCTGACGGCGCGAACGGTCGGGTCGGCAGCTTCGAGATCCGGGTGAGCACCAACGGCACCACCTGGAGTACGCCGGTCGCTCGCGGGACCTGGCCGGACACCAATTCTGAGAAGGAAGTGACCTTCGCTTCGGTCAGCACCCGATACGTCCGGCTGATTGCGACCACAGAGGCCGGCAACCGCGGCCCGTGGAGCAGCGCCGCCGAGATCAACCTGCTCGCCGGACAAACCACGCCTCCAACCGATGTGCTGCCGCGCACCGGCTGGGTGGCCAGCGCCAGCGATGAAGAGGTCACCGGCGCGAACGGCCGAGCCAGCAATGTGCTCGACGGCAGTGCATATACATTCTGGCACAGCAGGTTTTCCCCGGCGCCGGCGGCGCCGCTGCCCCACTCCATCACGATCGACACCAAGGTGACGCGAGGCATCTCGGGTTTCCGCTATCTCCCGCGACCTGACCCACCGAACGGGCGTGTCGGCGGCTTCGAGATCAGGGTGAGCACCAACGGCACCACCTGGAGTACGCCGGTCGCTCGCGGGACCTGGCCGGACACCAATTCGGAGAAGGAAGTGACCTTCGCTTCGGTCAGCACCCGATACGTCCGGCTGATTGCGACCACAGAGGCCGGCAACCGCGGCCCGTGGAGCAGCGCCGCCGAGATCAACCTCCTCGGCCCGTCGCTGGGGTCTTGGGGTCCGACGATCGGCTTCCCGATCGTCCCGGCCGCGGCGGCGCTATTGCCTGGCAACCGGCTGCTGACCTGGTCGGCCTATTCCCCCACCGCCATCGGTGGCAGCAGGGGCTATACCCAGACGTCCATCCTGAACCTCAGCACCGGCGCGGTGACCCAGGCCCAAGTGGCCAACACCGGTCATGACATGTTCTGCCCCGGAACCTCGCTGCTACCGGACGGGAAGATCCTAATCAGCGGCGGCAGCAACAGCTCGAAGACCACCCTGTACAACCCTGCGACGAACGCCTGGACCCCGGGGCCGGACATGAAGATCGCCCGCGGCTACCAGTCCAACGTGACCACATCCACCGGTGAGGTATTCACCATCGGTGGGTCGTTTTCGGGCGGTATCGGCAACAAGAACGGTGAGGTGTGGTCCGCCGCCGGCGGCTGGCGAACGCTGACGAATGTGCTGGCCGACAACATCCTGACCGCCGATCCCCGTGGCGCCTACCGTTCCGACAATCACTCCTGGCTGTTTGCCGCCCCCGGTGGCCGGGTGTTCCACGCGGGGCCGAGCCGCCAGATGAACTGGATCTCCACCACCGGCAATGGAAGCATCACCTCCGCCGGGCCGCGCTCCGATAGCCCGGACGCGATGAACGGCGACGCCGTGATGTACGACGTCGGAAAGATTCTGACCGTGGGCGGGTCGACCGCCTACGAGAAAACCCCGGCTACGGCGCGGGCGTACACTATCGACATCAATAATGGGGTCAAAGCGGCCCGGACCGCAGACATGGCCGTCACCCGGTCGTTCGCGAATGGCGTCGCGCTGCCCGATGGCCAGGTGTTCGTGGTCGGCGGTCAGGCCACCCCCGTTGTGTTCACCGACACCGCCGCCAGGATGGCTCCAGAAATCTGGAGCCCGGCGACCGGAAAGTGGACCACGCTGGCCCCGATGGCCGTCCCCCGCACGTATCACAGTGTCGCACTGCTCCTCCCTGATGGCCGGGTTTTCGTCGGCGGTGGCGGGCTGTGCGGCAGCTGCACGATCAACCATCTGGACGGAGAGATTTTCACGCCGCCCTACCTGCTGAACGCAGATGGCAGTGCGCGCACCCGGCCGAAGATTTTGACCGCACCGGCCACCGCCGCAGCCGGCAGCACGATTGCTGTGACCACCGGAGCGCCGGTCACCAAGTTTTCCCTGATGCGGATGAGCACGGTGACGCATACGGTGAACACCGACCAGCGGCGGATTCCGGTGACCGCAACTGCGGTGTCGGGCAACACCGCTTCGCTGAAGTTGCCGGCGGATCGCGGCGTGCTGGTCCCGGGCACGTATATGCTCTTCGCATTGGACGGCAACGGGGTTCCCAGCATCGCCTCGACCATCTTGATCAGCTGATGACGCCGCACGTCAGCATCAATCAGCCGGCCAACGTCGTTGCGGGTACTACTTCAGATCCTCATTGCTTGCTTCCATTGCGCTATCACTTGGAGTCCTCTCGGGGGCGGGCAGAGTCATATGGTCGCAGCAACGCTCTCATCGATGGAGCGTTAGATGGCCAGAGTGTTTTCCCTGGATGCGCGCACTGAGTTCTTCGATTCGGTATGCGCAAGGATGTCGGTCCTGGGTGCCGCCCGGCGTGTCGGTGCGTCGGGCGGCACCGGGACGAATTGGTGGGCCGAGTCTGGTCAGATGACGATAGTTATGGGTCCCGGCGGCGGTCTCGCGGATCCGGTTCCCGCCCCGGAAGGGCCGGGAGGGCGGGCCTTGAGCGCGGAGGAGCGGGGCATGATCCAGATGGGCCGGCGGAGCGGGCTCAGTTATGCCGGGATTGCCAGGGCGATCGGCCGCAACAAGTCCGTGGTCTGGCGTGAGGTGAACCGCAACACGGGCCCGGACAGGGAGTATTACGCCTCGGTGGCCCATGCGAAGGCCCATCAGGCCCGGCGCCGGCCCAAGCCGTTGAAACTCGCCCTGAACGAGCCGCTCTGCGGGCTGATCGGGGTGTGGATGGATGACGGGTGGAGCCCGAAACTGATCTCCTCGATGTTGGCGTTTCACTTCGGCGGTGATCAGACTATGCAGGTGAGCCACGAGACGATCTACTAGGCGCTATACGTTCAGACCCGCGGAAGTCTGCGGGCGGACCTGGCGGAAAAGCTCAGCCTGAAACGGAAAAAACGCGTTCCCCACACCGCGGACCGGCACCAGAACAGCCCCTATAAGGAAGCGTTCAAGATCAGTGAGCGCCCCGCCGAGGCCCAGGACCGGGCGGTCCCCGGGCACTGGGAGGGGGACCTCATCATCGGCTCCGACGGGACAGCGATCGGCGCCCTGGTCGAACGCTCGACCCGGTTCACGATCCTCCTCCACCTCCCCGGGAACCACACCGCCGACACCGTTGCGGCCGCGATGATCCGGGAGATGGGCCAGCTCCCGGACCACCTGCGACGGTCGATCACCTGGGACCGGGGCTCGGAACTCGCGGAGTATGCCCGGATCCAGACCGTCCTGGACACCACGCTCTACTTCTGCGACCCGCACTCACCCTGGCAGCGCGGGTCCAACGAGAACACCAACCGCCTCCTCAGGTTCTGGTTCGAGAAAGGCTCAGACCTCTCCGTCCACACCCCCGAGGACCTCCGTCTGGTCGCCGCGAAACTCAACCGCCGCCCCCGGCCCACCCTCAACCTCGAAACCCCAGCCAGCCGGCTGAACCAGCTGCTGCACGCAGCCTGAACCCCGGCGTTGCTCCCACCAGTTGACTTTGCCGGCCCGAGAGCCACGACAAAGCCTAGCGCAATGGGTGTAGGCGCGAACATGAGCCCGCACAAAGACGAGTGCCGCCSTCGAGTCTTGAAGACTCGACGGCGGCACGTCATCACTTGGCGGTTGCCCGAGACCCTGCCGTCCTGGGCTCCAGGTTGGAGCCCAGATCTGGAGCCTCAGGACAACCGGGCAGGCAGCGTCTTGGGCTTGAAGGAAGGCCGGGTCGCCTCGTACGCGGTGATATCGGATTCGTGCTTGAGGGTCAGCCCAATGTCGTCCAGGCCTTCCAGCAGGCGCCACCGTGTGTAGTCGTCAATCTCGAACGGCGCCACAATGTTGCCGCACTGCACGGTCTTGGACACGAGATCCACCGTAACTTCGGTGCCAGGGGCGTTCTCGAGTTCTTTCCAGATGAGCTCGATGTCGTCCTGGGCAAGCTCGGCGGCGAGCAGGCCCTGCTTGCCCGAGTTGCCCCGGAAGATATCGGCAAAGCGGGAGGACAGGACCGTCTGGAAGCCGTAGTCCTTCAACGCCCACACGGCATGCTCGCGGGACGAGCCCGTGCCGAAGTCGGGGCCGGCCACCAGAACGGATCCTGCGCTGAACGGCGCCTGGTTCAGGATGAAGGACGGGTCTTTGCGCCACGCGGCGAAGAGCGCGTCCTCAAAACCCGTCCGGGTGATGCGCTTGAGGTACACCGCGGGGATGATCTGGTCCGTGTCGACGTTGCTCTGGCGCAGCGGGACACCGATTCCGGTGTGGGTGGTGAACTTTTCCATGGCGGATCCTTGGGGACTGTATGGATGGGGGCTGTATGGATCGGGCTGTGCGGATGGGGGCTATGTGAATAGAGCCTGTGGGTCCGGGCTTCAGATCCGGGCAGGAACTACGCGGCGTCGACTCGGACCGCCGCGGACTCCGGAGCAGGGTCCAGATCCGACGGCGAGCTCAGCGTGCCGCGGACCGCCGTGGCCGCCGCGACTACCGGCGAGACAAGGTGGGTGCGGCCGCCCTTGCCCTGGCGCCCCTCGAAGTTGCGGTTGGACGTTGAGGCGCAGCGCTCCCCCACCTCCAGCTGGTCCGGGTTCATGCCCAGGCACATGGAGCAGCCGGCAAAGCGCCACTCGGCACCGAAGTCCTTGAAGACCTTGTCCAGGCCCTCGGCTTCGGCCTCGAGCCGAACGCGGGCGGAGCCTGGCACCACCAGCATGCGCACCGCGGGATCCTTGGTGCGGCCCCGGATGATGTCAGCGGCGGCCCGGAGATCCTCCATCCGGGAGTTGGTGCAGGAGCCCAGGAACACCGTGTCCACCCGGATGTCCTTCATAGGCGTGCCGGCCTCAAGCCCCATGTACTGCAGGGCGCGTTCGGCGGCGGCCTTGGCGTTTTCATCGCCGAAGTCATCCGGCGACGGAACCTTGGCGGACAGCGACACGCCCTGGCCCGGGTTGGTTCCCCACGTCACGAACGGCTCCAGGGTGTCGGCGTCGAGGTCCACCTCGACGTCAAACGCCGCGCCGTCGTCGGTGCTCAGCGTGTTCCAGTATTCGACGGCGGCATCCCAGTCGGCGCCCTGGGGCGCATGCGGGCGCCCGTACATGTAGTCGTAGGTGGTCTGGTCCGGAGCCACCAGCCCGGCGCGCGCGCCGGCCTCGATGGACATGTTGCAGATGGTCATCCGGGCTTCCATGGACAGCGCACGGATGGCGGAGCCACGGTACTCCAGCACGTAGCCCTGTCCGCCGCCGGTGCCGATCTTGGCGATGACGGCCAGGATGATGTCCTTGGCGCTCACGCCGGGGCGCAGCGTGCCCTCGACATTGATGGCCATGGTCTTGAACGGCTTCAGGGACAGCGTCTGGGTGGCCATGACGTGCTCCACCTCGGAGGTGCCGATGCCCATGGCCAGCGCTCCGAAGGCGCCGTGGGTTGACGTGTGCGAGTCGCCGCAGACTACGGTCATGCCGGGCTGCGTGAGGCCCAACTGCGGGCCCACCACGTGCACGATTCCCTGCTCGGCGTCGCCGAGGGAGTGCAGGCGGACGCCGAACTCCTGGCAGTTGTTGCGCAGGGTCTGGATCTGGGTGCGGCTGGTGAGATCGGCAATTGGCTTGTCGATGTCCAGCGTGGGAGTGTTGTGGTCCTCGGTGGCGATGGTGAGGTCCGGCCGGCGCAGCTTGCGGCCAGCGAGGCGCAGGCCTTCAAATGCCTGCGGCGACGTCACCTCGTGCACCAGATGGAGGTCGATGAAAAGGAGGTCCGGCTGGGCGTTGGCTCCTTCGCCGTCCCCCTTGCGCACTACGTGCGCGTCCCAGACTTTCTCGGCCAGTGTCTTTGCCACGGCCTGCTCCCTTCACTGCGGTAAGTATTGGCGTTCCTACGGACTACTGCCTCCACTGAACCAGCACAGCCAAGTAATACGCCAGCGCGTTGACTTGCATCTCAGATAATGAGACGTCAATATCATTACATGGACAATTCTAGTGGAGTCGGTGTCATCGATAAAGCGGCCCATGTGCTTGACGCACTTGAGGCCGGCCCCACCACCCTGGCGCAGCTGGTGGCGGCTACGGGACTGGCCCGGCCCACCGTGCACCGGTTGGCCCTCGCCCTGGTGCACCACAGGCTTGTGAGCCGCGATATCCAGGGCCGTTTCGTGCTCGGGAGCCGCCTGGTGGAGCTGGCCTCCGCAGCCGGCGAGGACCGCCTCATCGCCTCCGCCGGCCCCGTGCTCATGCAGCTGCGCGATGCCACCGGCGAAAGCGCCCAGATCTTCCGCCGCCAGGGCGACTGGCGCGTCTGCGTGGCCTCCGCCGAACGCCCCATTGGCCTGCGCGATACGATCCCCGTTGGCACCCAACTGTCGATGAAGGCCGGCTCCGCCGCCCAGGTGCTGCTGGCGTGGGAGGACCACGACCGTCTCCTGGAAGGCCTCCAGTCCGCCCGCTTCACCCCCACGGTCCTGGCGGGAGTACGACGCCGGGGCTGGGGCCAGAGTCTGGGCGAACGCGAGCCGGGGGTCGCCAGCGTTTCGGCACCGGTCCGCGGGCCGTCCGGCCGCGTGATTGCCGCAGTGTCCATCTCCGGCCCGATCGAGCGCCTGACCCGCCAGCCGGGGCGGCTGCACGCCGAAGTGGTCTGCAACGCCGGCCGTGTCCTGACTGAGGCGCTGCGCAAGACCAACGATTAAGTATGCTGTGCCCATGAACAGCTATGCGGTGTTCCTGCGGGGCATCAACGTGGGCGGCATCAATATCAAGATGGCCGATCTCAAGAGCGCACTGAATTCGCGGCCGTTTTCAGATGTAAAGACCCTGCTGGCAAGCGGCAACGTGGTGCTGGCCAGCGAGCTGGATCCGGGTGGAGTCAAGCAGGAGTTCGAGGCGTGCCTGAGGGAATCCTTCGGCTACGACGCCTGGGTGGTGGTGCTGACCGCGGCCCGCGTGGCAGCCCTGGTGGAGGCCTGCCCCTATCCGCCCGACGACGCGTCCACCCATACGTACCTGACGCTCGCCTCTGAGGAGGCTGTGCTCTCGGAACTCTTTGAGTCAGGCAGCGGCCTGGACGGGGCCCAGATCACCCGGCTGGGCCCGGAGGCCCTGGCGTGGCTAGCGCCCGCCGGCGGAACCCTCGACAGCCCTTTCAGCAAGCTTTCCTCGAAGGCCAAATACAAGGCTGCCACCACCACCCGCAACCTCCGCACCATGATCAAGGTCCGCGACGCCGCAGCCGGGCTTTAGCGCGGCGGCCAGCGGGCGAGCCGCACAGGCGGCACACTAGCGCCCCGCAGCGGCCTTCAGAGCGGCGGTGAACTTCGCCAGGCGGCTGACCTCACGTTCCACGGGCGCCACCACGAGTCGCTCCGCGACATCGGCGACGGCGGCTTTCAGCCGCTTCCTTGCCACGGCACTCCGTGACGCCGCCGCGGCACCGACAATAAACCGCGCCGCAATTGCCAGGACGATGCCCAGCAGCACTCCCCCGGCGATCATCACGGTCGGAACCGGCCACCCCTGGACCCGCGGGACCTCGGGCACCGGCAGCTGCAAGTAGCCCAGCGCGGCCAGGACTCCGAGCCAAGCGAACCCGGCCAGCGCCGTCACCAGGGCGAGCCACTGAACCGTGTTGAACACGCCCCACCACCAGGACTTCCTGCCCGCGGACAGGTCCGTGGAGACAATCGCCTGGTCCACAGCGTCCGGCAGCCGGTCACTTCCTTCACGGGCAGCGCCGCGGATGGCCGCCCGCCACGGCCCGGGGGCACCAGCGGACGCCGCCTCGGCGAATTCCCGGACGGCGGCATCGGTCCGCGCCCGCTCCGGCGCCCCTGCGGGAGGAAGCGAGGTCCGGTTCAGCTCAGGCTTGGCTCCCTCGCGGCGCAGGTTCAGTCGCCGCAGCGGATCCGGCCGAAATCTGGCCAGCCAGCGGGTCACGGGCCAGCCCGTACGCCGGGTGGCCTCCAACCGGTAGGACCGCGCGACGGCGTCGACCACCAGCGGCACATTGGCGGCGACGGCCAACTCCCCGGCCAGCCGTGCCTTGGACGCGCTCGTCGCTCCGGCCGCCATCCCGCCACCTGCCGCTTTCGGGTCGCCGGCGGATAATCCTGACGCCTCTGCAAGCCGGGCGGCGGCCTGCGTAACATCTGCCGCGAGTCGCTGTGACATTGCCTGCCGCTGCACCGCTGCCTGGCGGATGACGGCCCGGACCTTGTCTACCCCTGTCCCAAGCACCGCGGAAGCTGCGTGGACCTGAATCTTGCCCAGCCCGTCGCGCGCCAGGATGTCTTTGAGGGATTCCAGGACCGGCCGGACCTCGTGTTCCGGGAGCCTGTCGATCTGGTTGAGCACAACGATCGTTACGGCTCCGTGCGAGGACAGCGGTGCCAGGAAGTCGTCGTGCACGGCGGCGTCGGCGTACTTCTGCGGATCGAGGACCCAGACGAGGACGTCCACGAGCCCCACCATCCGCTGCACGATCTCCCGGTTGGCCGCCCTCGTCGAGTCAAAGTCGGGCAGGTCCAGCAGGATCAGCCCGGTGCCGTCGTCGGCGAACCCTTGAACCGGGCCCGCGGCATGGCGCTTCCGTACCTCCAGCCAATCCAGCAGCGCCTCGCTGCCCTGGACGCCCCAGATGCCCGCCAGCGGCTCGGTGGTGGTCGGTCGGCGCACGGCCGCCGTCGCGATCTCCTCCCCGCTGACGGCGTTGAAGAGCGATGACTTGCCGCTGCCGGTGGCACCAAAAAACCCCACCACGGTGTGGTCTCCGGACAGCGCCCGCCGCGAACTCGCGCGGTCCAGCACCTGCAACACCGGGTCCAGAGCCTCCTGCGGGAGAGCTCCGGACGCGAGCTCCCTGGCGCTGTTGAGCGCCGCAAGCCTGCGATCGAGCTGGGATGTCTCGCGGGCGGCGCCAAGACGGCTCATGCCGTGGCCGCCAGCCGGCGCAGTGCCGCCGCACGCCCGGCAATGGCTAAGGGCTGCACGCCGCCGTCGACGTCCAGCCGGGTCAAGAACCGCCGGCACTCCGCCGCCAGCAGGCTCTGGCAACGCAGATGCAGGTCTTCGCGCGCGGTCCGGGCAAGCCGGCGGACGGCATCCTCCCCGAACACTGCCTCCAGGAGGCGCTGGCCCACGACGGCGGTGCCGCCGGCGACGCCGATTTCGAGCCCGGTCAGGCCCGCGGTCATGGAGAACACCACGATCATGAGCGCCGCGCCGAGGCCGTTGATGCCGAAGGACAACCAGCGGGCCTGGGTGCGCTTGCCTTGGCCTTCGGTGCGGATGAGTTCCATCAGGCTTCCCTGCCAGGCGCGGATCTCGGCCGCCACAGCGTCCGCGAAGCCCGCGGATGCACCCGAGGGATCGTCGGTGCCCAGCAACTGCCTGCCCGCGGGATCCGAACGCCAGCGCTGGTCGGTGTGCTCCGCGGCCTTGGCGGCTTGATCGACGATGACGGCCTGCAGTCCTGTTTCGATCGCGGTTTCCACCCTGACCGCAGGCTCCGGTTCGCCCCGGAAGAACGCGCCCACACGGTCCCGGAAGCGTCCAATGTTCTGTTCCATGGCGCGGAAGAACTCCCCTGTCCCGACGAAGTCCTGCCACCGCGCCAACACTTCGCCGCGCAACAGCGCGCCATCGCGGGTGGCTTCGAGGATCCTGGCCACGGCGTCGTCATACGCATTGCGGGCGTCGGCTACGAGAACATCGGCTGCGTGCTGCTGTTCGGACAGCGCCCGCTCCGCCGCTTCGACGCGGTGGGCGAGTGCGACGAGGGTGCCGTTGACGGTGCGCCGGGCAATCTCCGCCCGACCGGCGGCGTTCCCTGCCAGCTTGCCGAGCCAAACACGCAGCGGCTCCACGGCCGCCGCAGGAAGCATCCCTGCGGCATCCAATGACAGCTCCGGCACCACGAACATCCGGGCTGCACCGAGGCCTTCCCGGCTGAGCATCGCCTGCAGATCCGCGCTGATTTCCGCCTCCGCCGCGGGCGGCACCCGGTCCAGCACCACGGCCACCATGATGTCGCGGGAGGCCGCATCCAGGAGCAGGCGCCAGGGCACGGCGTCGGCGTAGCGGTTGGCAGTGGTGACAAACACCCAGAGATCGGCGGCGGCGAGCAACTGCCCGGCCAGCTGACGGTTGTTCTCGGAAATGGAGTCGACGTCGGGCGCGTCAACGAGGGCGATTCCGGGCGGGACCGCGGCGTCGGCGACCAGGACGAGCGACGTCACCGGGCCGGAGTGCGGAACGGGATCGGCGGGGGTCAAGGGCTGACTGCCGGTGTAGGTACCCCGGATGCGGCCCAGGGCCGGCAACACCCGCTGGCCCTCAAACCAGGCGCCGTCCCCGGGATGGTGCAGCAGGATGGGCTGGCGTGTGGTGGGGCGGATCGCGCCGGCCCGCGTGACGGGGTGGCCTACCAGCGCGTTGACCAGGGTGGACTTCCCGGCCCCTGTAGAACCGCCCACCACAGCCAGCAGGGGCGCGTCGAGGCTGCGGTACCGGGGCAGGATGTAGTCATCGAGCTGAGCCACTGCCTTCCGCAGCTCCTGGCGCATTTGGTCCGCCCCGGGCAGAGCGAGCGGCAGCCGGATTGTCGCAAGGTCCTGCCGCACTGCGTCAAGGAGCGCGACGCCGGATGCGGCCTCGGGGACGGTTTCATGGGAGCTCACAGCATCATCATGCCAGTTCAGCACGTGGTGTCTGTGGGGGGCACTGCTGACGGGGAACCACTGAGCGATGCGCAACGCGAAATGGGTAACGGGGATCCGAGGGCCAGGGAAAAGCAAAACGGCCCCGGGCAGATGCCCGGGACCGTTTCCGTGGTGACCCCAGCGGGATTCGAACCCGCGTTACCGCCGTGAGAGGGCAGCGTACTAGGCCGCTATACGATGGGGCCGCGTACTTCCTGAACAGCACTTCTGCCATTCAAGCCAAATGATTGTTTCATACATTTGGCCAAGGTTTCAAATCGGACCAGCCGATTCATAACCTCCGAAATTCAGCGGAAACCCGCAGATTTTCGAAGCTGGGATACCAGGACTCGAACCTAGAATGACGGTACCAGAAACCGTAGTGTTGCCAATTACACCATATCCCAATGGCACATTCGGTCCGGATGTTTAGGCCTAAACCCTCGCTCCCGGCGCCTCAGCACGAGTAATTACTTTACCCGAGAGTTATCACTTCCACAAATCGGCCGTCCCGACGCGTGCCGTACGCCCGCGAAGGTTCCGCATCCCCGGCCGTCTGAACGGCGCAGCCCCGGAAATCGCCGTCAATCCGGCTTGTATCTCTTAAGTACCCCCTGTTGAGGTGGGTGGTCGTCGTTTACGGTGGCCTTGGGAGGGGCCGGGGTGGTTCCGGTTTTCGGCTGGGCGTCATGGCCCGTGAAAGAGATCGTCGCCCCCGGCCTGTCTTCCAAGCAGACCCGATTGAGGGAATTGGTGGCCGGAGGAGAACGGTGCGCAGCACCGGTTTTCGTCCGGGCAGGCACCGGATGACTCACAAGCGCGGGAGCTGTATCCAACGCTTCCTCAGCAGTTGCGGGCGTGTGAGGGAGGTCGCCGCGGGCGCTCGAGTTAGCGCATGACGGTTCTCCTAAGGTGGGATGCCCGGCCTGGTGACTCGGCTGGTGGACCGGCAACGACGGGTTGTCCCATCGCACGTATTCGATGCGAGGAGGAGAACCATCATGCAGGATCAGGATAAGCCCGCCGGGCTCGTGCGGGCAGTGGCAGGTATCGACGCGGCCATCACGGCACGGCACCATATCGCGGTGCGGGAGTTTTTTGATGACGGAACAGAGCATCTGAGCCGTTTCACGGTTGACCCGACACTGGCCGGGCCGGAGAGACTCTCGCAGCGGCTGGCCGCAGTTCCGGCACCGGTGACCGCTGTCGTGGAACCAACCTCGATGACCTGGCTGGCGCTGGCCCTCGCTGTCGAACGGGCCGGCGGTCAGATGGAGATGATCGGTGCCCGGCACTCCTCACGGCTGCGCGGGGCCATCATGGGCAAGAACAAATCCGACGTCATCGACTCCGAAGTGCTCACCCACGTCGGGGAGATCTTCGACCCGCCACCCCTGGTTTTGGCATCTCCGGACACACCCGCCCGCGCCCCGGGGGTGGGCGGATTTCTGGGACGGTCACCTGGACCTGGACGCGCTGGCCGTGGATGTCAGCAAGCACCTGGCTGATCTGCAGGAGTCCCGGGCCAGGGTGGAGCGCTTCAGCTCCCATGCACGCCAGTGGTGGGAGCGTCTCTACGGCGATGACCCGCTGGTCCTTTCCCTGCCCGGCGTGGGCCCGGCAACCGGTCCCTGCATCCGCGCCTACTTCGGTGACGGATCCGGGTTCGACAGCGCCAAGAAAGCAGCGAACTATGTCGGGATCACCCCTTCAAACTGGTCGTCCGGGACGATGAACCAGTCCCGCCGGGCCATCAGCAAGGAAGGACCCGCTCCGCTGCGCCTTGCGTTCTACCAGGCCGGCAGCGTCGCCCGGACCATGGATCCGCAACTGGCCGCGTTCTATTACCGGCTCATGACCGAACACGGCCACTGCCACACCCAGGCCACCATCGCGGTGGCCAGGAAACTGGCCGAAAGAACCTGGAAAACCCTCACCACCGGGCAGATGTATGAGCTGCGCGACCTCGCGGGGCAGCCGGTCACCAAACGGGCCGCGAAAGAACTCATCGCCTCCCATTACACYGTCACGCCCAGGCAACGCACCCAGTCGCGGTCCCACACGATCGAAGCGAAACGGGCACGCCTGACACGGTAACTATCGCGACCACCGATACCGCTTGGCGACCCGACCCAGAGGCCACTGGCGCTCTTCCGCCCACCACCAGCCGCGGGGGCGTCAACGGGGCCGGCGAAAGTCCGTCCCGGACGTACAGCACCATCCGTCACCGGCCGAACACGGGTGACGGTGCACTCAGTCTGCCTGCCATCCAGAGCCCAAAAAAGGCTTGACAAGCGTTAGGGAATCTCTCCGTGGTTCGTGGGGAAATGATTCCGTGTCGTAGCTAAAAAAGGGGCCCGTGGCCCTGCTGGGATGAGTGTGTCTAGCATTCAGCCAGGAACAGGACCACGAGCCTTGACTGAGCCTACCGTTGTGGCGTTCGACGCTGCCACCAGCATCTTCAACCTGCCCGACTACCGCGTCATCTCCGCCACCGTGCTGGCTGATGGCCGGCGCCAGATCATCGTTGAAACAGACCAGCCACCGGGCTGCCCGAGCTGCGGTGTCGTCGCGACGCGGCGGAAGGAACGGCGCTTCCAGCGGATCCGGGACATCCCTGTCGCCGGCGCCGTAGAGGTGCTCTGGTCCAAGTACCGCTGGCATTGCGAGGAACGGGCCTGCCCGCGGCTCTCGTTCTTTGAATCCACCGCCCAGGTCCCGCGCCGTGCCCGTTCCACCGGACGGCTCCGGGAGCACGTCGTTGACGCGGTCATCAGTTCCGGCCGGGCCGTGTCCGAGACCGCCGCGGCGTTCGCGGTGTCCTGGTGGATGGTCCGTGCCGCGCTGACCGAAGCCTGTCTTCTCACCCTGCCGGACGTGGATGAGCTCAGGCCGCGGATGCTGGGCATCGATGAACACCGGTTCCGGTCGGTGCGGTATTTCCGGGACCCTGAGGCCAGATCGTGGGTCCGGCACGAGCCGTGGATGACGACCATCGTGGATCTGGACACCGGCCAGATCCTGGGCGTGGTCGACGGCCGGGACCACAGTGGCGTCGGGGACTGGCTCTTCGCCCGGCCGCTTCAGTGGCGGCTGGGCGTGCAGGTCGTCGCGATCGACCCGTCGGCGGCGTTCCGGAAAGCGTTGCGGATGTGGCTTCCCCGCACCGCTGTCGCGGTCGATCATTTCCACCTGGTCTCTCTGGCCAACCAGGCCATGACTGAGGCACGGCAGAACCTGTCCCAGCAGGTGAAAGGACGCCGCGGCCGTGGCGTCGACAAGGCATGGGCGCACCGGATGCTGCTCCTGCGGGCCGGCGACAAGCTCTCCGATACTGCAGCCCACCGGCTGGCTGAGGTCTTCGCCGCCGACGACCCGACCGGCAAACTGCAAGCCGTGTGGAAGGTCAAGGAGCAGCTGCGGGCGCTGCTGCGCACCGACTCTCTGGCCGACGCCGCCGTGGCGAAAGAGGAACTCAAGATCCTGGTTGAAGCAGCCGGACGGCCGGAGACCAACAAGCTCTACCGCACGGTCTGCCGGTGGTGGAACGAGATCGAAGTCCTCATCGTCACCGGCGCAACCACCGGCAAGGTCGAGGCAAACAACACCGGCATCAAGCACATCAAACGAACCGCCCGCGGCTACCGGAACCCCGGCAATTACAAATCGGATATTCTCATGAGAAGTGCCGTCCGGACGGCGGCATGACACTCATCCGGGAATCCCCTTCCCCATGAACCGCGAAGAGCCTGCAGCGTCGCGGCAGCCGCACCGGCCAACGGCGGGTCAGCCCTGCCGCCGGCCTATCAGCCCTATCTGGCGACCTAGGATATCCCGGCCGACGTCTTGGAAACGGTCGTGTAGCCAGCCTTGGACCCCGTAACCGTTACCGTGATCGTGCGGCCCGCATCACTGGTGCGGGACTTGTAGGTGGCGGCGGTGGCCCCGACAATCGCGATGTGCGAACGGTACCACTGATATTTCAGCGTGACAGTTCCAGGACCCCACACGCCCGTCACGGCAGTGAGTGTGGACCCCACCTTCACCGTGCCCTGAATCGAGGGCACCGAAGTGGTCAGGGTGCCTTTAGAGACTTGGCTTGTGGCGGACGAAGTCTTCGTAGCAGACGTGTAGCCCGCCTGGGTGCCGGTGACCTTCACTGTGATCGTATGGACCACATCACCCGCACCCGGCTTATAGGTGGCACCGGTGGCTCCAACAATCGCAGTCTCTGACCGGTACCACTGATACGTCAGCATGACAGTTCCCGGACCCCACACTCCCGTCACGGCAGTGAGCGTTGACCCCACCTTCGCGGTGCCCTGAATCAAGGGCAGATTTGTGGTCAGGGTGCCCTTGGCGATCTGGCTGGTGCCGGCCGATGTCTTCGAATCAGACGCGTAGCCCGTCTGGGAACCGGTGACCTTTACGGTGATAGTCCGGCCCGCATCACTCGCACCGGGCTTGTAAGTGGCACCGGTGGCTCCCACGATCGCGACCTCCGACCTGTACCACTGATACGCCAGCGTGACAGTTCCAGGACCCCAGACGCCGGGAACGGCCGTGAGTGTGGACCCAACCTTTGCGGTGCCCTGAATCGAGGGCACCGAAGTAGTGAGGGAGCCGTTGGAGATCTGGCTTGTGCCGGCCGAGATCTTCGAAACCGACGTGTAGCCCGCCTGCGAGCCGGTGACCTTCACCGTGATCGTCCGGCCGGCGTCGGCGGGGCCGAGCGCGTAAGTGGAGCCCGTGGCGCCCGTTACCGCGATCTGCGAGCGGTACCACTGATAGGCCAACGTGACCGTTCCGGGACCCCAAGCGCCGGGAACGGCCGTGAGCGTAAACCCCACCTTCGTGGTGCCCTGAATCGAGGGATCCGCGGGGCTGAGGGTGCCGCTGGCGATCGGGCTGGTGCCGGCCGACGTCTTCGACACCGGCGTGTAGCCCGCCTGGGCGCCCGTAACCCTTAAAGTAATCGTAAGACCCAGATCAGCAGCTCCGGGAGTGTAAGTTGCACCGGTGGCACCTGCAATCGCGATCTGCGACCGGTACCACTGATACGTCAGCGCTACCGTTCCGGGACCCCAGGCGCCGGGAACTGCAGTGAGCGTGGACCCCACCTTCGCAGTGCCCTGAATCGACGGATTCCCGGGGTTAAGGATGCCGTTGGCGATCAGGCTGGTGCCGGCTGACATCTTCGACGCAGTCGTATAGCCCGCCTGGGAGCCAGTAACTTTCACCGTGATCGTTCGGCCTGCATCACTGCCAGCAGGAGTGTAGGTGGCGCCGGTGGCACCCGGAATCGCGACCTGCGAGCGGTACCACTGATACGTCAGCGCGACATTGCCAGGACCCCAGGCACCGGGTACCGCAGTGAGCTTGGAGCCGACCTGCGCGGTGCCCTCAATGACGGGCACCGCGGAGGTAAGCGTGCCGTTGGCGACCGCGCCCGTGCCGTCCGAAGTCCTCGAAACGGACGTGTAGCCCGCCTTGGAGCCGGTAACCGTCACCGTGATCGTTCCACCCAGGTCAGCGACGCCGGGAGTATAGGCGGCGTCGGTGGCGCCGCTGATTGCGACGTCCGAGCGGTACCACTGATACGTCAGCGCGACATCCTCAGGTCCCCAAACCCCCGGCACCGCGGTCAGCGTGGACCCCACCTTCGGCGTCCCGCTGATCGTAACCTTCCCGGCGCTGACTGGGATCACGGTAATGTGCGCGGCCTGCCAGAAAGCGGAAAGGTAGGTCTCCCCCAAGTAATCTGCCCCGATCCTGGAGAAGTGGGTCGTGTCGTTTGCATACACTCCCCCGGTCATGGAGGCGGCGAATCCGGTGAAGGGAACGCGTGCGGGAGTCTCCTGGTGGCTTGTGTCCACGTTGATCCGGCCCGGCATGGCCGCGATCCCCTCCGGTGACATGCGGCCGACCACAAAGGGAAGTTCGGGCGCCCCCAGGGATGTCCGGAAGAAGGCAATCAGCTGATCCAGCTTCACGCTGTATCCGGCCGTGGACATCGCTGAGTTATTTTCGCCCTGGTGCCAAAGAACGCCTTTGAGCTCCGCGACGTAGCCGGCAGCTTTCGCTGCCGCGATGCCCTCGAGAGTCTGATTGACCGCCAAGGTGGGGAGGTCGAGCTCCGGAGCAGAGGCTGCACCCACAGTCCACGTAAGCGAGTCTAGGGCAAATGTGAACCCGGTTTGGCCGTGCGCGGCGGGAATGATGAGCACGCCCACATCGTCGGGCTGGGTTTTCAGGTAGTTCCGAGCCATGGCTGTGGCGGGCGAGAGTCCGGAAGCAGTGTCGTGCATGTCCAAGGGAACCGTAGCCGCCCGCAATGAGCGGTCCTTTGCACCGTATTGGAAGATCCTCGGGTCTTGCGCATCCGCGGGGCCGCCGATTGGCAGCCCCCGGCCGGACATATTCGACTGTCCTGCTGCCAGGAAGACGTGCAGGACTTTGACGGACGCCCGTGCTTGCACCGGCGCCACGCCAGCCAGCATCAGTCCGACAACCGCCAAGCCGATTACAAGACCTCGAAAGTGTTTGGCCATACCGCTGTACACGGATCCCCTATCCGTTGCCGGGCGCGAGCCGCCCTTGCCACTATTTGTCTAAAACCCTATTTAAAGCCAAACGAAATATTACAGTGCCTTGAGAA
The DNA here is from genome assembly GCF_056401435.1 of Arthrobacter sp. P4_F10. Taxonomy (NCBI): domain Bacteria; kingdom Bacillati; phylum Actinomycetota; class Actinomycetes; order Micrococcales; family Micrococcaceae; genus Arthrobacter; species Arthrobacter sp. P4_F10. The sequence continues at coordinate 111,768 of NZ_JBFUJJ010000002.1, forward strand.
ACCTGACTGACACTAAGACGCCCCCAACAGGCTACGCCAGCAGCTCCAGCAGGGAGCCGACCTCGCGCCCGACGAAGCCCGGGGCCGGCTCCCCGCCGCGGTTCAGCCAGACACCCAGGAGGCCGGCGGCCGTCGAGCCTTCCGCGTCGAGCAGCCGGTTGTCACCGACGTACAGGGTTTGGCCGGGTCCGGTACCGATCCGCCGGACCCCCTCCAGGTAGATGGCCGGGTCCGGTTTTGCTACGCCGACAGTATCGGTGCCCACCAGAACGGCAATCCGTTCCAGCCCGGCCGCGTCCAGCTTCACGCGCTGGTAGTCGTGGACGTTGTTGCTCACGGCACCGTAGGGTATGCCGGCGGCGTCCAGGGCGTCCAACAGCGGGCCGACGTCGTCGAACGCCCGGATGTAGCCGTGTTGGCGGCTCGCGTAGGAACTCACCCAGTGGTGGGCCTGTTCGCCGTCCGCAAGTTCGACGCCGAAGTACCCCAGCGCCGCCCGGCCGCGGAGCAGCCGCTGCTCATTGAACGTCAGTTCGCCGGCCAGGTAGCGGTCGTAGAAGTGAGTGGTCTCGTGGGTGAAGATCCGCCCGAACCTCTCCCACCCGGCCTCGTCCAGGCCGGGCAGGAGGTGCTCGCTGACGTCGCGGAGTGCAGTCGTCATGGCGAACTCGAGGTCCACCAGGGTGTCATCGATGTCGAACAGAACCCCGTGGACCACGCCGCCGCCCAGGCCCGCTGCCAGCACGTCAGCCGCGGAAGGCGCGGAGGCGGGCCAAGGATGAATCCTTGCCCAGGATGACCATGGATTCGAACAGCGGCGGGGAGATCCGCCGGCCCGAGACGGCCGTGCGGACCGGGCCGAAGGCCAAGCGGGGCTTGACGCCGAGGCCTTCGACGAGGGCCTCCTTCAGGGCAGCCTGGATGTTCTCGGCCGCCCACTCAGCGACGGGCTCCAGCGCGGACAGGGCGGCGTCGAGCACTTCGGTGAGGTTCTCCGGCAGGCCCTTGCGGGCGTCGTCGGCGACGTCGATCGCGTCATCGGCCTTGAACAGGAACGCGAGCATTTCGGGGGCCTCGCCCAGCAGCGATATGCGTTCCTGGATCAGCGGTGCGGCCTTGGCCAGGATCTCCTCCTCTCGGGCTGTGAGGCTCTCCCCGACCAGGCCGGCGGCCTGCAGGTAGGGCACCAGGCGGCCGCGGAAGTCCTCAGCGTCGAGCATGCGGATGTGGGTGCCGTTGATCGCCTCGGCCTTCTTGATGTCGAAGCGGGCCGGGTTGGCCAGCACATCGTTGACGTCGAAGTGCTCGATCAGCTGGTCGACGGTGAAGATGTCCTCGTCGGCGGAGAGGCTCCAGCCGAGCAGGGACAGGTAGTTGAGCAGGCCTTCGGGGATGAAGCCGCGGTCCCGGAGCAGGAACAGGTTCGACTGCGGGTCGCGCTTGGAGAGCTTCTTATTGCCCTCGCCCATGACGTACGGCAGGTGGCCGAAGACCGGCATGTAGCTGGCCACGCCGATATCCATCAGCGCCTGGATCAGCACCACCTGACGCGGCGTGGAGGAGAGCAGGTCCTCGCCGCGGAGCACGTGGGTGATCCCCATGAGGGCGTCGTCCACCGGGTTGACCAGGGTGTAGAGCGGGGATCCGTCGGCGCGCACAATGACGTAGTCCGGGATGCTGCCGGCCTTGAACGTGATCTCGCCGCGGACCATGTCGGTGAAGGTCACGTCTTCAATGGGCATCCGGACGCGCAGGACGGGCTGGCGGCCCTCGGCCTTGAACGCGGCAAGCTGTTCCTCGGAGAGCTCGCGGTCGAAGTTGTCGTAGCCCAGCTTGGGATCGCGGCCGGCTGCCCTGTGGCGGGCTTCGACTTCCTCCGGCGAGGAGTAGCACTCGTAGGCGTAGCCGGCGTCGATCAGCTTGGCCACCACGTCCTTGTACAGGTCCAGCCGCTGCGACTGGCGGTAGGGCTCGTGGGGACCGCCGACTTCCACGCCTTCTTCCCAGGTGATGCCGAGCCATTTGAGGGCCTCAAGCAGCTGCTGGTAGCTTTCCTCCGAGTCGCGGGCCGCGTCCGTGTCCTCGATCCGGAACACAAAGGTGCCCTTGGTGTGCCGGGCGTGGGCCCAGTTGAACAGGGCGGTGCGGATCAGGCCGACGTGCGGGGTACCCGTAGGCGACGGGCAGAACCGGACACGGACCGGGGTGTCAGCGGTGACTTCACCGGTGGAGGCAGCAAGGGCGGAGCTGGAAACGGCGTCGGACGCGGAAGCAGTAGTCATAGTGGTACCAACATTACCAATCTCTCCCATCGCTACTCGCCCGGAATGCCGCTACGAAAAAGGACAACCGCACCGTGGATCCACGGTGCGGTTGTCCGAAATCGGCGCTGCTTCTTCGGATTCTTCGGATCGAAAGGCGGTTAGCGGCGGACCACCGGGTTGGAGAGGCGTCCGATGCCCTCGATCTCGACCTCATAGCGGTCGCCGGCCTGCACGGCGCCGACGCCGGCCGGGGTACCGGTCATGATGACGTCGCCGGGGAGCAAGGTGAAGGCCTGCGAGACGATGGAGACGAGCTCCCGGACGCCGCGGATCATCTGGTTCGTGCTGCCGTCCTGGCGCAGTTCGCCATTGAGCCGGCCCTGGATCTGCAGGTCCTCGGTGTCGAGCTCGGTCTCGATCCACGGCCCGAGCGGGGCCGAGGTGTCGAAGCCCTTGGCCCGGGCCCACTGCAGGTCCGTCTTCTGGACGTCGCGCGCGGTGAGGTCGTTGCCGCAGGTGTAGCCGAAGATCACATCATCCACCCGGTTCTCGGGCACGTCCTTGCAGATCCGGCCGATGACGACGCACAGCTCGGCCTCGAAGGAGACGTCCTCGGAGAACTCCGGCAGGACAATGGGATCGTTCGGCCCGATCACGGAGGTGTTGGGCTTGAGGAACAGCAAGGGCTGCGCCGGGACCTCGTTGCCAAGTTCCCGGGCATGCTCCGCGAAGTTGCGGCCGACGCCGATGACCTTGCTGCGGGGGATGATCGGCGCCAGCAGGCGGACGTCCTCCAGCTTGTGCCTCATGGGGGTTCGTTCCACGCCATGGAAGAACGGGTCGCCCTTGATGACAGTGACTTCCTCACTGCCGGGCTCACCTTCCACGATGCCGTAGAGGGGATCAGAATCGACTACAAACCGGGCGATACGCATGGTTCTTAGCCTACCGTCCCGCAGGCCGGGCCCGGGGTCAGTCTGTCCGTTCAGCGCCGCCCGCTGCGCAGGTAGTCCAGCTGCGCCGCGACGGAGAGCTCCGCGGCGCGGCGGACGGAGGGATCGACGTCGGCGTACACGGCGTCCGTGACGGCGCCGATGCCGGCATCGGCCCCCAGCGCCGCCAGTGCCGCCCGGACCTGCTCAAGCCGGCCCAGCCGGTGATCCCGGTAGGCGCGGGCCACGGCGTCCAGAGCCGGCAGCACCGGGCCGTGGGCCGGCAGCACCATGGCCGGACCGAGGCGCTCCAGCCGGTCCAGCGATTCGAGGTAGTCACTGAGGGTGCCGTCAGGGTAGTCCAGCACGGTGGTTCCGGAGCCCAGAATCGTGTCCCCGGTCAGCACCGAGCCGTGCGGGCCGTCCTGCGGCAGGTGGAAGCACAGCGAATCCGCGGTGTGGCCCGGCGTCGCCAGAACCCTGATCTCTGTTCCGGCCGCCAGGATCGTTTCGCCGTCCTGCAGCGCGGGTGCGCCATGGCAGTGGGCGGGATCCGCGGCCCGGACAGGTGCGCCCGTCAAAACCGAAAACCGTGCGGCGGCCGCGGTGTGGTCCGCGTGCCGGTGCGTGATCAAGATCAGTTCGATTCGCCCGTCCCCGGCCAACGCCTGCAGGTGCGGCTCGTCGAGGGGCCCGGGGTCGACGGCGACCGTGCCCGCCGCCCCCGGGGCGGCAATGAGATAGGAGTTGGTTCCGTCCAGGCTCATGGGACCCGGGTTCGGGGCGAGGCGGAACCGGGTCAGCTCGCTGCTGCGGACGAGGTCGCGGGATTTCTCGGTGGTCACGGTCCCATCCTTGCAGAGGTGTCCTCAGACGAGCAGCAGGATGGAGATCAGGAACGGCAGGAGGGCCTCGGCAATGGCATTTCCCCAGAGCCGACGCTCGGAAAGGAACAAAATGAGGCCCAGGGCCACATGAGCCACGCATGTGAACAGCAGGAGTGACTCACCGGCCGCGACGTCGGCTCCCCCCAGCATGAGGGCACCCGCAACGGCGCCGATCCCCCAAATGACGTTGTATATGCCGAGGTTGAACGTCCACAGCCTGACTGCTTCGACGTCGTCCGGTTCGACGAGGAACAGGCGGTGCAGGCGCTGGTGCCGGATGAAGAAGGACTCCATGATGCCGACACTGATGAGCAGGACGCCAAAGACCACGCCCAGAACTTGGATCAGCCCCGTCATGTGCCCATTGTGCACGCCGGGCGGACGGGTGAAAAGGGCCCGAAGACTGCCGGGCGTGCGGATGCAGACGCCGACGGCGGCCGCCACCGGAAGGTGGGGACCGCCGTCGTGCCGGACGTTCCGGCTCTAGATGCCTTGGGTGCTAGGCGAGGCGGGTCAGCCAGCCGTGGGTGTCCTCCACGGTGCCGGTCTGGATCCCCAGCAGCTGGGCGCGGATGGCCAGGGTGGTCTCCCCCGCCGTGGCGTCTTCGGAGCCGATGAACTCGGTGGCGTCCTTGAGCACGCCGATGGGGGTGATGACCGCGGCGGTGCCGCAGGCGAAGACCTCGGCGATGTCCCCGGAGGCAACGCCGTCGCGCCACTCATCCAGGGTGATCTTGCGTTCGGTGACTTCCCTGCCCATGTCCCGGGCCACCTGCATCACGGACATCCTGGTGATCCCCTCCAGGATGGTTCCGGACAGCGCGGGGGTGACCAGCGAGCCGTCCTTCATGACGAAGAAAACGTTCATGCCGCCGAGTTCCTCGACGGCGTTGTCGTTGAACTGGTCCAGGAACAGGACCTGCTTGCAGCCGTGCGCCTCGGCTTCCTGCTGGGCGATCAGCGAGGCGGCGTAGTTGCCGCCGCACTTGGCGGCGCCTGTTCCGCCGCGGCCGGCGCGGGCGTACTCACGCGAGATCCAGATGGAGACGGGCTTGAGTTCGCCGCCGAAGTAATTGCCGGCCGGGGAGGCGATCACGCGGAAGGAGACCTCGCGCGCTGCCCGCACGCCCAGGAACGCCTCGGTGGCGATCATGAAGGGCCGCAGGTACAGGGCTTCGCCGTCACCGGAGGGCACCCAGTCCTTGTCTGCCGCGACCAGTTCGCGGATGGCGCCGAGGAAGTACTCTTCCGGGAGTTCGGGCAGGGCCAGGCGCCGCGCGGACTTGTTCAGCCGGGCCGCGTTGGCCTCGGCCCGGAACGTCCAGATCGAACCGTCGGCGTGGCGGTAGGCCTTGAGGCCCTCGAAGATCTCCTGGCCGTAGTGCAGCACTGCGGCGGACGGGTCCAGTGAAATCGGGCCGTAGGGCTCAACCCGAGCGTTGTGCCAGCCACCGTTGCCTTCGGCGTCGACGCTGTAGTCGACAATCGAGGTGTGGTCGGTGAAATAGTCGCCGAACCCCGGGTTCGCCAGGATGGCTACACGCTCTTCAGCAGACTTCGGGGTCTCCGACAGGTGCTGGGTGAATTCGACGCCATGGGCAGTCTGAGTCATGGTTCCTCCACGATCGGCTGCCTGGTGTGGGAACGTGGTTCACCCTCGGACCACGGCAGCATATTGGTGATTCGAAACAAGCTTACGCCCGTTGGCAGCGGGGTTTAGCGGCACCTGCAGGGCAGAGAATACGGCCAGGACCTACAGCGCCGCCGCGATGGCGTCGCCGACCGCGCTAGTGGTGCGGACGGCGCCGTCGCGGGCCTCGACGTCGGCCGTCACGGCCGCCTCGATCTTCCGGGCGGCGCCGGCGAAGCCGAGGTGGTCGAGCAGGAGCGCCGCGGAGAGGATGGCCGCGGTGGGGTCGGCCTTCTGCTGGCCGGCAATGTCCGGGGCGGACCCGTGGACCGGTTCGAACATGGACGGCGCGGTGCGGTCCATGTTGAGGTTGCCGGAGGCGGCGAGGCCGATCCCGCCGGTCACGGCTGCCGCGAGGTCGGTGATGATGTCGCCGAACAGGTTGTCGGTGACGATCACGTCGAAGCGGGCCGGATCGGTGACCATGAAAATCGTGGCGGCGTCGACGTGGAGGTAGTCGTGCGTGACCTCGGGGAACTCCTGGGCCACTGCCTCAACCGTGCGCTTCCAGAGCTGGCCGGCGAAGACCAGGACGTTGTGCTTGTGCACCAGCGTGAGCTTCTTGCGGGGGCGTTCGTTGGCCCGGCGGAACGCATCGCGGACCACGCGTTCCACGCCGTGGGCCGTGTTCAGGGAGACCTCGGTGGCCACCTCGTGGGGGGTGCCGGCGCGCAGTGTGCCGCCGTTGCCCACGTACGGGCCTTCGGTGCCCTCGCGGACCACGATGAAATCGATCTTGCCGGGGTTGGCGAGCGGGCTGCCAACGCCGGCATACAGGCGGGAGGGCCGCAGGTTGACGAAGTGGTCCAGGCTGAAGCGCAGCTTGAGCAGGAGCTCACGCTCGATGATGCCCGACGGGATCCGGGTGTCGCCGGGGGCCGCCCCGACGGCGCCGAACAAGATGGCGTCGCGCGTGCGAAGATCGGCGAGGGTGGCCGCGGGCAGGGTCTCCCCCGTCTCGAGCCAGTGCTCCGCGCCCAGCTTGTAGTGGGTCTGCTGGAGCACGATCCCCTCGGCGGCCGCGGCCTTCTCAAGGACCTTCAGGGCTTCGGCCGTGACCTCCGGACCAATGCCGTCGCCCGGGATGACTGCCAGATCAATCGTGGATGCGCTCATGTTTTCAGCGTAGCCAAGTGATCCACATTCTGGTCAAGTCGTCTCACTATCCGATCATGCCTCCTGACGAAGAACGCTCCCACACCCCAATTCAGGGGTGCGGGAGCGTCAGGCGGCGGACCGGCTCAGGCCTCGGCGGGTTCCTCGTACTTCGGGAACACCGGGGCCGGGGCCGGCAGTTCCGTGCCGGCGACGATCGGCGAGCCGACGGCCGTGAACTGGCGCGCCGCGCCTTCTGGCTGGCCGAGCGTGTGCAGGATCGCCGCCGTCGCCGTCGGCATCACCGGCTGGGCCAGGATCGCGACGATCCGCAGCACCTCGAGCGTCACGTAGAGCACCGTGTTCATGCGTTCGACGTCGGTCTTGCGCAGCACCCAGGGAGCCTGCTCGGCGAAGTAGGCGTTGGTGTCCCCCAGGACAGTCCAGATGGCCTCCAGGGCGCGGCTGAACTCCTGCTTCTCGAACGCGGCCCGGGCGGCGTCCAGCAGCCCGTTGGCCTGGGCCAGAATCGCGGTGTCCTCGGCCGAGGACGCGCCCGGCGCGGGCACGCGGCCCTCGCAGTTCTTGGCCACCATCGACAGCGACCTCTGGGCCAGGTTGCCGAAGTTGTTGGCGAGGTCGGAGTTCATCCGGCCCACGATTGCCTCGTGGTTGTAGTTGCCGTCCGCGCCGAAGGGGACCTCGCGCAGGAAGAAGTAGCGCACCTGGTCCAGGCCGTACTGGGCCACGAAGTCCGCGGGCGCCACCACGTTGCCCAGCGACTTGGACATCTTGACGCCGTTGTTCTGCAGGAAGCCGTKGATCATGATCCGCTTCGGCAGCTCCAGTCCGGCGCTCATGAGGAACGCCGGCCAGTAGATGGCGTGGAAGCGGGAGATGTCCTTGCCGATCACGTGGACGTCGGCCGGCCAGAACTTTTTGAAGGAGCCCGAGTCGACGTCCGGGTAGCCGACCCCGGTCAGGTAGTTGGTCAGCGCGTCGACCCACACGTACATGACGTGCTTGTCGTTGCCGGGCACGGGAACGCCCCAGTCGAAGGTGGTGCGGCTGATGGACAGGTCCTCCAGCCCGCGCCTGACGAAGCTGATGACCTCGTTGAAGCGGGACTGCGGGGCGCCGAATTCGGGGTGGGCCTCGTACAGCGCCAGCAGTTTGTCCTGATAGGCGGACAGCCGGAAAAAGTAGCTCTCCTCGGCCGTCCAGGTGACCTCGGTGTCCGATTCGCGCGAGTAGCGGATGCCGTCGTCCTTGACCACGGTCTCGTCCTCGACGTAAAACGCCTCGTCGCGGACCGAATACCAGCCCTCGTACTTGGACAGGTAGATGTCCCCGTTGGCCTCCATCTTCTTCCAGATGGCCTGCGACGCCGCGTAATGGTCGGCGTCCGTGGTGCGGATGAAGCGGTCGTACGAGACTCCCAGGGCGGCGTGCGCCCCCTTGTAGATCTCGGCGTTCCGGTCCACCAGTTCCTTGGGCGTGACGCCTTCCTTCTCGGCGGCCTGGGCGATCTTCATGCCGTGCTCGTCCGTTCCGGTCAGGAAGAAGACGTCGTACCCGTCCAGGCGCTTGAAGCGGGCCATCGCATCGGTGGCGATGTACTCGTACGCATGGCCGATGTGCGGCACCCCGTTGGGGTACGTGATGGCCGTGGTGATGTAGAACGGGGTCTTATCAGTTGAAGTCACGGTCTAAATCTAGATCAGTTCTGTGAGGGTATCGCTCTGGCGGACCAGTTCGTGGTCATGTGAAGCCACCAGCACGGCAATGCCGTCCGAGGTGGTGTCCTTGAGGATGCTGATGATGCGGTTGGCCGCGGCACGGTCCAGGCTGGCCGTGGGCTCGTCGACCACCAGGACGCGGGTGCCGAGGATGAGCGCCCGGGCGATCGCCACGCGCTGGCGTTCACCGCCGGAGAGCTGCGCCGGGCGGTGGCGCATGCGCCGGCCGAGGCCCACGAGGTCCAAAAGGTCCTTGGCCATGTCGCGGCGCTGCTCAACCTCGCCGTCGGGCACGGCCGGCAGCAGGACGTTCTCGAGTGCGCTCATCCCGTCGATCAGGGCGCCGCCCTGGTCCACGTAGCCGATCAGGGCGCGGCGGCGGTCGGCGATCTCGTCGTCGCCCATGGTCTCCAGCGAGTCGCCTTCCCAGAACACCCGGCCCGACGTCGGCAGGGTCAGTCCCGCGCCGACGGTCAGGATGCTGGTCTTGCCCGAGCCGGAGCGGCCCGCGACGCAGTGCATTTCGCCGGCGTGCAGCGTCATGTTGAAGTCGTCCACCACGTTGACGGCCTCGGCACCGCCCTTGCCGCCGCCGTAGTGGATGGTGATGTTGCTCAGTTCCAGCGGCGTGGCGTGGTCCGTGGCCTTCACGATCGTGTTGGCGCGGGTCTTGTGTGCACCGCGACGGGTGCTGGCGGTCATCCGGTCGTGTGCCTCCCGGTCAAGGTTCAGCTCGTTAGTCATTGGACCACTTTCGTTGCAATCGGAATCCAGCAAAGTACAGCTACGAGACCGGCAATTGCGGCCCACAGCGCGGCATAGGGGGCGAGGAGGAGGCCGATGCCGAGGGCGCCCACGACACCGAGGGGCAGCGCGACGGTTCCCACCATGGCGTTTTCAAAGAAGCGGACCTGGCCCAGCATGTCAGGGTTCCAGCCCATGGCCCGCAGCGTGCCGAGGTACTGGCGCTTGGCCTGCAGCTCGAAGCGCCCGGTGACCATGGTCAGCAGCAGCCCGACGGCAACGCCGGACACAGCCAGGATGATGCTCGGGAGCGCGATGCTGGCCGCGGCCAGCCCGCTGAGGGCGCTGGCGCCGGCGGCCCGGGGAATGTCGATCAGCAGGGCGACCAGTCCGCCGACGGCCGCGGCGAAAACACCGACGGCAACGGCGAGTGAGATGGTGTTGAACTTGTTGGCGCTCAGCTGCCGGTTGGCGAAGGTCAGCGGGGAATCGACCGCAATGAGCCGTTCATCGTGTTGCGGCTCCTGGTCCACTACCTCGCGGTGGCGCAGCTGCTGCGCAGCGACGAACGCCGCACCTACGTACAGCACCAGGACCGACGCCGAGACCACCGCGGTGGCGGTGCTCCAGCTGATCAGGCTCAGGGCGATTCCGGCGACGGCCAGCAGCGCGGCGCCGACGCCGAATTCGGCCAGCACCCAGGAGCGGATCCTGCGCTGGGTCCAGCCCATGGCACGCAGGGTTCCGGCCTCGCTGCGCCGTTTGCGGATGTAGCTGACGGTGGAGGCGCCGGTCAGGAGGGCGGCGCCGCAGAGGGTCAGGAACAGCAGGGTCAGGTTCGTGGCGGTCAGGGAGCCGGAAACGGCGTCCGCGGCGTCCTGGCGGACCCACGACTGCTGCACGGTGCCCAGCGGCGATTCCTTGCCGGCGTCGTCCTTGGAGTAGCCGGGAACGGCGATGCTGGCGTCCTCGCGGGCCGAACCGGCCACCACGGTGGCCTGCAGGCCCATGTCGCGGATCTCGTTGGCGAGCTTCTCCACCTCGGGCTGCGCCTGCTTCCAGCTGCCCGGAACCTTGGCGCGGACCCGGACGGCGTCGATCACGGAGGCGTTCTGCTCATAGCCGCGGGCGGCGGCGAGGCCGTAGAAGTCGGTGATGGCACCGGCGGACTGGCTGACCAGTCCCGTGGCGCTCAGCGAAGGCTTGAGCTCGGTGTTGACGTCGGTGCCGGACGCATCCTTGGTCAGGGTGAACGGCGCGGGGTCGTAGCCGCCCAGGGGCAGCCGGTTGACGTCGCCGGCGGCATCCTTGACGCTCGCGGCGTCGAACGTGCCGTAAACCATGGCCAGCGGCGTGGCCAGCTTCTTGCCGGTTTCGAGGTTCTCCCGGTAGGAGCGCTCATCGACAGGATTGCGCTGGGTCTGGTCGACGGCGGCACCGTTGGCGGCCTTGTCCGGCAGGCGGTTCACGGTGACCCAGTCACCGGGCGAGGCGCTCTTGTCCACGGCGCCGTTGGCGGCGGTTTCGCCGTCCTTGTACGCCGGGGCGGCGGCAAAGTTGGTGCTCCAGGTGGCGGGGTTGTAGAGGCCCTGGCTGAAGGAGCCGGTGTCGCCCATGAGCTGGGAGAGGTCCTTGGACCCGGGCCAGGCGAGGGCGAACGGGGACTTCGAAACGAACGGCAGGTAGTCCTTGTCCAGCGAGCGGGTCACGGTGCCGACGTCGTTGGTGACGTTGCCGGAGTCGTCGATTTCCTCGATCTTGACCGAGTACTTCAGATCCACGGCGGTGCCGGAGCGGACGATCAGCGGGATGGCCTGCGAATCGGCGGTGAGCTGGCCGTCACGCTTGGCCTGCTGGTACTGGGTCATCAGCGGTGCCCAGTACTTGAGTTTGACGCCGAGGAAGTCCGGGCCTTCCTTGAGTTCGTCCATGGAGATGCCGTTGGTGAAGAGGCTCTCGAAGTGCCGGCCAATGGCGCCGGCGTTGCGGGCGTCCGCGGGCGGGGCTTTCTCCAGCGGGGCCAGGAAGTCACCGGCCGTGCCGAGCAGTGCGCGTTCGGAGACGGGGTCGACGGCGACGACGGACTCGGTCACCTGCGGCGCCATGGGCAGGGAAACGGAGAGGTTGAAGAGGTTGTGCTCGGAGCCGCCGGCCGGGGTGGGGAACTTGATGCCGGTCTCGCCCTCCGGGCCCTGGATGCGGACGTTCTGGCCGCCGGCGACCTGTTCCTGGATCAGCTTCGCCTTGCCGACGGAGCCCTCGGCCGTGGTCTTGAACAGGGTCTGGTCCGAGTGGCCGTCGGAGCTGACGGCGCTGGCGGTCAGACGGTACTTCTTCGGCGTGTCGCTCAGCACCGATTCCGCGGCCGGCCACTTGCTCGGGTCCGTGGCGGTCGGGTCGCCGGAAGTGCCCGCGAGGCCCGCGTTGAAGCCGAGGTAGTCGGTGGCATCCAGCCGCGGCGATTCCAGGTTCTGCGTCACGCGCGAGACCAGGCTGATGGGCGCGGCCACCGAGGTGCCGGAGAGCTTGCGGATCGAATCCAGCTGCTCGAAGCTGACGCCGCCCTGGCCGGTGGCGATGTCCGGCTGCATCAGGCCGCCGTTATCATCGGCCTTGGCCTGGACCAGGACGTCATAGAGCCCCCGCGAGTTTTGGTCCACGGTCCTGTTCAGCGCCGCCTGGGACTGACCCTGGACGAGCACGGACAGGCACATGGCCACGATCAAAATGGACGCGGTCAACAGAAGCACTCTGCTTCTGATGAACCTCTGGACGGCGTTCATTGGGCTCCTGAAAGCTGGATTGCGTGCGCACGCCGCAGTTCATTTCCTGCGGAATTGAGGGCGTCCCGTGCCGGGCGTGCAAAAGTAAAGGCCGGTCTGCCGGCCGCGGACCGAAATTCGGTCCTAGCCATTGTACGCAGACCGGCCGGCCGCTTGTGGCCGCCGGCGGCGGTCATGCCGCCGCCGGCGGCCTGCGGGGAGGATTTTAGTCCTCGAGGTCAACCTCACGGACCATGTCAGCGCCGATCCCGGCCTTGATCGCGTCAAGGACCTGCTGGGGAACGGAGCTGTCGATGGTCAGCAGGGCCAGCACCTGGCCGCCCTCTGTCTGGCGTGCCACCTGCATGCCGGCGATGTTGATGTTGTTCATGCCCAGGATGTGGCCGATTGTGCCGATCACGCCGGGGCGGTCCGAGTAGGCAACCACCACGAGGTGTTCGCTGATCGGGATCTCCACCTCGTAGCCGTTGACGCCGACCAGTTTCTGGATCTGCTTCGGGCCCGTCAGGGTTCCGGCGACGGAGATCTGGCTGCCGTCGCTGAGGGCGCCGCGCAGGGTCAGGACGTTGCGGTACGACTCGGTGTCCGGCGTCGTGATGAGCCGGACGTTGATGCCGCGCTGCTCGGCGATCACGGGGGCGTTGACGTAGGAGACCTGCTCGGTCACGACGTCGGCAAAGATGCCCTTGAGTGCCGCGAGTTCCAGCACCTTGACATCGAGCGAGGAGATCTCGCCTGCCACCTCGACGTCGAACTGCGTGAGGGAGGCATGGGTCAGCGCGGTGAAGATGCGGCCCAGCTTTTCCATCAGCGGGATGCCGGGGCGGACGTCCGGGGCGATGACGCCGCCGGCGACGTTGACGGCGTCGGGGACCAGTTCGCCGGCCAGGGCCAGGCGGACGGACTTCGCGACGGAAACGCCGGCCTTTTCCTGGGCCTCGTCGGTGGAGGCGCCCAGGTGCGGGGTCACCACGACGTTGTCGAGCTTGAAGAACGGCAGGTCGGTGCTGGGTTCCTTGGAAAAGACGTCGACGCCGGCGCCGGCGATGTCACCGGCCTGCAGCGCGGTGTAGAGGGCTTCCTCGTCCACCAGGCCGCCGCGGGCGACGTTGACGACGTACGCCGTGCTCTTCATCTTCTTGAAGGCGTCGGCGCCGAGCATGCCGACGGTCTCCGGGGTCTTGGGCATGTGGATGGTGATGAAGTCCGACTGTGCAAGGAGCTCATCGAGGGTCACCAGCTGCACGCCGAGCTGGGCGGCCCGGGCGGAGGTGATGTAGGGGTCGTACGCGAGGATCTTGGTGTCGAAGCCCTTCAGGCGGGCCGCGACCAGGGCGCCGATCCGGCCCAGGCCGATGATGCCGATCTTCTTCTCGAAGAGCTCGATGCCGGTGTACTTGGAGCGCTTCCACTCCCCGTCCTTGAGGGCGGAGCTGGCCTGCGGGATGTGGCGGGCGAGGCTCAGGATGTGCCCGACGGTCAGTTCGGCGGCGGAGACGATGTTCGAGGTCGGCGCGTTGACCACCATGACGCCGGCCTGCGTGGCCGCTTTGATGTCGACGTTGTCCAGGCCGACGCCGGCGCGGGCGATCACCTTGAGGTTCTTGGCGGCGGCGATGGCCTCGGCGTCCAGCTGGGTGGCGGAGCGGACCAGGATCGCGTCGACGTCGGCGATCGCGGAGAGCAGCTGGGAACGGTCGGAGCCGTCAGTCTGGCGGATTTCAAAGTCCGGGCCGAGGGCCTCGACTGTGGCGGGCGAAAGTTCCTCAGCGAGGAGTACGACAGGTTTGGTGCTTGTCACCGGTGACCTCTTTAGCTCTCTTGTGTATCTGGTGGGGATTTTGGTGAATCGGGTGATGCTGGTGATGCGCGTGGTGCTGGACAGCAGGGAAGCCGGACCCCAGGATGTGGTGTCCGGCTCCCCTGCCGGGCAATGCCTAGCGGGCGACTGAACCTTCGGTGTAGTCGTCCTCGTTCTTGATCCAGGAGAACAGCTTGCGCAGTTCGCGGCCGGTGGCCTCGATCGGGTGGTCCTCACCCTTCTTGCGCAGGGCCTTGAACTCCGGCGCGCCGGCGTCCTGGTCATCGATGAAGCGCTTGGCGAAAGTGCCGTCCTGGATGTCCGCCAGGACAGCCTTCATGTTTTCCTTCACCTGCGGGGTGATGACGCGCGGGCCGGAGACGTAGTCGCCGTATTCCGCGGTGTCGGAAACGCTCCAGCGCTGCTTGGCGATGCCGCCTTCGACCATGAGGTCGACGATCAGCTTGAGCTCGTGCAGCACCTCGAAGTAGGCGACCTCGGGCTTGTAGCCGGCCTCGGTGAGGGTCTCGAAGCCGTACTGGATCAGCTGCGAGGCGCCGCCGCAGAGGACAGCCTGCTCGCCGAAGAGGTCGGTTTCGGTCTCTTCGGTGAAGGTGGTCTCGATGACGCCCGCACGGGTGCCGCCGATGGCCTTGGCGTAGGACAGGGCCAGTTCCTTGGCCTTGCCGGACGGGTTCTGCTCGACGGCGATCAGGTCCGGCACGCCGCGGCCGGCTTCGAACTCGCGGCGCACGATGTGGCCCGGGCCCTTGGGGGCAACGAGGGCGACGTCGACGTCGGCCGGGGGCTGGATGTAGCCGTAGCGGATGTTGAAGCCGTGGCCGAAGAACAGGGCGTCGCCCGGCTGCAGGTTCGGGGCGATGTCCTCGGCGTAGACGTGGCGCTGGACCTGGTCCGGGGTCAGGACCATGATGAGGTCGGCCTCGGCGACGGCGTCGGCAACGTTCAGGACCCGCAGTCCCTCGGCCTCGGCCTTGGCACGGGACTTCGAGCCTTCCTTCAGGCCGACGCGGACGTCAACGCCGGAATCGCGCAGGCTGAGGGCGTGGGCGTGGCCCTGGGAGCCGTAACCGATGACGGCGACGGTGCGGCCCTGGATGATCGACAGGTCGGCGTCGTCGTCGTAAAACATTTCAGTCACTGGGGTGTCTCCTTTTGAGTGGATTCTTCGTAGATATTCTCTGTGGTGCTGCGGTACAACGGGGCGCCTCCGTCTATGCGGTGTCCTAGGCGCTGCGGAGGGCCCTGTCACTCATGGAGCGGGATCCCCGCCCAACTGCCAAGGTGCCGGACTGCACGATTTCGCGGATGCCGAAAGGCTCCAGCACTGACAAGAGTGCCGTGAGCTTCTCGGGGTGGCCCGTTGCCTCAATGACCACCGACTCTGTGGAGACGTCGACCACTGAAGCGCGGAACAGGTCTGCAGCCTGGGTGACCTGCAGGCGTGTTGCGGCATCCGCACGTACCTTGACCAGGATGTGGTCGCGCTGTACGGAAGATTCTGAGGTGAGCTCGACGATCTTGATCACGTTGACCAGCTTGTTCAGCTGCTTCGTGACCTGCTCGATCAGCTCGCCATCGGCGTCGACCACCACGGTCATCCGGGACATGCCCGGGACTTCGGTGGGGCCGACGGCCAGGGAATTGATGTTAAAGGCCCGGCGGGCGAAGAGGCTGGCGACGCGGGTCAGCACACCGGGCTTGTCTTCGACCAGAACGGACAATGTGTGGCGGGTCATGTTCAGTCCTCCTCTTCCCATTCCGGGGTCATGTTGCGGGCAACCTGGATCTGGTCGTTGCTGACCCCGGCGGGGACCATCGGCCACACCATCGAGTTGGGGCTCACGACGAAGTCGATGACCACCGGGCGGTCATTGATCTCCAGGGCCTTCTGGATGGTGGCGTCGATGTCTTCGTCGCGTTCGCACCGGAAGGCAGCGCAGCCGTAGGCGTCCGCCAGCTTGACGAAGTCCGGGATGCGGACCGTGTCATGTCCCGTGTTGAGGTCGGTATTGGAGTAGCGGCCCTCGTAGAACAGGGTCTGCCACTGCCGGACCATGCCGAGGGAGGAGTTGTTGATGATGGCGACCTTGATCGGGATCTTGTTGATCGCGCAGGTGGCCAGTTCCTGGTTGGTCATCTGGAAACAGCCGTCGCCGTCGATCGCCCAGACCACGCGGTCCGGTTCGCCCACCTTGGCGCCCATGGCCGCCGGAACGGCGTAGCCCATGGTGCCGGCGCCGCCGGAGTTGAGCCAGGCGTGCGGGCGTTCGTACTTGATGAACTGCGAGGCCCACATCTGGTGCTGTCCGACGCCGGCGACGTAGACGCCCTCGGGTCCGGTCAGGGCGCCGATGCGTTCGATGACGCGCTGGGGGGCACTGAGCCCGTCCTCGGGTTCGGTCCAGCCGAGCGGGTAGGTTTCCTTGAGGTTGTTAAGGAACGCCCACCAGGTGGTCAGATCCGGGGTGCCGAAGGCCTCGAACTGCAGGCGCAGGGCCTCGGTCAGCTCCGGGATGATCTCCTTGACCGAGCCAACGATCGGGACGTCGGCCGTACGGTTCTTGGAAATTTCCGCCGGATCGATGTCGGCGTGGATGACCTTGGCGTTCGGGGCAAAGGACTTCAGGATGCCGGTCACGCGGTCATCGAACCGGGCGCCGAGGGTGATCAGCAGGTCCGACTGCTGCAGGGCCGTCACGGCGGAAACCGTGCCGTGCATGCCCGGCATGCCCACGTGCTGCGGGTGCGAGTCCGGGAACACGCCCCGGGCCATCAGGGTGGTCACCACGGGAGCGCCCGTCAGCTCAGCGAGTTCGCGCAGTTCGGCCGAGGCGTGGGCCTTGACCACACCGCCGCCGACGTAGAGCACGGGCTTGCTGGCACCGGCAATGAGCCGGGCGGCCTCACGGACCTGCTTGCTGTGGCCGCGCACCACCGGCCGGTATCCCGGGAGATCGATCTTGGGCGGCCAGGAGAACGTCATCTGGCCCTGCTGGGCGTCTTTGGCGACGTCCACGAGGACCGGGCCCGGGCGTCCGGTGGAGGCCAGGTGGAAGGCTTCGGCCATCACATGCGGGATGTCGTTGGGGTCGGTGACCAGGAAGGAGTGCTTCGTGATCGGCATGGTGATCCCGACGATGTCCGCTTCCTGGAAGGCGTCGGTGCCGATCACCCCGCTGGAGACCTGTCCGGTGATGGCCACTATCGGCACGGAGTCCATGTGGGCATCCATGATGGCGGTGACGAGGTTGGTGGCACCGGGGCCCGAGGTGGCGATGCAGACGCCAACCCGTCCGGTGACCATGGCGTAGCCTTGCGCGGCGTGGCCGGCTCCCTGTTCGTGACGGACCAGAACGTGGTTCATTTTGGAGGCCATCAAGGGGTCGTAGGTGGGCAGGATCGCGCCACCGGGCAAACCGAAAATGTCCTGGACGCCGAGTTCTTCGAGCGAACGGACAATTGCTTGCGAACCGGTCATGACCGTCGGGGGTACGACGTTGTTCGGTCCGAGGACAGGAGAGACGGCAGCAGAGTCGACGCCGGCGTCAGCCGGACGTTCGACGCGTTCCGGAGCCTTGTGGGCTCCAGTGGACTTGGTGGCCATCAGCGAGGGGCTGATCGGCGATCCTTTGCTCATCGGACTCTTCCTTTGTGGATCTTCGGTGATCGTGGAACTACGGTGTCTTACTGGTGGTGCGGCTGGTGATGCAGGAAATAAAAAAACCCCTCAGCCGGCGGGCTCTTCGAGGGGTTGCGCGTGACGGTTCGTTACCAGTGAAGGCTATTGAGCCACGCGCTTGGTAAGTACGACGACGACGCCGGCGGTAACGATCTCGATCATGCGTTCAGTTTTCCCTCTGAGTGAGACAGGTGTCAACGGGCCCGGCCTCTGTCTCACTATTTGGACAACACTGTCCACTGATTGGTCCTCCTAGTTTCCCTCTTGCCTTGGACGCCAAAACGGCGAGCCGCCCAATTTGGCGGCAGGCGGGAGTCTCCTACCCCGAGTGGACGGCGCGGACGCCGCCCACTCGGGGCCCCTCGGAGCCTCCCTTATTAAGCGTGGTCACCCACGCTTAGAGAATCAGCCGCAGTAGGCGCCGGTGGAGGCGCTGTGGACGAGCTTGGCGTACTTGGCGAGGACGCCCTTGGTGAACTTGGCCGGGAGCGGCTCCCAGCCGACCTTGCGGGCCTCGAGCTCGGACTCGTCGACCAGGAGGTCGAAGGTGCGGGCCGCGATGTCCACGCGGATCCGGTCACCGTCCTTGACGAAAGCGATGGGGCCGCCGTCGACAGCTTCCGGCGCGACGTGGCCGATGCACAGGCCGGTGGTTCCGCCGGAGAACCGTCCGTCGGTCAGCAGCAGGACGTCCTTGCCCAGGCCAGCGCCCTTGATGGCGCCGGTGATGGCGAGCATCTCGCGCATGCCGGGGCCGCCCTTCGGGCCTTCGTAGCGGATCACCACGACGTCGCCCTTATGGATCTCGCCCTTGTCCAGGGCGTCCAGGGCACCCTGTTCGCGCTCGAACACGCGGGCCGTGCCCTCGAAGACGTCGGCGTCGAAGCCTGCGCTCTTGACGACGGCGCCTTCAGGGGCCATCGAGCCGTGCAGGATGGTGATGCCGCCGGTCTTGTGGATCGGGTTGTCCAGTGCACGCAGGATCTTGCCGTCCAGGTCCGGCGGGTTGATCGCGGCGAGGTTCTCCGCCACGGTCTTGCCGGTGACGGTGAGGCAGTCGCCGTGCAGCAGGCCGGCGTCGAGCAGGGCTTTCATGATCACCGGCACGCCGCCGATCTTGTCGACGTCGGTCATCACGTAGCGGCCGAACGGCTTGAGGTCGCCCAGGTGCGGGATCTTGTCCCCGATCCGGTTGAAGTCTTCCAGCGTCAGCTCCACCTCGGCTTCGCGGGCGATCGCGAGCAGGTGCAGCACGGCGTTGGTGGAACCGCCGAAGGCCATGGTGACGGCAATCGCGTTCTCGAACGCCTTGCGCGTCATAATGTCCCGGGCCGTGATGCCCAGGCGCAGGAGGTTGACCACGGCCTCGCCGGACTTGTGCGCAAAGGCATCGCGGCGGCGGTCCGCGGAGGGCGGTGCGGCGGAGCCGGGCAGTGACATGCCCAGGGCCTCGCCGATGCAGGCCATGGTGTTCGCCGTGTACATGCCGCCGCAGGCGCCTTCGCCCGGGCAGATTGCTTTTTCGATGCGGTCCAGGTCCTCGCGGCTCATCTTGCCGGCCGCGCACGCGCCGACGGCTTCAAACGCGTCGATGAGGGTGACTTCCTTTTCGGAGCCGTCCTCAAGCTTGACCCAGCCGGGCATGATGGAGCCGGCATAGAGGAACACAGAGGCCAGGTCCAGGCGGGCCGCCGCCATCAGCATGCCGGGCAGCGACTTGTCGCAACCGGCCAGGAGCACAGAGCCGTCGATCCGTTCGGCCTGCATGACCGTCTCGACCGAGTCGGCAATGACTTCGCGGGACACCAGGGAGAAGTGCATGCCCTCGTGGCCCATGGAGATGCCGTCGGAGACGGAGATGGTGCCGAACTGCATCGGGAACCCGCCGCCGGCGTGGACGCCTTCTTTGGCGCCCTGGGCCAGCCGGTTCAACGAAAGGTTGCAGGGGGTGATCTCGTTCCACGAGCTCGCCACGCCGATCTGCGGCTTGGCGAAGTCGTCGTCGCCCATGCCGACTGCCCGGAACATGCCGCGCGCCGGGGCGGCGTGGATTCCATCGGTAACGACCCGGCTGCGGGGCTTGATGTCCGGCTTGGTGTCTGCTGCTGTTTGGGTGTCCTGACTCATGGCTCAAAGTCTAGGGCTCCGCCGCAGACGCCAACGACCCCACAACGGAGCGTTAAGCGGAAAACCGGGAATATTTCGATCAAATAGTGGACTCTCGTCTCACATCATGAACCGCGAGGCCGGTTTGCCTCAGATCCGGTGAGCCGTGTCACGCAGTTCCGGGGCTTCGGCGACACTCTGGGCTTCGGCCTTGAGCATCGCCAGGACCTGCTGGATGGTGGTCCGGGCCGCGACATCCGGACGGGCCAGCGCAACGATGCTCCGGCTCGCCTTCACGCCCTTGAGCGGGCGCAGGACGAACCCCCGGCCCTGGTTGCTGACCGCCGTGTACCGCGGCAGCAGGCTCAGCCCATGCCCGGCGCTGACCAGGGCTTCCAACACCCGCAGATCCGGGAACTGCTGGGCACGGACGGCTTGCGAGTCGGCACGCACCTCGATCTGGCGCAGCACGGTGTCGAAGGGAAAGCCCTCGGGAACTCCCATCCACGGGAAGCCGACGACGTCCTCGGCGCACAGCGTGGCCTTGCCGGCCAAGGCGTGCCCGGCCGGCAGTGCCACATCCAGCGGTTCGTCCAGCAGCGGCACCACAGTCAGGCCCTGGCCGCCGAAAACCTCCGGACCGTCGACGCTGTGCGCCAGGACGATGTCGTAGTCCGCGGTCAGCCCGGCGAACCCGGCAACGCCCGGGTCCTCGAAATGCGCTTCGAACCGCAGCCCTTCCACGGACTTGACCCGGTGGAGCATGCCCGGAAGGAACATCTCCGCGGCGCTGGGAAAGAAGGCCGCCACCACCCTCGTCTGCCAGCCGCGCCGGTACGTGTCGATTGTTGCTTCTGCCCGCGCCATGGCCGTCGACACGTCGGCGGCGGCCCCGGCCATGGCCAGCCCTGCCTCGGTTAGCCGAACTCCCCGGCCGGACTTCTCCACCAGTACGACGCCCAGTTCCTCCTGCAGGGTCTTTAGCTGCTGCGACACGGCCGATGGCGTGACCTTCATGGCCTCGGCGGTGGCGCCGACGGTCCCCCGGCCGGCGAGTTCGCGCAGAATCTGCAGTCGCTTGAAATCCATGAGGCGAGGCTACACGCCGGGGCCAGGTTTGATTGCTGGACAGCCGGCTTCGCCCGGACGTAACGTCAAGCATCGGCAACCCATGCCTCCTGGACTGAAAGGCTCTGCTATGGACTGGATAGTCTGGCTCGTCGTCATCATCGTGGTGGTCGCTGTCATTTGGTGGCTGCTGAACCGCAATAAGAGCCGCCCGGGCGCAGGATCCGCATCCGCTGCAGGCACCGGCACCAGTACCCCGGCCGGCACTTCTGCCGGTCCGACGGCGGCGGCAGGATCTGCTGCCGGTCCGACGGCGGCAGCCATGGCCGCGCCGGACGCAGCGCCGGCGCCTGAGCCGGCCGCGACTGCCCGGGAGTCGGCGCCCGCCCCCGAGGCGCCCGAGTCCCCGGCGGCCACAGCCGCCCCTCCGATCGAGCCGGCCGCCGCCGAGGCGGCACCGGAAGCAGCAGGCACATCGGGCAATGCCGAGTGGGAGACCCAGTGGTCCGAGACCGCCCCGCCGGCGGACACCCATACTCCAGCGGCCCATTTTGATCCGGCCCACGGCGCACACGCTGCGGCGGCGGAACCTGGTGCGGGTGCGGAACCGGCAGCCGCGGCGGGCCTTCCGGTCCACCACCCCGAATACACCGAGCCCCACGCGCCGACGCTGCCCGGAGCCGAATCGGCAGCCGCGGAACCGGTCGAGGACGAAAACGCCGCTGCCGGCGGCACCGGCACTGTGTCCGGTACCGGCAGGAGCACGAGCACCGGCACGAGCACCGGCACTGGCACCGGCACTGGCACCGGCACCGGCACCGGCACCGGCACCACGATGCCTGCCGCGGCCGGCCCCGTGACGCAGCCCGCGCCCCTCCCTGGCGCAGAAACGATGCAGACAGCAGCATCGTCCGCGGCGGCCGAGGCCTCCGCAAGCCACACGGCCGAGCCCACCGGCCATCTGGCCACTGAGCAGCCCTACGGCGAGGGGTCAGCGGCTCCGGCGGCGGACGGAAGCGGCCCCGAAGGATTCACCGTCAAGGGCAATGCCTCGTCGATGATCTACCACGACGAGACCAGCCCGGCGTATGACGAAACCCGGGCGGAAGTGTGGTTTGCCTCCGCGGCGCACGCCGAAGCGGCCGGGTTCCGGCCGCCGCGCCGGACGCGGCAGTAGCCGCCGGCCCGGCCGGCGTCCCGCACGTTCTCACCATCTCCCTTGATGCTCCCCCGCTTCGCTGGCAGGCGCCCCTCTGGCAGGCGCTTCTTTTCCAGGGCAGCAGCCCGGGCCACCGCCCTGGCCGTTGCGCTGTTGTTCCTGGGCGCCTGTACAGGTGGCGGCCCAACCACGCCCGTGGTTCAGTCAGGCGACGGCACCGCAACCGGCCCAGCAGCCACACCGCCTGAACCGACCGTTGCGGGCCGGATCGACGGGCTGAAACTGCCGTGGTCCACGGTCTACCTGCCCGACGGCACCGCGGTGATCTCCGAGCGCGACACCGCACTGCTCAGGACCATCAAAGGCGGCCAGCTGGGTACGCTCGGCAAAGTGCCCGGCGTCGTACCCGGCGGAGAAGGTGGCCTCTTGGGCCTTGCCCTTTCCCCCGACTTTGCCGCGGACCGGTACCTTTACGCGTACTTCACCGCGCCGGCGGACAACAGAATCGCCCGCATGCGGCTGGAGGAGCGCGGCGGCCGGCTGGAGCTCGGTGCCCTGCAACCCGTTTTCACCGGGATTCCAAAGGCCGGCACGCATAACGGCGGACGGATCCGCTTTGGGCCCGATGGCTTCCTGTATGTGGGAACGGGCGACTCGCAGCGCCGCGAACAGCCGCAGGACAGCGGCGCCCTGGGCGGAAAGATCCTCCGCCTCACCGCGGACGGCCGGCCGGCGCCGGGAAACCCGTTCGGCGAGAACCCGGTCTACAGCCTTGGCCACAGGAACGTCCAGGGGCTGGCCTGGGACAGCGCGGGCCGGCTGTGGGCCAGCGAATTCGGCCCCGACGTCAACGACGAGCTCAACCTGATCGTGCCCGGCGGCAACTACGGCTGGCCGGACGTAACAGGCGCCCCGCACCGCTCCGGCTTCCTGGACGCCAAAGTGGTGTGGCCGTCGACGGCGGAGTCGTCCCCCAGCGGACTGGAAATTGTCGGCAGCACCGCCTACCTGGGCGCCCTGCGCGGCCAAAGACTCTGGATTGTTCCCCTCAGGGGCGAATTTGCCGAAGATCCTGTGAGCTATTTCACGCGAGAGTACGGCCGGGTTCGCAACGTTTCACTCGCTCCTGACGGCCGGCTATGGCTCCTCAGCAACGGCCAAAACCCTGATTTTGCGCTGATTTTGGACCTTCACAGCTAGCCGCAACCGGCCCGCACCCTCCGATTTCACAGGACAGCCAATCTCGTGTAGAGTTTCATGTCGTTGCGGAGAACAACGAGGGAAATAAAAAGCCCGCGGTGAACGAAAACAACAGATGCACCTCTAGCTCAACTGGCAGAGCAATTGACTCTTAATCAATGGGTTCCGGGTTCGAGTCCCGGGGGGTGCACCACCGAGAATCCCCGTCCTGCAGGCCTACCGGCCCGCGGGACGGGGTTTCTTTTTTGTTGGCGAAAGCAGCCTCACCGGGCCCAGCTTCCCGACCGGCCGGAGGTGTAACCCTACGATGGTGAGGATGAACTCCATCCGGAAGGCCTGTTACGTGTCCGCCGTGGCAGTGGTGCTCGGGGCATCGCCTCTCGTCCTGGCGTTGCCCGCAGCGGCCGATCCTTGCGGGCCAGCCGGCCTCCTCCCGGCGAAATTCTGTCCGGCACGGCCGACGCCGGGGCCGCCGGCCGCCTCCCCGACGCCCAGCCCGACTGTCCCGGGCAACGTTGCCCCGCCACCGTCGGGAGCCGCGCCTCCCCCAGCACCCTCCCAAAGGCCGACGCCAGCGCCGTCCCAGGGGCAGCCCGTCCAGCCCCCGCAGGTCCCGGCGCCGCCGACGTCGGACCCAGTTCCAGCAGCGGACCAAGACAATGCGGCCCCACCGGCCACGGCGTCTGTTCCGGCTGCTGTCACGACTGGGACCTCCGCGCCTCCAGCGGCGGATGCGAGCCAGCACCCGGACCCCTCAGCGGAGCAGCCGCTGGGTGCCGTGGGCAGCCAAGGTGATTCGGGACCGGACGGGCAGCTCGGCATAGCCGGGTCCCTGCTGGCACTAAGTGGCCTCCTCATCGGGCTCTCCGCGGCAATTGGCCTCCGCCGGCCGGCCCAACCGTGAATCGGCCGCCGGACCGTCACATTTCGGCTGTCACACTTCAATGTGGGGTCGGCGGCCGTCGAGTCACGCCGTGTCCCTAGACCTTCTCGCGGGGCCGGTCAACTACCGTGTCCGGCTCTTCGACTGTGAACTCCTTGCTGCGGCGCGGGAAGCCCCAGAACCTGCTGTCCTTTGCCTCCACGCGGGGCTCCGGGCGATCCTCAGATTCCTTTGCGGCATCCTTCCGGACATCCCGCCAGGAATCCCTGTTGTACGGATAGCACATCACTGACCTCCTTCATGGTGATTGCCCTTTAATCGTCCCTCCGATGCGGTGGCGCGTCGATACTCCGGGCCTGCCCATTTCCGCCTGAACGGCGAGCCGGGCCTGGGGTTCTCTGGGAGCTGTCCGTCGACGCCGCGCGGTCTTCCCGCCGCCATGGGCCGCGGCTAGACTCGACCCAACACACCGGCAAATGGGGGAATCATGGATTTCGTCAGTCTCGACAACACCGGTCACCGCCGCTGACGGCCACTCCCCGCGCTCACAGCCGTCCCCATGTACCCTCTGACCTAGAGAACCAGAGAGTGCATGGAACAACCGCACTCGCCCTGCCACGCCCCGCCCCGCCCCGCCCCGCGAAGGATGAACAGCCATGACCGTCCCGCCCAACGCTTCAGCCCCTGGCCCGGGCTGGTATCCAGACCCTGCCGGCTCCGGCCGGCTTCAGTGGTGGAACGGTTCGGCCTGGACCGGGCAGTTCAGTGCACCCCAGTTCCATGCGGCGCCGGCCCAACACCCGGTGGCACTGCGCAGGCGCATCAGTGACCGGACGCCGGTCTACAACCCGTACATCTGGACGATTGTGGCTCTGCCGCTGGTCTCGCTCATCCTGCTCATGTTCTGGAACCCGGCGCTCCGGCTGCGAACCGTGGGCACGCGGCAGATCCCGACAATTGATCCGGCGTCGATCTTCACGGCGCCGTATTTCCTCCTGGTGGCCACCAGCTTCGTGATCTTCGGCGTGTCCGCACTCCTGGCTTATCTGGACTGGGACCGGCTGCGCAAGGACGGCGTGGTCCGTCCGTTCCACTGGGCGTGGGTGTTCCTCAGCCCTGTGCTCTACGTGATTGGCCGCTCCGTGATTGTCCACGAGGTGGCCCCGCGGCGCGGGCTGGCCCCCGTGTGGGCCACCATCAGCGTCACTCTGCTCACCGTGGTGCTCACCGGACTCAAGATGTCCGCCATCTTGGCCACCCTGGCGAACCAGGCCGCGACGATATAGGACTTCGTCGGGCGAGGTTGGCCTGAGGGATGTGCAGCCCCTTGAGCCGGCGGCTAGTTCAGCGGGGCGGTCTCGGCGGCAACGCCCGACTCGGTAGCGGCACCCGGCGCCGCAGCGGCGCCCGGCTCGGCGCCCGTAACGATGGCCGTGGCCTCCGGGGACGTGGATTTGGTTGCCAGCACCCTGACCACGGCCTGGAGCTCCTGGCGCAGCAGATCCGGGTCAATGGGCGTCGCGGCGAGCACGGAGCGTTCCATGTCGGCGGCCGCCGTGACGGCCTGGCGCCCCTGGTCAGTCAGCGACACCACATGGCTGCGCCGGTCGGAGGTGCTGCGCTGCCGCGAAATGTGGCCGTGCGCTTCCAGCCGGCTCAGTGTCTTGCCCATGGTCTGGGCCTGGACCCGGACGAGTTGGGCCAGTTGGGCTTGTGTCATAGGCCCATTCGCCGAGAGCACCTCCATGGCGATCACCCCGGCATGGGTCAGGCCAATGGCCCCCAATTTTTCGTTCCAGGAGTGTTCTACAAGACGTGCTGCCGTGGACAATAGGCGGCCCGTGGGCCAGCGATCCATATCAGGCATACCCAAGAGTATAGCGAGCAGCGGATTCGTCCGGCGCCGATCGCCTCACTAGGCTGGATGATCACCCCACTTCACGACACACCTCACCAAGGAGATACCCGTGCCTGAGCAACTCACCGCCGGTGCCACAGCACCGGATTTCACCCTCAAGAACGCCGAAGGACAGGACGTCAGCCTCCGCGATTTCCGGGGCCGGAAGACAGTGATCTACTTCTACCCGGCGGCCGCCACACCCGGATGCACCAAGCAGGCCTGCGATTTCCGGGATTCCCTCGGCGCGCTTCAGGCCGCAGGTTATGACGTGGTGGGCATCTCCCCTGACCCTGTCCGGAAGCTTGCGGCCTTCGCGGCCGCCGAAGGGCTGACCTTCCCGCTCCTCTCCGACGAGGACCACTCCGTTGCCGAGGCGTACGGGGCCTGGGGCGAAAAGAAAAACTACGGCAAGACCTACCAAGGCCTCATCCGTTCCACCATCGTTGTCGACGCCGACGGCCAGGTCGCCGTCGCGCAGTACAACGTCCGGGCCACCGGGCATGTCGCCAAACTTCGCCGGGACCTGAAACTCGACGCCGGATAGGTACAATAGAGCCTGGCGTCCGCCGCCGGGGTTCTTATCCCGGGACGACGACGGCGCCGCGCGCGAGTGGTGAAATTGGCAGACACGCAGGATTTAGGTTCCTGTGCCTTCGGGCGTGGGGGTTCAAGTCCCCCCTTGCGCACAGAGAGAACCCCGGTCTTCGGACCGGGGTTCTCGTGGTTTCCGGCGTTATTCCGGGGTTTTTCAGGAGTTTTGAAGAGGCCAAAAAGAATTTCACATCCGCACCCATCCGTTTCCTCCGAGCAGCCGAATACCCATTGAGACACCAACCAAGGGTCGGTGCCCAACAGTCGGGAAAGGGCCGCAGCGGCAAAGTTCGCCGCCGGCAAACATCGGCACAACAAAGGAGAAACCGAAATGCAGAACATCAAGCGCACCACGTTCGCCGTTGCAGGTATCGCAGCTGCCGCCATGCTCAGCCTCACTGCCTGTGGTGGGGCCACCGCCTCGTCGGCCCCCGCCTCCTCGGCACCGTCCTCCGCACCGGCGGAATCCAGCATGGCATCCCCTTCCACGACCGCCTCCGCCGCAGCCATGGATCCGGCCGCCAACCTTGTCGGCTCCGGTTGCGCCGCCTACGCCGCCCAGGTTCCCAGCGGTGCCGGCTCCGTCTCCGGCATGGCACTTGACCCGGTGGCCACCGCGGCGTCCAACAACCCGATCCTCACCACCTTGACCGCCGCTGTTTCCGGCAAGCTCAACCCCAAGGTCAACCTGGTGGACACGCTCAACGGCAGCGAATTCACCGTCTTCGCCCCGACGGATGACGCCTTCAAGAAGATCGACGCCGCCACGATCGAGGCCCTGAAGACGGATGACGCCACGCTGAGCAAAATCCTGACCTACCACGTAGTCCCCGGCAAGATCACCCCGGACCAGATCGTCGGCACCCACAAGACGGTTCAGGGCGGTTCGGTAACGGTAACCGGCACCAAGGATGCCCTCAAGGTTGACGACGCCAACGTTGTCTGCGGCGGCGTCCAGACTGCCAACGCCACTGTCTACATGGTCGACTCAGTCCTGATGCCCAAGTAGGCAGCTTCAAGCCCTCCTGCCCGGCTCCAGCCTGACTCCCTGGACCACTAGGAGAAGCGAAGGCCCGCACCCCCAGGTGCGGGCCTTCGCTTTTTGTGGTGCCGTGCCGCAGGGGGCTGATGGCAGGAGACGGTGTGCCACAAAAGCTGGCGGACCCGGCCGTCAACTAGACTGGGGCTGTTCCGCAGCCGGCGGACCATCCAGTTCTTAGAGGTGATTCTCGAGTGCCCAGCAGTACAGTGCCCAGCAGGACAGTGCGGCGGATTGCCGCCGGCATCGGGGCCGCTCTCCTTGTGCTGCCGCTGGCGTCCTGCACGGGCAATCTCGGCCCGGCACCCAGCTCCGCAACCGCCTCTCCCACCTCCACCGCGGCACCCACCGCGGTCTTCACCTTCGGCACCGGCTCGGAGCCGCTGGGGCTCGATCCTGCCCTGGTCTCCGACGTCGAGTCCTACCGCGTCACCCGGCAGGTCCTGGAAGGCCTCGTTGGCGTGGACCAGACCACCGGCCAGCCCACGCCGCTTCTGGCCACCGAATGGTCCCAGAGCGATGAAGGCCGGACCTACGAGTTCAAGCTGCGCGAGAACGTCACGTTCCAGGACGGGACGAAGTTCGATGCCGCCGCGGTCTGCACCAACTTCAACCGCTGGTTCAACTTCTCGCAGGCCCTCCGCGACCAGGCCACGGGCACCACATTCAAGGGTGTGTTCAAGGCCCATGCGGACCAGGCCCCGCTGTCCATCTACAAGAGCTGCACCGCGGTGGCGCCGGACAACGTGCGGATCGGCCTCAGCCAGCCCTTCACAGGATTTCTCCAGGCGCTCACCCTCCCGGCCTTCGCGATCTCTTCGCCCAAGGCCCTCGCCGCCGGGAACGCGGACGTCCTGAACCAGAACCGGGGCGGGCAGCCGGTGTCCGCCTACGGCCTCCACCCGGTGGGCACCGGACCATACGTCTTCGGCTCCTGGGACCCGGGCAGCGTCACCCTGGGCAGCAACAAGGACTATTGGGGCGAGAAGGGACAGATCGGGACCATCAAGTTCGTGACCTACGATCACCCGCAGACCCGGATGCAGGCACTCCTGGAAGGCAAGATCGACGCGTACGACGCCGTCACTGTGGGAAACTTCGACCAACTGGTCAAGAGCGGAAAGCAGATCATCCAGCGGGACCCCTTCTCCGTGATGTACCTGGGCATGAACCAGGAAGTCCCTATCCTGCAGAACCTCAAGGTGCGCCAGGCGATCGAGATGGGGCTGGACAAGGACACGCTGATCCGCCGGTTCTTTATCGACAACACAGCCCAGGCGTCCCAGTTCGTTCCGCCCAAGCTCAGCGGCTTCAACAACAACGCCGCAGCGCTGGGCTACAACCCGGGCAAGGCCAAGGAACTCCTGGCCGAGGCCGGCT
This sequence comes from Arthrobacter sp. P4_F10, assembly GCF_056401435.1. NCBI lineage: Bacteria > Bacillati > Actinomycetota > Actinomycetes > Micrococcales > Micrococcaceae > Arthrobacter > Arthrobacter sp. P4_F10. The sequence continues at coordinate 140,732 of NZ_JBFUJJ010000002.1, forward strand.
ACAAGGGTGAGGAGCTGAAGTTCTACTATCCGCTCAACGTCACCCGGCCCTACCTGCCGACACCGGAAAAGGTGTACGCCGAAATCAGCCGGCAACTGACCGCCATCGGGCTCAACATCAAGCCCGTGCCCGTGGACTGGGCAGACGGCTACCTGCAGAAGGTCACCTCTCCGGGCGACCACGCCCTGCACCTGCTCGGCTGGAACGGCTCGTATTCGGACCCTGACAACTTCGTGGGCCCGCTCTTCGGCGAGAACACCGGCGAATTCGGCTACCAGGATCCCCAGGTCTTCTCCAAGATCGCCCGGGCCCGGGGCTTGCCGGACGGCAAGGACCGCACTTCGCAGTACCAGACCATCAATGGGCAGATCGCGGCCACGGTGCCCGCGGTTCCCATTGCCTTCCCGATCTCGGCACTGGCGCTCTCGGACCGGGTCCTGAAGTACCCGGCGTCGCCGGTGCTTAATGAAGTTTTCACAAAGGTCGAGCTAAGGCCTTGACGCCCGGGGTCAATTTCAGTTAGTGGGCGGTGCGGGATATTCTGTGACAGCCAGAGCCGCTGCTATCGGAGACTGATTGTGACTTTCATTTCCAAGACCCAACATGCCGACGTCGTCCTGATTGGCGGCGGCATCATGAGCGCCACGCTCGGTGCTTTCATCAAGCAGCTTGAGCCGAACTGGACCATCTCGCTGTTCGAGAAGCTCGACGAACCCGGGCTGGAAAGCTCCGGCCCGTGGAACAACGCCGGCACCGGACACGCGGCGCTGTGTGAGCTTAATTACTCCCCCGCAGCCAAAGACGGCTCGGTGGACCCCGGCAAGGCCCTGAACATCAACGAACAGTTCCAGCTGTCCCGCCAGTTCTGGTCCCATCTCGTCTCGAATTCCCTGATCGGCTCCCCCAAGGGCTTCATCAACACCGTTCCGCACATGAGCTTCGTGATCGGCGAGGACCACACCAAGTTCCTCCGCACCCGCTACGAGGCCCTCAAGCCGAACCCGCTGTTCCGCTCGATGGAGTATTCCGAGGACCACGCCCAGATCGCCAAGTGGGCACCGCTGATCGTCAAGGGCCGCGACCCGAAGCAGCGGGTCGCGGCAACCCGCGCCGCCGAGGGCACCGACGTCGATTTCGGTGCCCTGACCCGCGAGCTGACCACGTACCTGGGCAACAACGGCGTGGAGATCAACTACGGCCACAACGTCAGTGACATCAAGCGCGCGTCCGGCGGCGGCTGGGACCTGGCGCTCAAGCACCCGCGCTCCGGTGAGCACGGCTCCATCCACGCGAAATTCGTGTTTGTCGGTGCCGGCGGCGGCGCCCTTCACCTGCTCCAGGCCTCCGGCATTCCGGAAAGCAAGGGGTTTGGCGGTTTCCCGGTCTCCGGCCAGTTCTTCCGCTGCACCGACGAGGCCCTCGCGGCCCAGCACAGCGCGAAGGTCTACGGCCAGGCATCCGTCGGCGCCCCGCCCATGTCCGTGCCGCACCTGGACACGCGCTACGTCAACGGCAAGCGCTCCCTGCTGTTCGGCCCCTACGCCGGTTTCTCCACGAACTTCCTCAAGAACGGCTCCTACCTGGACCTGCCGCTGTCCATCCGCCCCTCCAACATCATCCCGATGCTGGCCGTGGCCAAGGACAACATGGACCTCACCGCCTACCTGATCAAGGAGGTCGCCAAGCGCCACGGCGACAAGGTCGAGGCCCTGCGGGAGTACTACCCCGAGGCCCAGGACGGCGACTGGGAGCTCATCACCGCCGGCCAGCGGGTCCAGATCATCAAGAAGGACCCGAAGAAGGGCGGCGTGCTGCAGTTCGGCACCGAGGTCATTGCCGGACGCGACGGCACCATCGGCGCCCTGCTCGGCGCCTCCCCCGGCGCGTCCACGGCCGTGCCGATCATGATCGAGCTGCTCCAGAAGTCGTTCCCCAAGAACTTCAAGGGCTGGCAGTCCAAGCTCAAGGACATGATGCCCGGCTACGGCATCAAACTCAACGACAACCCTGAGCTCGCCGCGCAGCTGGAGGCCCAGACAGCCAAGACGCTGCAACTCGAACAGGTCACCGCCCGCAACTAAGCCGGGGCCGGGCCACGGCTGGTCTACACTGCTGGTTTGGGACCGCTGCAACTCGTTGACGTCCCCGTTTTGATGTCCCGTTGTGCAGGACGCCCTCGACCCACCAGGAGACCATGAGATGTTCCGGCTTGCAAAGCTGTCTCTCGCCAACAGGGCCCTGATCGCGCTGATCACGGTGTTCGCGTCCGTGTTCGGCGTGATCACGATGTCCTCGCTGAAGCAGGAGCTCATCCCCTCCATCGAGTTCCCGCAGATCACGGTCATCTCCTCGATGCCCGGCGCGTCGCCGGAAGTGGTGGACAAGCAGATCAGTGCCCCGCTGGAAAAGGCACTGAACAGCGTCGAGGGCCTGGAGTCGACGTCGTCGACGTCCCGGAACGGCGTCTCCCAGATCTCCCTGGCGTTCACGTACGGCTCCAACCTGGACCGGGCGCGGAACCAGATCGACCGCGCCATCTCCAACGCCAAGCAGGCCTTGCCGAAGGACGTCCAGCCGCAGGCGATCGCCGGGAGCATCAGCGACTTCCCGATCGTGTTCCTGGCCGTGTCTTCGGACAAACCGCTCAGTGAACTCAACGCCGATCTCGCCCGGCTCAGCGTCCCCCGACTGCAGAAGCTCGACGGCGTCAGGGGCGCCGACGTGACCGGCGGCGCCACGCAGCACATCCAGATCCTGCCGCGGCCCAAGGACCTGGCCGCGTCGGGCGCGGGCATCCAGTCCATCAGCGACGCGCTGAAGAACAACGGGGCGTTGGTTCCGGCCGGCACCATCGAGGAACAGGGCAAGACCCTCTCGCTGCAGATCGGCAGCCCGGTGGACTCCCTCGACGCCATCAAGGCCCTCCCCCTGGGCGCGGCCCGCGATGCGGCGACCATCGGCAGTGTGGCAGATGTCAGCCTCGTCGAGGACGCCCGCACGTCCATCACACGGACCAACGGCAAGGAAACCCTCGCCCTGTCCGTGACCAAGAAGCCCGAGGGCGACACCGTCGCGATCTCCCATGCGGTCAAGGACGCCATCGCGCAGCTCGAGGCCGAGCTCGGCTCCAATGCCAAGTTCACCCCGGTCTTCGACCAGGCGCCGTTCATCGAGAAGTCCATCAAGGACCTCACCACCGAGGGCCTGCTGGGACTGGGCTTCGCCGTCCTGGTGATCCTGGTGTTCCTGATGTCCGTGCGAGCAACCCTGGTCACGGCCGTGTCCATCCCGCTGTCCCTGCTGATCACGTTCATCGGGCTCTCGGCCACCGGCTACTCGCTCAACATCCTGACCCTTGGCGCGCTCACGATCGCAATCGGCCGCGTGGTGGACGACTCGATCGTTGTCATCGAAAACATCAAACGGCACCTGAGCTACGGCGAGGACAAGATCACCGCGATCGTGACCGCCATCCGCGAAGTCGCCGGCGCCATCACGGCGTCCACCCTGACCACCGTGGCCGTCTTCCTGCCCATCGCCTTCGTCGGCGATCTGGCCGGTGCGCTGTTCCGGCCGTTCGCCCTGACCGTGACCATCGCCCTGCTCTCCTCGCTGCTGGTCTCGCTGACCATCGTGCCGGTGCTGGCCTACTGGTTCCTGCGCACACCCGCCGTCACAGGCTCCCCGGCCGGTTCTGCCGCTGACATTGCCGCCAAGGCGCACGAGGCCGAGCAGAGCACGCTGCTGCAGCGCGGCTACCTGCCCGTCCTGGCCGGTACGCAGCGGCACCCGGTCCTCACACTTATCGCCGCGGCCCTGGTGCTTGCCGGCACCGTGGCGATGTCACCGCTGCTCGCCACCGACCTCCTGGGCCGCTCCGGCGAGAACAGCATGACCGTCAAGCAGGCCCTGCCGGCGGGGACCAGCCTTGACGAGGCCAGCGCATCGGCGATCCGGGTTGAGGACACCCTGCGGGGCATCGACGGGATCAAGGACGTCCAGGCCACCACCGGCAACGCCCAGACCGGCTTCTCGGCCCTGCTCTCGTCCGGCGCGTCGAATTCGACCTTCACCGTGGTGACGGACGAGAAAGCCAACCAGGGCAAGCTCCAGGACACCGTCCGCAGCGAACTCTCCAAGCTCGGCGACGCCGGAAAGATCACGGTCGGTTCCCAGCAGGGCGGCTTCGGCACGTCGTCGACCGTGGACATCACCCTCAAGGCCGCCACCACCGCCGATCTCCGGACCGCCAGCGACGCAATGGTCAAGGCCATGGACGGCGTTCCCGGCAGCAGCGAGGTGGCCACCAACCTGGCCGCCAGCCAGCCGGTGGTCCAGGTCAAGGTGGACCGGGCCAAGGCCGTCGCGGCCGGCCTGAACGAGGAGCGCGTGGCCGGGGTGCTGGCCGCCACGATCAGCCCGATTCCGGCCGGGACTGTCCGCATCGACACCAACGACTTCCCGGTCCGGATCGGCGAGGGAACCCGCTTCACGAGCATCGACGCGGTCCGGGAGATCCCGCTGCCGACGGCGGCCGGCACCGTCCCGCTCGGCAGCGTCGCCTCGGTGGAGCAGGTGGACGTCCCCGTCTCCATTACCGCCAGCAACGGCCAGCGCACCGCGCGGGTCTCGGTGACGCCGTCGGGCTCCAACCTCGGCGCGGTCAGCACCGAGGTGCAGAACCGGCTCAAGTCAGTGCAGCTGCCGACCGGGGTGACCGCCACGATCGGTGGCGCCACGACGCAGCAGGCCGATTCGTTCCGCCAGCTGGGACTCGCGCTGCTGGCCGCCATCGCGATCGTCTACGTGATCATGGTGGCTGCGTTCAAATCCCTCATCCAGCCGCTGATCCTGCTGGTCTCCGTCCCGTTCGCCGCGACAGGCGCCATCGCCCTGCTCGTGGTGACCGGGGTGCCGCTGGGGCTGCCGTCGCTGATCGGCATGCTGATGCTCGTGGGCATCGTGGTGACCAACGCGATTGTGCTGATCGACCTCATCAACCAGTACCGCCAGCCGCGCAACGGCGAACCCGGGATGAACGTGGCGGACGCTATCACGCACGGCGCCCGCCAGCGCCTGCGCCCCATCCTCATGACGGCGCTCGCCACGGTGTTTGCTCTGACACCAATGGCGCTCGGACTCACCGGCGGCGGCGGATTCATCTCCCAGCCCCTGGCGATCGTGGTGATCGGCGGCCTGATCTCCTCGACCGCCCTCACACTCATCCTGGTCCCTGTGCTGTACCGGCTCGTGGAAGGCCGGCGTGAGCGCAAGGCGCTACAGAAGTCGCTGCGCCGCGGACGCCATTCCGGGCCGGCCGTGACCGAGGACTTCCCGGACGACTTCCCCGAAGACGCTCCCGTGCCAACCGGTTCGCACTAGGAACCAGAACTCGGCGTTCCTGCCTTGTCCCGCGTTGCCCGGTGCGTCCCGTGGGCCGCGTTGGCTGCAGCACGGGCCGCGTGGGCACCGTGGGCTGCGTGGGTTCCGTGCGTTCCCTTCGAGAGCTTCAGGCGCCCACCAGTTGCCGCGGCGGCGTCCCTGTGGCGGGGCCCGCTGGACACCAGGGCCGCGAGGGCTGCGGGTGCGGCGGGGATCATCACTTCGCGCGACGGGTTGCCGGAAAATGTTGCGTTCTCCGGGACGTCTTCACCCTTCATCAGAAAGGCGTCGGCCCCGAGTGGCGAACCTTCGCGCATCGTCGCCCCGTAGTTGACCCAGGCGTCCACGCCCATGGAGCAGCGGTTGCCGATCACGATGTGGTGCCCGTACATGTCCCCCAGCTTGGCCAGTACCGGCACGGCGAGGGCGCTGACCATGAGCTGAGCGGCCTCGAACCAGTTGACGTCGGCGTCGTGGATCCCCAGGTGCCGGGCTATATCGGTGAGGATGGGCGTGTAATAGCCCTGCAGGATTCCGCTGGTGAGCTCCACCAGACACAGAAAAGCTACGACACGTCGCATGGGGCCTTCCGGGCGGGCCGGGCACCTCACGGCCAGCCGATTGATTGCATCCTAGGCCCGGGCTCCTGCCACAGGCGGCAACGCGGCCGGGAAGACGAGCCGGGAAACCCGGCCGGGACGGTGCGGGAATATTCCCCCGTGGCGGGCGTTATACCCGTCGATAGATGCAAATGCATGTAAATTGGTTATAGTAGAAGCAGATCCCGGATCACCCCGGCCACGGAAAGGCACACCATGCAGATCGGCGTATTCAGCGTCAGCGACATCACCACCGACCCCACCACGGGCCGCACACCGACCGAGCACGAGCGCATCAAGGCCGCCGTGGCGATCGCCAAGAAGGTCGAAGAGATCGGCATGGACGTCTACGCCCTGGGCGAGCACCATAACCGGCCGTTCTTCTCCTCCTCCCCCACCACCACGCTCGCGTACATCGCGGCCCAGACCGAGCGCATCATCCTGTCCACGGCCACCACACTGATCACCACCAATGACCCGGTGAAGATCGCCGAGGACTTCGCGATGCTCCAGCACCTCGCGGACGGACGCGTGGACCTGGTCCTGGGCCGGGGCAACACCGCCCCTGTCTACCCCTGGTTCGGCAAGAACATCCAGGACGGGATCGAACTCGCGATCGAGAACTACTCCCTGCTGCGCCGCCTCTGGGATGAGGACACCGTCAACTGGTCCGGCAAGCACCGTACCCCGCTGCAGAACTTCACCTCCACCCCTCGTCCGCTCGACGGCGTCGCCCCCTTCGTGTGGCACGGCTCGATCCGCACACCGCAGATCGCCGAAGTGGCGGCGTACTACGGTGACGGTTTCTTCGCCAACAACATCTTCTGGCCCAAGGAGCACTACCAGCAGCTGATCGGCCTCTACCGCGAACGCTACGAGCACTACGGCCACGGCAAGGCGGACCAGGCCATTGTGGGACTCGGCGGCCAGTTCTTCATGCGGAAGAACTCCCAAGACGCTGTCAAGGAGTTCCGCCCCTACTTCGACAACGCCCCGGTCTACGGCCACGGCCCCTCGCTGGAGGACTTCACGTCCCAGACCCCGCTGACGGTCGGCAGCCCGCAGGAAGTGATCGAAAAGACCCTCACGTTCCGGGAGTACTTCGGCGACTACCAGCGCCAGCTTTTCCTGATCGACCACGCCGGCCTGCCGCTGAAGACCGTCCTGGAGCAGCTGGATCTGTTCGGCGAAGAAGTGCTGCCGGTGCTGCGGAAGGAGTATGCCGCGCTCAAGCCCGCGCATGTCCCGGAACCGCCGACGCACGCCGGCCGGGTGGCCGCCGCGCTGGCAGCGGGACCCACCGACGCCGACGCCGCCGCGGCAGAGACCACCAGCAAGGGCTCATGATGGCGGCCAGGACCACAGAATCGCCGGTACGCCTGGCCGCGGAAACGTGGGAATCCCTGTTCCGGGCCCAGGTGGCGGTGATGCGCAAGCTGCAGGCGGCGCCGGCGTTCAAAGCCCTGGCGCTCAATGAGTACGACGTCCTGTTCACGCTCTCGCGCTGCCCCTCCGGGTGGCTGCGCCTGAACGAGCTCAACGACAACGTCCTGCTGAGCCAGTCCAGCCTGAGCCGGCTGGTGGAGCGGCTCGAAAAGCGCGGGCTGGTCGAACGGACACCGGCCCCCGAGGACGGCCGCGGGATCCTCATCCGGCTCACCGATGCCGGACGGGACCTGCAGAAGCAGATCGGCCGGGAACACGTGCGCGACATCGCCGCGCTCGTGGGCCCGGCCCTCTCCGCCGCCGAACAGCAGGAACTGCTGCGGCTGACCGAAAAGCTCCGCGCCTCGGTCGCCGTGCGCTAAGACCGTCTGAAACCCTGCGCTAAGACCCTGCGCCGGCCCGCTGGCCGGCGCAGCCTACTGGATGGTGACGAGCTTCGCCGGGTCTTCCAGCGGCAGCTCATCGACGACGGCGGTGACGCTGAGTTCCTTCAGCGACAGGCTGCCGCCGACGGTGGACAGGAATGCGGTGTCCGAGGAATCGCGCCCGGCTGTGATCCGCAGCATGCTCTCCCGCGGCGCCAGCCCCGTCGGGTCGATGACGTGCCAGGCGCCGTTGATGTGCGCTTCGGCGACGGCGTGAAAGTCCATCGGGGTCAGGCCCGGGGCATAGACAGCCGCCAGCCGGGCCGGGACGTTCTTGGAGCGCAGCAGGGCAATGGCGAGGTGGGCAAAGTCCCGGCAGACGCCGCGGCGGTGCAGCAGGGTTTCGACGGCGCCGTCGGTCCCCCGCGAGGATCCGCTGACGTAGCGCAGTTCGCTGAAGACCCAGTTGCGGATGGCGTGGAGCAGCTCTTCGCCCTGAAGCCCGCCGAATTCGGCATAGGCAGTCGGCAGCAGCCGGTCCGACTCCGCGTAGCGGCTGGGCCGGACATAGCGGATCAGTTCCATGAGCCCAGGTTCCTCGGGCCGGGCGAAGCCGGTGACGGTGGCCGAATACTCAACCAGCACTTCGGTGGGTTCGGCGAATTCCATGTAGTGGAAGCGCCCGCCGTGATGGTCCGAGAGTTCGGTCACCGGCACGTCCTCGCCTCCCGCGGTTACCGTGAGCGACTCTTCGACCGACCCGTACCCGCCGTTCCGGGCCACGGCCACGGCGAGAGCCACCTTGGTCTCGGCAACGGTCTTGAAGGCCAGGCGGGCGGCTACGGCGCGTTCCATGTATCTCCGTATCTCCGGGATGTGGGATGTGAGGTGGGTGCAGGGGAAGTCGCCGCCAACGGCCCGGGGATGTGCGGGTGGGCGGGACTAGTTTTTGATCTTCAGAGACATTAGCATCCGCTGGACGTTGGCGAATTCGGACCCCTCATTGACGTACTTGGCCGCCTGGTCGAGAGTGTCGAACGCCTTTGCGGGGGCGACCTTCTGGTCAGGCGCCAGCGTTTTCAGCACCGTCAGGTCCCCAAACGAATAGTCCCCCTTGCCGGCCACGCCACGGACCACATTCTGCAACGCGCAGCTCTTGCCGCCGGTGCCGCCCACCACGTTGGTGATGCCGTAGGAGCCGAAGTACTTGTAGCCCTGGATAACCCGGAAGACCACGTGCGGGTCAATGGTTCCCTCGCCGCCGGCGTGCGGGAGGTCAACGGGCACGCTGCTGACCACGACGTAGTCCCGTGCGGCGCCGTCAGCGCAGGCCGGCGCAGGCTGCGGCGGCAGACCGGTCTGCAAGGTGGCCAGGTAGCCGCCTTCAGCGTCCTTCACGGTGATCTTCAGTGCCCCCGGCAGCGCACCCGAGTCTGGAGCAACGGATTGGACGATCCAGTCCTGCGGCACCTCAAAGCTGACGGTCTTTGCCGGGTCGGTAAAGACTTTCCAGGCCCCCGCGCTCGAGCCGGGGGTGGCGGCAGCGCCGGCCGAGGATGGCGGGCCCGACGGTGCGGGACCAGTGGTGGCAGACTGCCTCTCGCTGTCAGTGGTACCGTCCGCCGCGCTGCTGCCTGCAGTCCAGACCGGCGTCCCCTTGCCGTCGCTGCTGCAGCCCGTCAGGGCTGCCGCCACCGCGAGCGCCGCGCCGGTGCGCAGCAGAGCGCTCCGGACTCCGGCGGTGCCTGATCCTCCGAAAGGGGCCGTCCCAGTCATGGTGCCAGCGTAGCCGGGGCGCCGCATGACTCAGAGTTCCCGCATCAGTGTTTCGTAGAAGCGGACGCCCCGGTCCAGCGTCTCCAGGGAAATTTTCTCGTCAACGGCGTGGATGGAACCGCGGGCCCGGACATCCATGAAGAACGGCGCGAAGCGGTACACGGTGCCGCAGATCCCGGTGAAGCGGCGCGAGTCCGTGCCGCCCATCATGATGTAGGGGGTGATGATCGCCTCGGGGAAGACCTGCCCGATGCAGTCCGCCAGCAGTTCCCACTGCGCGGAGTTCGGGGAGACCGGGGACGGGCCGTTGCCCTCCACGACGCGCAGTTCGACTTTCGGGTCGCGGATGATTTTCCGCAGTCGTGCCACGGTGCCCTCGACGGTCTCCCCCACCGCCACCCTGATGTTGGCGTTGGCCTTGGCCGTGGCGGCGAGGACGTTCGCCCCGGAGCTGCCTTCGAGGGTGGTGATGGCGACGGTGGTTCGGGTCATCGCGTTGGTCTCGTTGCCGAGCCGGCCAAAGAGCCAGGTGATCGGCGCCCGGAGCAGGGCGACGTTAGCGAACACGGTTCGCAGCGGCGGCGGCGTGTGCGGGCAGAAGCGGCGCAGCATCTCCGCGGTCACCTCCGGCAGCGACTGCGGGAACGGGCTGCGCTCGATCCGGGTGATGGCGCGGGCCAGCCGGGCCGTCGCGCCCATCCGCGGCGGCGTGGAGGCGTGTCCCCCCTGGTCCCGGGTCAGCAGCTCCACGTCCAGGATTCCCTTTTCGGCCACGCCGACGACGGCGGCCGGGCGGCTCACCCCCGGGAAGGCACCGCCGGCGACGGCACCGCCCTCGTCCAGCACGAGCCAGGGCAACACACCGCGGCCGGCCAGCAGGTCTGCGGCGGCCGCCGCGCTGTTGCCGGCCGTCTCCTCGTTGTTGCCGAACGAGAAGTAGAGGTCATGCGCGGGGGCATGCCCCGCCCGGAGCAAGCTCTCGGCCGCCTCCAGGATGGCAACGAGCTGGCCCTTGTCATCGAGTGTCCCGCGGCCCCACAGGAAGGTGCCGTCGTTGTGGCCGGAGAACGGCGCCTGCGTCCACTGTCCTGGGTCGCCCGCCGGGACGACGTCGTAGTGCGCCATCAGCACCGAGGCGCGCTGCGCGGCCGCTGGGTCCTCCGCCAAGGCGCTGCCGGGCCAGCGGTACAGGAGGGCGTGGCCGTTGACGCGCTCCAGTTCCAGGGCGGCATGGACGGCCGGGTACAGCCGTGGCAGTGCCGCGATGAAGGCCTCGAACTGGTCTGTCTCCACCCCGGCCACGGCCCGGGAGGATACGGTCCGGTACGTCACGAGCTCCGCCAGCGACGCTGCCGCGCGCCCGGCGCTGCCCGGTGTTTCGCCGGCGCTGCCCGGTGTGTACCCCGCGCTGCCCGGCGTGGCCCCGGGGCTCTTGAGGGTATTGCCGGCGGCCGCGTTCTGCAGGGGGTTGCGCATGGGCGAAAGTCTACGGCTGGATGGTCCGCCGGAACGGGTTATTCGGCGCGGGGGTCCGGCCCGGAATCCGGGGCCCAAATTTCGGCCCCGGGAAAGCGGATACGCTGGGGGCATGGCCGAACATGACATTGACCGAACGCACTTTGGGGACCAGGGCGACGTGGCAGGCATGTCAGCGCTCGATATCGCGGACTGGCGGCTGCGGACCTTTGCCCTCTATGCCACCACGCGGAAGATTGCCGCGGACAGCCCGGCGGAGGCCCATTCGTACTGGCGCCAGGAGCGGGACCGCATGTTCGGCACGCACCCGGCCTCGGCGCTGACGGCAGAAGCCAAGGCCAGCTTCGGCGGCCTGAAGACGGCGGACTACGATCCGATCTACCGTTTCCATGTCCCGCTGACCCTCGAGGGCGCCGGCCGGGAGATGAATGTGGAGACCGGGACTGACGGCCTGGTCCGGTTTGTGCGGCTGGGCACCTTCGACCTTCCCGAGATGGGACAGCTCGCAGTCTGGAAGCTCAGGGGCTACGGCGGCGGCATCTTCGTGCCGTTCCGTGACGCCACCGCCGGCCAGCCCGGCGGCAGCTACGGCGCGGGACGCTACCTCCTGGACACCATCAAGGGGGCTTTCCACGGCGTGCGGGGCTCCGGGCCCCAGGCCGAATTCGTCCTGGACTTCAATTTCGCCTACAACCCCTCCTGCGCCTACAACGAAGCCTGGGCATGTCCCCTTGCGGGCCCGGAGAACCGGCTGGCCGTGGACATCCCCGTGGGCGAACTGTACTGAGCGGATGGAGACCCAGCTCGAACAGCAGGCTCCTGCCGCCGCCGTCGTCCGCGGCCAGACCGCCCGCCGCCACCGCGGAATCCTCCGCTACCCGGTGGTCCGGCAGCTCATCCGGTTCACCGGCGTCGGGGTTGTCTGTACCCTGACTTCCTTGGCCCTGTACGCCCTGTCCCGGCCCTGGCTCGGGGCCCAGCCGGCCAACGCGGCGGCCCTGGTCCTGACATCGTTCATGAATACCGCCCTCAACCGGCGCCTGACGTTCAAGATCACCGAGCGCCGCCGGATGAAGCGGGACCACCTCAACGGCCTGATCGTGATCCTCGTCGCGCTCCTGATCACCGGCGGCAGCCTGGCCGTCCTGCACTGGATCGACCCGGATGCCACCGTGGCCGAGGAGCTGTGGACCACCACGATCTCCGGCTTCGCCGCGACCGCGGTGCGGTTCACGATGCTGCGGCACTGGATCTTCCGCCGCGCCCGCCACCGCTAGCTTCCCCAAGGGAGCGGACGCTGCCGACGGCCGTGCGGACCGCGGCCGCCGCCTCCTGCAACTGCGCTGCCGTGACGGTCGAGTCGAAGCTGAAGCGCACCGCCGACTGGGCGACCTCGGGCTCGATGCCCATGGCCAGCAGCACGGGCGACGGCGCATCCGAACCTGCCGCGCACGCGGACCCGCTGGAGCAGATGACGCCCTGGCGCTCGAGTTCCAGCAGCACGGACTCGCCGCTGGTGCCCGGGAAGCAGAAAGATGCCACCGAGGGCAGCCGCTCGGTGGGGTGCCCGGTGAGCAGCGCACCGGGAACACCGGCCAGCACGGCGTCTATAAACCCGTCGCGGAGGGCAGAGACCCGCCCGGCCGGTTCCCGGGGCAGCGTCAGGGCTGTCGCCAGCGCCACGGCCCCGGCGACGTTTTCCGTTCCCGAACGGCGGCCGCGCTCCTGCCCGCCGCCGTGGACCAGCGGTTCAAGCCGGACCCGTCCGCGGACAAACAACGCGCCGCTGCCTTTGGGCGCGCCCAGCTTGTGGCCGGAAATGCTCAGCGCGTCAACGCCCAGTGCGCCGGTGTCCAGCGGCAGCCAGCCGGCCGCCTGGACGGCGTCGGTGTGGAACGGGACGCCGTGGGCGCGGGCCAGCGCCGCGAGCCAGGCGATGGGCTGGACCGTGCCTACCTCGTTATTCGCGTACATGATGCTGACCAGGGCCGTCCCGGGCTGCAGCACCGCGGCAAGGGCCTCTTCCGTCACCTGCCCGAAGCGGTCCACAGGGATCACGTCGACCGCGAAGCCGTGCACCCGTTCGAGGTACCTGGCGGATTCTTCCACCGCGGGATGTTCGACGGCGCTGATCGCCACCCGGTCCAGGCGCGGATCGGCGGCGCGCCGGGCCAGGGCGATGCCCTTGACGGCGAGGTTGTCAGCTTCGGTGCCGCCGGAGGTAAAGACGACTTCCCCGGGGCGGCAGCCCAGGGCCTTGGCGGTTGCGGTGCGTGCCCCGGCGAGCGCCGTGGCGGCCGCCTCACCCAGGGAGTGATGGCTTGACGGGTTGCCGAACTCGCCCGTGAGGTATGGCCACATGGCCTCCAGCACCTCTCGGCGGACCGGTGTGGTGGCCGCGGCGTCGAGGAAGATCACGGTGCGCCTCAGCCGGCCGTCTGTTCCGGGGCAGGAACGGGCTCGACATCCAGCTCAATGTCCAGGCCGAGGTCCAGGGCCGTGACGCTGTGCGTCAGGGCCCCGATCGAGATGACGTCCACCCCCGTGGCCGCGATGTCCGCCACGGTGGCGAGATTGACGTTGCCGCTGGCTTCGACACGGGCCCGGCCGCCCACCAGTTCGACGCCGGCCGCCAGCTCGGCCAGGGAGAAGTTGTCCAGCATGATGGTGTCCACCCCGGCCGCAAGTACGGGCTCGATCTGCTCGATGGTGTCCACTTCCACTTCGAAGTGTGTTGTATGGCCAAGCTGCGCCTTGGCGCCCCGCAGCACCGCGGTCAGCTTCGCCGGATCACCGCCGGTGAGGACCGCCAGATGGTTGTCCTTGGCCAGGACGGCGTCAGACAGGCTGAAGCGGTGGTTGGCGCCGCCGCCGCAGCGCACGGCGTAGCGTTCCAGCACCCGCAGCCCCGGCGTCGTCTTGCGGGTATCTGTGATCCGCGCCGCGGTGCCGTCCACGAGCGCCACGAACTCGGCCGTCCTGGTGGCGATGGCGCTCATCCGCTGGACCAGGTTCAGGCCGACGCGTTCGGCCAGCAGCACGGCGCGGGCGTTCCCGGTCACCCGGGCCAGTGCGGTTCCGGCGGCGAAGGCCTCGCCGTCGTTGACCAGCAGTTCGACGACGGCGCCCGGGTCGGTCAGCTTCATCGCCGCGGTGAAGACCTCCCCGCCGCTCAGCACGCCGGGAACGCGGGCATTGAGCACCGCAGTCGCCCGCGCCTGCGCGGGGATGAGCACCTGCGAGGTGATGTCCCCGTACGGGGCGTCCTCGTCCAGCGCCATGCGGAGGACGGCCAGGACGGCGGCCTCGGGCAGGCTCCCGGCGAGCGCCGCGGCACGGGAGGGCACGGCTTCCGGGGCTGCGGTTTCCGGTGAAGCGGTTGCGTGGGCAGTGGTGGTCACGAGGAAATCCTTTGCATGGAATGGGTGAGGGCTGAGGTGGCGTCCGTGTCGGCCCGGTAATGGGCACCGACGGATTGTGTGCGCTGCCGGGCCGCCGCCACGAGGAGTTCCGCAGCCAGCAGCAGGTTCCGGTCCTCATGGGCATCCTGGCCGAGACAGGCGCTGTGTCCGGCGCTGGGCCCGGCGTGGACTCCGCATTCAAGGCCGGCGGTTTCAGGGCCGGCGGCCCACTGCGCCAGCTGGAGCGCGGCGGCGTCGAGGCCGGCGCCCGTGCGGGTGACTCCCGCAGCCGCGGTCATGAGTCTCCCCAGGGCCGCGCGGGTGAACGGAACCTCCGCCGCGCCGGTGCCGCCTGTCTCTGGGGTAGCAGCCTCTGGGGTAACGGCCGCCGCGGGCGGGACATGGCTGCCCGGCTGGAGGTCCCCGCGTGCCGGCGAGAGCCAGGCCGCCTCCGGCACGGGCGCACGCAGGAAGTCCTCCACCGCACGGCGGCCGAACACGAGGCCCTCAAGCAGCGAGTTGCTCGCCAGCCGGTTTGCCCCCTGCGCGCCCGTGCGGGCGACCTCGCCGGCGGCATACAGGCCCGGAACCGATGTGCGGCCCTTCAGGTCGGTGCACACGCCGCCCATCCAATAGTGGGCGGCCGGGGACACGGGTACCGTCTCCGCGGTCCAGTCGTAGCCGGCGGCGAGGGTGGCGGCCGTGATGGTCGGGAACCGCCGGGCCAGGAAGCCCGCACCCTTCTCTGCCTCGACGCCACGGGCGTCCAGGTAGACCGGGCTGTCCAGCGCGGCCCTGGTGGCCGACAGGTGCAGGGCGATGCTGCGGGAGACGACGTCGCGGGGGGCCAGCTCGGCATCGGGGTGGTAGTCCGGCATGAAGCGGTATCCCGCGGAATCCAGCAGCACCGCCCCCTCGCCGCGGACCGCTTCGGAGATGAGCAGGGCCGGCGGGCCGCCAGGGACCTCCTGGGCGGCAAGGGTGGTGGGGTGGAACTGAAAGAACTCGAGGTCCCGCACCGCGGCGCCGGCACGCCAGGCCAGGGCCAGCCCGTCGGCGGTCGCGACGGAGGGATTGCTGGTGCGGGCAAACAGCCGCCCGGCACCGCCGGTGGCGAGCAGGACGGCGTCGGCAGCGAGCTGCTGGGGCCGTCCGCCGGCCAGGTAGGCCACGCCGGTGACCCGGGCCGGCGTCGGGGGCGTGCCGCCGGGCTGTGACAGAGCATCCGGTTCCGTCAGGAGTTCGGTGACGAACGCGCTGGTCTCCACCCGGAGCCGGCCGTGGACAGCACGATCCAGGACTGCGCGTTCCAGGACGGCGGCGACGAGCCCGCGGGCGATGCAGGCGCCCGTCGCGTCCCCGCCGGCGTGCAGGATGCGCGGCGCCGAGTGCGCCGCTTCCAGGCCCAGGGCCGGTCCGCCGTCGGGACCCGCGTCGAAATGCACGCCATAGCGGCCCAGGCCGGCGATGTCCCGGACGGCCTCGGTGCATAGGACACGGACTGCCTCGGCGTCGTTGAGCCCGGCACCGGCGGCGAGCGTGTCCGCGATGTGTGCTGCCACGGAGTCCCCGGGGGCGGCATCCTCCGGGGCCAGCACGGCGGAGATGCCGCCCTGGGCGTAGAAGGTGTTGCTCTGCTCCAGCGTCCCCTTGCTCAGGAGGACCACCTCGATGTCACGGCCGCTTCCGGTGGCGAGCAGCGCGGCGTAGAGCCCCGCAACCCCGCTGCCGACAATCACCAGCCGCCTGGTCACGGCCGCGCCGCCAGCATGCGTTCCAGCGCCACCTTTGCCGGGGCGGCAACGTCCTCTTCCACGGTGATGCGGTTCAGCACCTCACCGCGGACGAGCGCTTCCAGGACCCAGGCAAGGTAGCCGGGGTGGATGCGGTACATCGTGGAGCAGGGGCAGATCACCGGGTCCAGGCAGAAGATGGTGTGCTGCGGGTATTCCGCCGCGAGGCGGTTCACCATGTTGATCTCGGTGCCGATCGCAAACGTGGTGGGTTCGGTGGCCGCGGCGATGGCTTTCTTGATGAAGTCGGTGGAGCCCGCGGAATCGGCGGCGTCCACCACCTCCATGGGGCATTCCGGGTGCACGATCACCTGCACGCCGGGGAACTCTGCGCGGGCCTTTTCGATCTGGCCAACGTTGAAGCGCTTGTGCACCGAGCAGAAGCCGTGCCAGAGGATCACCCGGGAATCGAGCAGGGTCTGTTCGTCATTGCCGCCGAGGTCCTTGCGCGGGTTCCACATCGGCATCTGCTCCAGCGGCACCCCCATGGCTTTGGCGGTGTTGCGGCCCAGGTGCTGGTCCGGGAAGAACAGCACGCGCTGGCCGCGCTCGAACGCCCACTCCAGCACCGTCGCGGCGTTCGAGGACGTGCAGACGATCCCGCCGCGCTCGCCGCAGAAGCCCTTAAGGGCTGCGGAGGAGTTCATGTAGGTGACCGGGATGACCGGGACCCGGCCGTCGGCGTCGGGCTCCGTGCCGAAGACTTCCTCAAGCTGTTCCCAGCACTCGGTGACCGAGTCGATGTCCGCCATGTCGGCCATGGAGCAGCCCGCGGCGAGGTTGGGCAGGATCACGGCCTGGTCCGGCCGGGACAGGATGTCCGCCGTCTCGGCCATGAAATGCACGCCGCAGAAGATGATCGCTTCCGCGTCCGGCCGGGTCAGGGCCGCATTGGCGAGCTGGAAGGAATCGCCCACGAAGTCGGCATACTCGATCACTTCGTCGCGCTGGTAGAAGTGCCCCAGCACGACGGCGCGGTCCCCCAGTGCCGCTTTGGCGGCGCGGATCCGGGCGTCGAGTTCGGCGTCGCTGGCAAGCTTGTACTCCTCCGGGAGCTGGCCCTGCCGGGGCGTCGAGGCCGGCGCGGCGTCGGCGGAGGAGGCGCCCGGCCCGTAGGCGGGGACACCGGCGAGGGCTTCGGCGAGGTCGTAGTCCCAGGGCCCGCGGGCCAGCGCGGGGCTGCAGGTGGAGGCGGCCGCGCGCCCCGTCATGGTCGTGGCCTGCTCGCGCGTGATCAGCTGGATTGCCGTGTTGACGCTGCTCATGGTGTGCTCCTGTTGTCTGGGTCAAGGCCTGGGCGGCCGGTAAAGCGGTAGAGGCGTGGCGGGCGGTGCTTGCCGCCCTGCAGATAGTGATCGGTTTCTTCGATTTCCGGCGTGGCCTTGACCTGCCGGCGGAAGTTGGCGGGATCGAGTTCGCGGTCCAGGACGGCCTCGTAGACTTCCCGGACCTGGGCGAGGGTGAAGTACTCGCCCAGCAGGTGGTAGGCGATGGATCCGTAGGCCATCTTGTTGCGCAGCCGCCACAGGGCGTAGTCGATGATCGCGTTGTGGTCGAAGGCCAGCTCGCCGAGCCCGTCGGCACGGAACCAGCGCACGTTCTCCGATTCGTCGGCGAGCGCGGCCTCCGTCGGCTGGACGAGCGCCCAGTACACAATCGAGACGACGCGCTGGGTGGGCGAGCGGTGCAGCCCGCCAAAGGCGTAGAGCTGTTCGAGGTAGTTCGGGGCCAGCCCCGTGGTCTCGCGCAGGTTCCGCGAGGCGGCGTCCTGGAGTGACTCGGAATGCGTGAGCGGGCCGCCCGGCAAGGCCCAGAGGCCTTTGAACGGCTCGCGGATCCGGCGCACCAGCGGAATCCACAGCGTGGGCCGTCCGGACCGCTCGCTGGGGCGCAGCGCAAAGATCACAGTGGAGATGGCCAACGACGGCGGAGCGGTCTGGCGCTCCGAGACGTTGGCTGCTGTGGTGTAAACGGTGATCCACCCGCCCTCTTGGGTCCCGGGCGGGTCCGCGATGGACTGCCCGGACAGATCCGGTCCGACCGCCGGATTAGTTATAGTCAATTTGACTAGAACTAATGATACGGCGACGCTGGCCGGGCGCAAAATGTTTCAGGTCACATGCCCGGCCCTGGGGCGGCCCGGGCGTTCGGCCCGGGCTTGCCTGCGGGTGCCGGCACCGGTATTAATCGGGGCTATGGACTCAGAAGATATGGACCCGGAGGGTATGGACGCAGCAGCAGTCAGGGCCTGTTACGCGGGAGCGGCCCAGGCGTTCCTGGAGGTCGCCGGACGGGTACCGCATCAGGGGTGGTCGCGGCCGGCACTGGGTGAATGGGATGTCCGGGCACTGACCGGCCACACGAGCCGCGCACTGACAACCGTGGAGACCTACCTCGCCACCCCGGCCGCCGGGGAGCGGGTGGCGGGTCCGGTGGAATACTTCCTGGCCGTTCGGGGCGTCGCCTCGCCGGATGCGATCGCGCAGCGAGGCAAGGAAACCGGGGACGCCCTGGGCGAGGATCCAGCCGCAGCGGTGCGGGAGCTGGTCCAACGGGTCACCGCCCTCGTCAGGAACACGCCGGACGATGCCCTTCTGGCCACCCCCGCCGGGGTAATGACGCTCGTCGACTACCTTCCGACCCGGACCTTCGAGCTGGCCGTGCACACCCTGGACCTGGCGCGCGCCCTGGGGCTCCCGGCGCCCGCTTCCCTGGCCCCGGCGGTCGCGGCCTCGCTGGAGCTCGCCGGAGCCATCGGCTCCCGGCTGCCGTCCGCCGGTGAGCTGCTGCTCTTGCTCACCGGCCGGACCGGCCTGCCCGGAAACCTGAGCGTCCTCTAGCCCACGGCCCGGTTCACCCGCCTGGCTTCTCACTGCTTGCGGCCGCGGCTTCGAGCAGCGGCAGGGTGCGCCCCTGGAAGTGCGTGTTGAGGACGATCACGGAGGAGGACCGCAGGATCGTCCGGGTGGCAATCATGGCATCGAGGACGCGCTGGAGGTCAGAGTTGGACCGTGCCGCGATGCGGGCCATGAGGTCCGAGCTCCCGGACACGGTGTGGATCTCAATCAGTTCGGGGATCCTCGCCATGGCCTCCACGACGGCGTCGTGCCCGAGATCCTGGTTGATCGTGAGGGAACAGAACGCCACCACCGGGAAGCCGAAATGTGCCGGGTCCGGCTGCGGCACCCAGGAGCCGATCACCCCGCCGGCCTGCATCCGGTCCAGCCGCGACTGCACCGTCGCCCGGGCCACCTTCAGCACCCGGGAGGCTTCCAGGACCGAGGCCCTGGGAGAATCCGTGAAAAATCGGACAATCTTTGCATCCAGCGGATCAACGTCCATGGATTTTTCCTTTCCACGCGGCCCGGGTGGGACAAACCGCCGCCAATACCCTGATTCAGTTAGCAAACTGCCATCATGCTCTCACGCCGCCGGCGCCCCGGCGATCGTTAGCGCCGGCATAAAGACGGTAAATTCAATAGGTCCCATAAGGACGCACAGATCCAAACCACACAAAGGTTCGCCAGTATGACAACGAAGTCCATAGCGAAGTTGCCCACTGCCCTCCCGGCCCCGAAATTGGGGCACAGCATGAAGCCGCGCCAGCTGACCATGATGGGATTGGGCAGCGCGATCGGCGCCGGTCTGTTCCTCGGCTCGGGGGCCGGAATCCAGGCGGCGGGACCCGCCGTCCTGATCTCCTACCTCGTCGCCGGAACCCTGATCATCCTGGTCATGTGGGCGCTCGGCGAGATGGCCGCGGCCAACCCCAACAGCGGCGCCTTCTCCGTCTACGCGCAAAAGGCGATGGGCAAGACCGCCGGCGCGACCGTCGGCTGGCTCTGGTGGCTGCAGCTCGTGGTGGTCATCGCGGCCGAAGCCCTGGGTGCGGCTGCGCTCCTGTTCACCGTGTGGCCGGTGATTCCCGTCTGGGCGCTGTCACTGATCTTCATGGCCCTGTTCACGGCAGTCAACCTCGCCGGCGTGAAGAACTTCGGCGAGTTCGAATTCTGGTTCGCCATCCTCAAGGTCGCCGCCATCGTGCTGTTCCTGGCCATCGGCGCGGCCCTGCTGCTGGGCTGGCTGCCGAACGTCCCGTCCCCCGGGCTCAGCAATTTCACCTCCGACTTCGCCCCGGCAGGCCTGGGCGGCATCGCCACCGCACTCTTTGTGGTGATCTTCGCCTTCGGCGGCACCGAGATCGTCAGCGTGGCCGCAGCCGAGACGGAGAACCCGGCGCACAGCGTCGGCCAGGCGATCCGCACCGTTGTGTGGCGGATCCTCGTGTTCTACATCGGCTCGGTATTCGTCATCGCCGCCGTCCTCCCCTCGACCTCGGCGGCCTTGAAGTCCCCGTTCGCCGGCGTCCTCGACGTCGCCCGCATCCCGGGTGCCGGTGCCGCGATCACCCTGGTCGCCGTCGTCGCGCTTCTCTCCGCGCTGAACGCCAACCTCTACGGCGCGTCCCGGATGGTCTTCTCGCTGTCCGAACGCGGCGAAGCCCCGCGGTTCCTCTCGAAAGTCAACACGGCACGCGTTCCCGTGGTGGCCGTGGGCGTCTCGGTGGCCTTCGGCTTCCTCGCCGCCGTCCTGGAACTGCTCTTCCCCGACCAGATTCTCCCGGCACTGTTCCAGCTTGTCGGCTCCACCTGCCTCGTGGTCTGGGGCACGGCCCTCGTGTCCCAGCTGATCCTGCGGCGCCGGGCGGACCGTGACGGCACCGTGCTGCCGCTGCGCATGAAAGGCTTCCCCGGGCTGACGGTCTTCGGACTGGTGCTCCTGGCGCTGATCTTCGCCGTCGGCTTCAGCAGCCCGGAAACCAGCACGCAGCTCTTCAGCACCCTGGCATTGGTGGCCGGCATCGCTGCGGCGTGCTGGATCAGCGCCCGGATCACCCGCAACCGCCGCGCCAGCGTCGAGGCTGACTAGCCGACCAGCCGGGGCGCTAGACAAATTGTAAGGCGTCCCGGCGCTACGGGCGGCAGAAGTGTGCAGTCTGGGCACCCCGGCCTAGGCTGATTGCCCACCCCGCCGCCGGTGACTAGGGTCACAGGCATGGATACACTTCTCCCCGTGGCTTCCGGCGGCGCTGCCGGGCCGCTCACTGCCGACGAGCTCCGAGAGCTCTATTCGCTGATGGTGGCCGTCCGGCACCTCGACACCTCGGCCATCGCCTGGCAACGGCAGGGCATCATCCCCGGCTACGCCCCCGAGCTCGGCCAGGAGGCGGCCCAGGTGGGCAGCGGCTACGCCGTGGACACCACCCGGGACTTCGTCTTCCCCACCTACCGCGAAATGGGCGTCGCCCGGACCATGGGGGTGGACATGGTGGCCTACATGTCCACCCACAAGGCCACGTGGCACGGCGGCCTGTACAACCCGATGGAATCCCGGCTGGCCCCGATCCAGGCGGTCGTCGCCGGGTCCGTCCTGCACGCCGTCGGCTGGGCCCACGGCCAGACGCTCGATCAGCAAGACGGCGTCGCCCTGACCTACTTCGGCGACGGCGCCTCCTCGCAGGGCGATGTGCACGAGGCGATGAACTTCGCCGCCGTGATGAAGGCCCCGGTGGTGTTCTTCGTCCAGAACAACGGCTGGGCCATCTCGGTCCCCACCGAACGGCAGGTCGCCGGCGGCTCCGTCGCGGCCCGCGCCGCAGGCTACGGGATCCCGGCGCTGAAGATCGACGGCGACGACGTCGTCGCGGTCCTCGAGGCGACCCGCCGCGCCTTCGCCCATGCCCGCTCCGGCAACGGCCCGGTGCTCATCGAGGCCATGACCTACCGCCGCGGCCCGCATTCCACCTCCGATGATCCGGGCCGCTACCGCTCCCTCGACGAGGAACGCGACGGCGCCGGCATTGACCCGCTCGAGCGGCTCCGGCAGCGGCTGCTGGCCGAGGGAATCGCGGACGAGGCATTCTTCGCCGAGGCGCTGGCCGCGGCCAAGGCCGAAGAGGAGCAGATCCGCACCGGCATCCAGGCTCTCGGCTCCCGTCCCGGAACTGAAATGTTTGACCTGGTCTTCCAGGAAACCACCCCTGCCCTGCAGGCCCAGGCCGCCAACTGGCGCGAGGAGTCCGAACATGTCTAACTCGATACTCGAAGGCGCAAACGCCACCGGCGACGACACTGCCACCAACACGGCCGCAGACAGCCCCGCACCAACCACCGTGATGTCGATGCAGCAGGCGCTTAACCGTGCCCTCGACGAGGTCCTCGCGGACAACCCCAAGGCCGTCATCTTCGGCGAGGACTGCGGCCGGCTCGGCGGCGTCTTCCGCATCACCGACGGATTGCAGGCCAAGCACGGCGCGCAGCGCGTCTTTGACACCCCGCTGGCGGAATCGGGCATCCTCGGCATGTCCGTGGGCCTGGCGATGGCCGGGTTCCACCCCATTCCCGAGGTCCAGTTCGACGGCTTCGCCTACCCGGCCATCAACCAGATCGTCTGCCAGATCGCCCGGATGAACTACCGCAGCCGGGGCACCATGCCGATGCCCATTACCCTGCGCGTGCCCAGCTTCGGCGGCATCCGGGCCCCCGAACACCACGGCGAAAGCCTCGAGGCGCTCTTCGCCCACGTGCCGGGCCTGAAGGTGGTCTCGCCGTCCAACCCGCATGAGGCCTACCACCTGCTCAAGTACGCCGCCACGCGGCCGGACCCGGTGATCTTCATGGAACCGAAGTCCCGTTACTGGCAGAAGGGTGAGGTGGACGCCGCCACGCACGATGCAGGCGGCGGCTCCCCCACCGGCGCCAAGGTGATGCGCGAAGGCCGCCACCTCACGCTCGTCGCGTGGGGCGCCATGGTCTCCCGCTGCCTGCAGGTGGCCGAGCTCGCCGCCGAGGACGGGATCGACATCGAGGTCCTGGACCTGCGCTGGCTCAAGCCGATCGACGCCGAAGCTTTGACCGCGTCCGTGCGCAAGACGCGCCGCGCCGTCGTCGTCCACGAAGCGCCGCTGACCTCCGGCCTCGGCGCCGAGGTGGCGCAGCTGATCACCCAGAGCTGCTTCGACACCCTCAAGGCACCGGTGGAACGCGTCACCGGCTTCGACGTCCCGTACCCCTCGGGCGACCTCGAAGATGAATACATCCCGAACATTGACCGGATCCTCTTCGGCATCCAGCGAGTATTGGAGTACAAACGTGGCTGAAATTTCCTTCCCGCTCCCCGATCTCGGCGAGGGCCTGATCGAGGCAACCGTGCTGGAATGGCTGGTTTCACCGGGCGAGCAGGTGGAGCGCAACCAGCCGCTCGTGGAGGTCGAAACCACCAAGTCGGCCGTTGAATTGCCCAGCCCGCAGGCAGGTAAGGTAGTGCGTATCTACGGCGGGCCCGGTGACAAGATCAATGTCGGCGAGCCCCTGATTGTGTTTGAGGTGCCGGACAACACCGCCGGCATCGTGGGCACGGTCCCGAAGGAAGAGGCACCAAAGCGCCGGGTCCGCCTGAGCGCAGTACTTGATGAGGACTAAGAGCATGAGCGGCAGACACACCGGCGAACTGCATTCCCACACCGTGGAGGGCACCGACCCCCAGCTTTACGTGCAGGTGCATGAGCCCCAGAACGACGCCGGGCTCCGTCCGGTCCTGCTGCTGCACGGGTTCTCCTCCTCCTCCAAGCTCAACTGGGAGGACTCCGGCTGGCTGGCCGCGCTCCTGGAGGCCGGCCGGCGCGTCATTACCGTGGACCTGCCCGGCCACGGCCGCAGCGGTGCGCCCGAGGACATGGACTCCTACTCCCCCAGCCGGATCCGCGCGGACCTGCTGCAGATCGTGTTCGACGCCGGCGTGCGGCCGCTGCGCGACGGCGACCCGTCCAGCGGGCTCGACCTGATCGGCTATTCGCTGGGATCCCGGCTTGCCTGGGAGTTCGGCGCCACCCAGCATGAGCTGGTGCACCGGCTGGTCCTGGGCGGCCCCAACGTCGCCGACCCCCTGGCGGACTTCGACCTGATCGCCGCGCAGCGGTACTTGGCCGACGGCACGCCGATCGCGGACGAATCAACCGCCGGGCTGCTGAAGATGGCCATGCTGCTGCCCAGCAACAACATCTTCGCCCTGCTGTCCCTTATCGAGGCGATCAAGACCGAGCCGTACGATCCCGCCGAGGCGGTCCCGCACATGCCCATGCTCCTCGTAGCGGGGGAACAGGACGACCGGGCCGCCTCCATGCCGGAGCTCGCCGCCCTCGGCGCCAAGGCCGGCGGCATGGTCGAACAGCTGGTGCTGCCGGGCCGCAACCACACCAACGCCATCACCAGCCGCGCCTTCAAGCAGGGTGCCATCAGCTTCCTGGGCGTCTAGGCCGACAGGCAGCCGCCAACACAGGCCAACACAAAAAGAGGCACGGACCGCGGTCCGTGCCTCTTTCGTGTCTTGCCTTGCCTACCGGGACAACAGCCTAGTGGTGGCTGCTGACGCCGAGCGGGCGGCCCTTCGTCTCCCCGGCCAGCAGCACGCCGACCGCGGAGATGACGCAGAGGATCATGATGTAGATACCGATGGAACCGGTCCACCCGGTGCCCTGCAGCAGGACCTCAGCGATGGTGGCAGCGAACGCACCGCCGAGGATGGCGCCGAAGGCGTAGCCGATCGAAATGCCCGAGTAGCGGACGTTCGCCGGGAACATCTCGGCGTACATCGCGGACATCGGGCCGTAGGAGAGGCCCAGGCCGATCGTCAGGACGAACAGCGCGACGCCGTAGAGCACGATGTTCTTGGTGTCGATCAGCGCGAACATCGGGATCATCCAGGCAAAGACAATTCCGTAGCCGAGCAGGAACGTCTTGACGCGGCCGATCTTGTCCGACAGCCAGCCGCCCGCCAGGGTGAAGATCAGCCAGCCGAAGGAAGCCAGCGTGGTGGCCAGCAGGATCTGCGCGGTAGGCATTTTCAGGGACTTGGTGGCGTAGGAGATGAAGAACGCAATCAGCAGGTAACCGGCGGCGTTGTTGCCGATGAAGATCATCGTCGAGTAGAGGACGGCCTTCTTGTGGTTGCGGAGAAGCTCGCCCAGGGGCGCCTTGCTCCCTTCCTTGCGCTCCTGCATCTCCTTGAAGACGGGGCTCTCGGCGACCGCCCGGCGGATCAGGTAGCCGACGACGATCAGCACGATGGAGAGCAGGAACGGAACCCGCCAGCCCCAGGCCGCGAAGTCTTCCTTGGACATGGACGTGTTGAGGAAGAACAGCAGGCCCGTCGCGAGGATCATGCCCACGGGCACGCCGATCTGCGGGTAGGCCCCGAACAGGCCACGCTTGCTCTTGGGAGCGTGCTCGACTGCCATCAGCGCGGCACCGCCCCATTCGCCACCGGCGGAGAAGCCCTGGACAACACGGAGCAAGATCAGCAGGACCGGGGCCCAGAAACCGATCTGGGCGTAGGTCGGCAGCAGGCCGATCAGCGCCGTGGCGGCACCCATCATGATGAGGGTGAAGACCAGCATGGCCTTGCGGCCGAGGCGGTCACCGAGGTGGCCGGCGACGATGGCGCCGAGCGGGCGGAACAGGAAGCTGATACCGATGAGGGCAAAGGACAGGATCTGTGCCAGGCCCGGGTTGGAGGCGTTCAGCGGTGCCAGGAACAGCGGTGACAGCAGCGTTGCCGTCAGCTGGGCGAAGATGAAGAAGTCGTACCACTCAATGGTGGTACCGACCAGTGTGCCCGCGAGGACCTTGCGTTCCTCATGCTTGCTGCTGGGGCCCGCCTCGGTATCGACACGTGAAGTTGCGGTCATTGAAACTCCGTTGCTGGGGGCAGAAATACTGCCCGGGGGTGGGTGCGAAGTGGATAACTGATTGCCTCGTGAATTACTGATTGAACGGTCAGTTAGTAACCTGAATACTACTATGAAATGTGTGATAGGGCACACATATTCGCTGAGGAATGTCTTCCGCGGATCAGTCCGCGCGGTTGAGCAGTTCGCGGACCCTGGCCCGGACCGGCTCGCGGTCGTAGCTGTTCACGAGGGCGCTGGCCATGCGGACCGGATCCCCGAAGAAGAAGTACTCGTACAGCGACTGGCGCCCGGAGAACCCGGAAATGGAGGCGTCGAAGGCCAGTTTGAAGAGCCGGACGCGTTCGGGGCCCGTCAGGGACTTGCCCTGCAGGTACAGCTCGATGTCCGCCCGGGCCTCGCTGTTGACGTCCGCCTCGCCCGGCAGGGCCATGAGGCCCGACGCCGAGAACTTGCGGATGATCTGCGGGAAGCGCTGGGCCATCTTCGGATACCAGTTGCGGGCGGCATTCAGGGTGGTCCACTTCGGCAGCATGACGCCGGCGTCGTTGAGCCCGGCGTCGGCCTCGGAGGCGCGGACCAGCGCCTTGCCGATTTCGACGTCGATAATCAGCTCGGCGATGTCTTCCTGAATGTGCTGGAAGCCGTCAATGCCGATCGACTCGGCCAGTTCCGACGCCAGGCCCAGGAAGAACTCGCTCTTGGCGATGGTGCGGGTAACCACCTGGTGGGTCATCAGCGCGCCGGCGCCGGTTTCGGCGTAGAAGCTGTTGCACAGCTGCGGGTTGCCGAGCATGAAGATGCGCTCGTTGGGCACGAAGACGTGGTCAAAGACTGCGACGGCGTCCATTTCCTCATAGCGGGAGGCCAGCGGCTCGTCGTGGGTGCTGCCGCCGTTGTACAGCGAGGTACGGCAGAGGTAGCGCAGGCCCGGGGAGTCGTTGGGGATGGCGAACGCGTAAGAGTAGGGCGCGTCTTCCGGGGTGCCGCGCAGGACGGTGGACGGGAACACGAGGAGCTCGTCTGCGATCGGGGCGATGGTGGCGAGCATGCGTGCGCCCTGGATGACGACCCCGTCCCCGCGCTCCTCCACGATCCGGGCCGAGAGCTGGCCGCCGAGCTGCTCCGAGCCGGAGACCGAGCGGTTAACCTGCGGCGGGATGAGGGTGTGCGTGGCGAGGACGTCGTTTTCCCGGGCCCACTCGTAGTAGTTGCGGATGTTCTCGCCGAACTTCGGATCCGCCTGCGCGAACCACTTGCCGGCCGTGCCCAGCGCCGTGAGCGCGGAGTTCATGTAGTCCCCGGAGCGGCCAAGGAAGCCGTTGGAGGACTCGGCCCAGGTGGAGATGGCGCGGCGGCGCCGCTGGAGGTCCTCAATGGTCTTCGGCACCAGGAAGGATGCGTTGACCAGGTCCCCGGTGCTGGGCGAGGCGTAGGTGAGCGCCTCCTGGTACTTCCGGTCGTGCTGCATGTCGAAGAGCCCGGCGTAGGAGCGGGCCACATTGCGGAAGGCCGGGTGTTCGGCGATCTTCTCGCTGACCACCTCGCCGTCGATCACCACGTGCGGGGTCATGGCGTTGAGCTTGTCCAGGTACTGCCGTCCGGTACGGATACCCATTGGTCTTTCCTCCAGTCGTCGTTGAGCTGAAACGCGTTGAATGGATGTGGTGCGGCGCTAGAGCAGGTCCTCCATGCCCAGCTGGCTTTCCGGGATGGTGGTGAAGGTGCTGTTGGCGAACGCCAGGGCGTCGCCGTTGCGGTAGTTAAAGTCCACTACCTCGCCGATATACAAGGTGTGGTCCCCGCCGTCGTACGCCGCCCAGGGCTTGCATTCGAAATAGGCGAGGACATTGGACAGCCGCGGCGCCGTGTCCCCTTCCACCCACAGCGGCTCGGGGCCGGGGCGGCCGGCGAAGTGCATGGCCAGGTGCCGCTGCTCGGCGCCGAGGATATTCACCGTGAAGGGCCGGCCGGTGAGTTCATTGTGGGCCTTGGCAGTGCGGGCGATGCTCACCAGCACCAGCGGCGGCTCCATCGAGACCGACGTGAAGGAGTTCACGGTGATGCCGTGGCGCTTCGTTACCCCGTCGAAGGTCACGATCGCGACGCCGGTGGCAAACCTGCCGAGGCTGCCCCGGAAGTGGCTCGCCCGCGGCGCAGACAGCGGGCCCTGGCCCTGGACACCCCCGGCGTGGTCGCGTGGCTTGGCAATCATCACTGATCCCCTGCGTTCGTTGCGGTCTTGTTAGGCTGCGGTTTGTATGACCTATGTTTTGGGTCACCTGTGCTTTGAACCCTTGGTGTTCTATAATCGAACAAGTAGTTCCCATATAGAACGCTAGCGGACCGTGAGCCGGAACACAAGGGTTGCCCGGCACGCCCGGCGTCCAGCGACCCCGCACCTAGGATGGACCCCATGACCCCGAACGCCGGCACCGCCCAGGCTTCCCCGTCCCAGACGCTGTCCCGCGGCATCAGGGCGCTGGAGATCCTCGCCGAGGCGCAGCAGCCGCTCACCATTGCCGAACTCGCCGATGCCATGGGCGTCCACCGCTCTGTGGCCTACCGGATCCTGCGCACCCTGGAGGACCATTCGCTGCTGGTGCGCGATGACGGCGGCCGCGTCCAGCCCGGACCGGGCCTCGCCGTCCTGGCCCGCGGGGTCTCCCGCAACCTGCAGTCGGCGGCCCTGCCGGAGCTGACCCTGCTGGCCAACACCCTGACCATGAGCGCCTTCGTGGCGGTCTGGGACCGGGAGGAGTGCGTGACGCTGGTGACGGTGGATCCGCGGCACAGCGGCGCCGCGGTGGTGCAGCACCCGGGGTCGAGGCATCCCATCAGCGCCGGGGCACCGGGCATCGCCATCCAGTCCGCCTTCCCGGAACAGGAGTGGCGGGCCTTGGTCCCGGGCATCCCGTACCGGGCCGAAGCGGCCGAGGCCCGGCGCCGCGGCTTTGCCGCCAGCCATGACGAGGTGATCCCCGGTGTGTCGTCCATTGCGGTGCCGCTGCGCGTGCCGGGCAGCCGGCCTGCCGCCCTCGCCGTCGTCTATATCCGCGCCGCGCAGGATCCGGACGAGGTCGCCGGGGCCCTCACGGAGGCGGCCCGGCGCATCGAGGCGCAACTGGGCTAAGTGCGTGGAACGTGCCGCCGTCGCCCGCTCCCTCCGATGCCCTATCAGTAGATGTCCCCTTGATTGACTTTGCCGCCGTTTTAGGGACCACAAGTGATAGCGCAACGGCGGGTTAGCGGGGGTTAGGCGGCCGGTGCCGGCTTCCGCCCGCGTTGCCGCAGTACGACGGCGGCGGCCGTTCCCAGCAGGAACAGCGCCGTGGCGGCGCACACCGGAACCAGGAACGCCGCCGAATACCCGAAGTTCTGGGCCAACTGCCCGGCGATGGAGGATCCGAGCGCGGTGCCGGCGACAATGCCGCTGGCCAGGGCCGTCATGACCGTGCCGAGCTTCCCGGCCGGTGCCACGAGGCCGCCGATGGCGAAAACCGTGACCATGAGCGGGCCGACGGGCAGGCCCAGGACGAACAGCACAAGGACCATGGGCATCGCCGTCGTGGGCAGCAACAGCAGGGACGCGAGCCCGGCCATGAGGGCCGCGCAAGCAATCCAGCGGACGTTCACCGTGAGGCGGCGGGGCCAGTACGCGACCGAGAGGGCGGCAGCCGCAGAGCTCAGTCCCATCGCGGCGTAGAGCAGGCCCGCGAGCTCGGACGTGGCGAAGCTGGCAGAGAAGGAACTCAGGGATGTCTGGGTGGAGCCGAAGAACGTGCCCATGCACACCATCGCCAGCACAGGAAGGGCGACGGCGGCGAAGGTTCTGGCGCGCTGGGCGGCCGTGCGGCTGCCCGCGTGCCGGTCCCCCGCCGCGGCGGGAGCCGTGCCGGCGGGCCGACGCCGCGCTGTGCGGATCACCGCGTGGTGCGTGGGGTGCACGGCGAAAGCGGGTACGAGGACGACAGTCAGCGCAGCGGCGAGGGCCAGCGGCAGCCACGGCGCGAGCAGGCTCGCGAGGATGCCGACCAGTGCCGGGCCGAGCACGAACGTGAGCTCGTCCGCGGTGCTCTCATAGGACAGCGCGGTGTCCAGGTCCGCGGAGTTTGCGGCCGCCCCTCGCCCGGGTGTCCGGGAGGTCAGCGCCATCCAGCGGACGCGGGCCAGCGGACCGACCTGCGGGCAGCTGGCCCCGGCCACGAAGGCCGCGGCCAGCACGGGGACAGCGGCGGCGAGGTCCTGCGCCCCGGGACTGAGGTATGCCGCGAGGATCAGGGCGATGATGGCCACGGTGTTGGCGATGGCGGACACGAGCAGGACGCGGCGCTGGCCGAGCCGGTCGGCGAGGACGCCCAGGACTGGAGCGCCCAGTGCGGAACCGATGCCGACGGCTCCGGCGGCGGCGCCGCCCACGGCGTAGGAGCCCGTGACGGCGGTGACGAGCGTCAGGGCGCCGACGGTGAGCATGGCCAGCGGCAGGCGGGCGAAGAGTCCCAGCGGGATGAAACTGCGGCCGGCGAGCAGCGGCAGCCGCGCAAAGCGGCCGCCCTTGGCGGGCGCGGGGGCCGGCAGTGCGGCAGTCGAAATGAGGGCGTCGGTCGAAAATGGGGCGTCAAGAGTAGACGCCAAAGAAGACGGTGAAGGGTTCATGGTTTCCGGGTTCGCTCAATAGTGCGCATCGTCCCTCCTCCCGATGCGCGCGACCCGGTAACAGATCAATGATAGCCGATGCCCGGACGGCCGGCCCGGGACGGGGGGTCGGCGACGAGGGGTCGGAAACGAGAGCTCAGACCCGGGTGTCGTCGCTGATGTGCAAGGTGGAGCCGCTGCGGCCCTTGACCACCTGGAGCTGGGTGCCAATGCGCTGTTTCATTTCCGCCACATGGCTCACGAGCCCCACTACCCTGCCGCCGTCGCGGAGGCCTTCGAGGGCGTCCATGACTTGTTCCAGCGCCTGCTCGTCGAGGCTGCCGAAGCCCTCGTCCACGAAGAGCGTCTCGATGTCCACGCCGCCGGACTCGTGCTGCACAACGTCTGCCAGCCCGAGGGCCAGGGCCAGTGAGGCCATGAAGGACTCGCCGCCGGAGAGGGTGGCGGTGTCCCGGCGCTGGCCGGTCCACTCATCCACGACTTCCAGGCCGAGGCCGGACTTCGCGCCCCGAGCGGCCTTGGCATCGGTGTGCTGCAGCGTGTAGCGGCCGTCGCTCATGCCGATCAGGCGTTCGGAGGCAGCGACGGCCACCTGCTCAAGCCGGGCGGCGAGGACGTAGCTGTTCAGGCTCATGCGGTAGGTGTTGTCGCCTCCGCCCTTGGCGGCGTCTGCCACGGCGGCGAGCAACGCGGCCCGGTCCCGCGGTTCCCTGCCGGCGGCGGCGAGTTCGGCGTAGTCACCGGCGATGCGTCCGAGGGTCCGGCGCGAGTTTTCCGCCAGCCCGGCCGCCAGCAGGGCTTCCCGGGCTTTGCGGTCGGCCGCCGCCGACTCCGTCCTGAGCTCTTCGAGGGCGGCGTCGCTGACGAGGTCCCCGGCGGCCCGCTCGGCCGCTGCCAAAGCCAGGTCCTCTCCGGCGAACAGTTCCTGGATCCTGGCGGCTTCGTCCTGACCGGCCCGGATGGCCGTTTCGAGGCGTGTTGCCACCGGCGCCGGCAGCAGTGCTTCCCGCGCGGCGGTTTCAGTGCTGAAACCGGCTGCGGGCAGGGCCTGCTCAAGTTGCCGGCGTGCCTCCGCGGTGCGGGCGGCGGCCTGTTCGAGGGCCGACTGCGCGGCGTGGGCGTGTTCCAGGACCGCCGTCGTTGACGCCAGGGCGGCGATCCGCTGTTCGAGGGTGGCGTGGCCGGCGCGCAGCTTGTCCAGGGCGCGTTCCAGGGCCGCTGCCTGTTCGTCGATTTCCGCGATCGTGGATTGCGTTTGGGCGATGCCGGCGGCGGCGTCGGCCTGCGCCCGGTCCGCGGCGGCGATGGCCGCCTCGAGTTCTGCCAGCCGGGCCCGGCTGGCGGCAAGGTCCGTGGCGGCGCGGCCGGCCTCGTCGGCCCGTTCGCGGGCCAGTGCCGCTTCCGCGCGGGCTTCCCCGGGAGGTGTGCTGCCGCCCTGGGCTGCCAGGACGGCGACGTTCTGGTGGGCGTCGGCGAGATCGCGCCCGAGGGCAGCGAAGGCCTCTTCTGCCATGTCGCTCGCTAGTTGCGCGGCCTCCTCAGCCTCGGCGACAGCCAGTGCGGAGGCTGCGGCGGGGGCCGGCGCCGGGTGCTCCGGGCTGCCGCAGACGGGACAGGGGACTCCGGCGAGGAGTTGGGTGGCGAGCTCGGCCGCGGCATTCGTGAGCCGTTGCTCACGGAGGTCCAGCCAGTGCTGCCTCCGGTCCTGGTGTACGTTCCGGGCCGCGGCGTGCTGTTCCGAGATTGCCGAGCACCCGGCCTCGGCGGCGAGGAAGCGGCCGACGATGGTCACGAGTTCGTCAGCTGCCGTGGCCTCCTTGGTGCGCAACTGGACTTCCGCGGCTACCTCTTCGAGGGGGCGGATTCCGGCGGAGAGGGCCGCCGACTCGGAGCGCAGGGCGGCCAGGGCGGCGGCAC
The DNA here is from genome assembly GCF_056401435.1 of Arthrobacter sp. P4_F10. Taxonomy (NCBI): domain Bacteria; kingdom Bacillati; phylum Actinomycetota; class Actinomycetes; order Micrococcales; family Micrococcaceae; genus Arthrobacter; species Arthrobacter sp. P4_F10. The sequence goes on from NZ_JBFUJJ010000002.1 coordinate 173,288, forward strand.
CGGTCCCCCGCCCGGTTTCCAGCTCCTGCAACTGCTGGCGCAGCCGGCGGCCGCGGTCAGTGAGTCCGATGAGCCGGGATTCGTCGGGCAGGCGTTCTGTGAGCACGGCGTGCAGGGACCGCAACCATGCAAGGGTGCTTCGGACGGCCGCGCTGTCCAACGGGGCATGCGGGCCGGCAGCGTCCCCCTCCCCTGCGTCGATGAGATCCTGCCCGGCGAGCTCCGTGTCCGTCAGCGCCGCGGACCGCAGCCGCCGCGCGGCCTCCGCCAGGGCCGTTCCTGCCAGGTCCTCGGCTGCCGCGGCACTTTCGACGGCCCGCAGCTGGCCGCCAAGCACTTCGGCCTGGCGGTGCAGGCCGAGCGTGCCGGCTTGATCCGCCAGGACGGGGGCGGCGGCGTCGGCGTCAATCCGTCGCAGTTCCGCGGCGGCAAGTTTGGCATGGCGGTTTGCCCGCGCGTTGGCGGCCTCCAACAGTGAGGCATGGTCAGCGGCCTGTTTCCCGGCCGTTGCGGCGGCGGTCCGTCGGCCGTCCGCGGCAGTTGCCGCAGCCTCGTCAAGCCAGGCCAAAAGGGCATCGGGCTGGTCCCTGCCGGGGGCGCCGGCGGGGTCGAGTTCGAGCGCCGCGGTTTCGGACTCTGCCTGCGCCAGCAGCAGGTCCAGCTTCGTGTTGAGGCTTGCGACCTCCGCCTTGGCGGCTTGGGCCTGCCGGGATAGTTCCTGTTCCACGGCTTCAAAGCGCTGGGTGCCGAAAAGGCTCTGCAGCAGCTCCAGGCGGTCCGATGCCTTCGAGCGCAGGAACGCCGCGAAGTCGCCCTGCGGGAGCATCACCACGCGCGTGAACTGGTCCCGGTTCATGCCCAGGACGTCGGCGATCTCGGCCCCGGCCTCATCATTCCGGCCGGACTTCTCCACCCACGCGCCGTCGACGCGTTCGCGCAGCAGCGTGTTGGCCTGCTGGAGCGTGAAGCCGTTCTTGCCCCGGGCGCTCGGCTTGTCCCAGGCGGGCGCCCGGGAGACTTCGAAATGCCGGCCCTTGGCCGAGAACTCGCAGGTGACGCGGGGCTCGGCGGCGGCCTCCGCGTGGTCGCTGCGCAGCCGCTTCCCGTCCTGCCGGGCTCCAGGAACCGATCCGTAGAGGGCGAAACAGATGGCGTCCAGGACGCTGGTCTTGCCCGCGCCGGTGGCGCCGTTCAGCAGGAACAGCCCGTGTGCGCTGAGCCGGTCGAAGTCGATCCGTTCCGTGCCGGCAAACGGGCCGAAGGCGGAAATCTCCAGGCGGTGGATCCTCACAGGGAAACCCCTTCCAGGCGAACGGCTTCGAGGGCCTCGGCGAGAACGGCTGCTTCGGCGTCGGAAGCGGGCCGGCCGCGGACGTGATCGAGGAAGCCGCAGCAGACAGAGAGGTCATCGTCAGCTTCGGCAAGCCGGCTGCTGTAGCTGGCCTTCGGCGCCGCGCCGGGGCCGTCGGGATCGAAGCCGAGCACCAGGGTGTCAGGGAACCGGGCCCGCAGGCGGTCCATCGCCTGTGCGGGGCGGGCGGCGTCCGTCAGCGTGATCTGGCAATAGGCGGCCTCGGCCCAGGCAAAGTCCTCCGCTTCGAGGAGATCGTCCAACTTCCCGCGCAGCACGGCCAAGGTCCGGGGCGCGTCCCAGTGCACTTCGCGCACCCCGCCGATTCCCTCGGCGCCGACTTCCACGAGCCAGCTGCCCTTCGTGTGCTTCGCTTCCGAGAAAGAGTAGGCCAGCGGCGAGCCGGAATAGCGCACCGCCGGGGAGAGCTCCTGCCGGCCATGCAGGTGGCCCAGTGCGGTGTAGCCAAAGCCGTCGAAGAGATCCAGCGGAACCGCTCCGACGCCGCCGATGCTCAGGTCCCGTTCGCTGTCAGAGCTGATGCCTCCGCTGGCGAAGGTGTGCGCCAGGACCACCGAATGGACGGTCCGGGTCTCGCTGCGGTGCCGCACGTCCTCACGGATCCGTTCGGTGGCGGCGCGTGTGACCTCGAAGTGGCTCGCGGTTTCGACGCCCAGCTGCTCGGCGACAAGCCGGGGCTCCAGCCAGGGGATCCCGTAAATGGCCAGCACCGGCGCTGCCTCGTTCTCGGCATCGTCCCCGAGCGGAAAGAGCACGGGCTGGTCCAGTTCGTTCAGCCGCGTGCGCAAATGCACGCCCCCGCGCTCGAGCAGCCGCGACGCGAAGCCCAGCCTGATGGCGGAGTCGTGGTTGCCGCTGGTCAGGACAACTTGGGCGCCGGCGCCGGTGAGGCGGACCAGGGCGTCATCCAGCAGGCCGACGACGTCGACTCCCGGCAGTGCACGGTCGTAGACGTCCCCGGCGATGAGGACAGCGTCCACCTTCTCTTCCCGGACAAAGGTCACGAGCTGGTCGATGAAGGCGCGCTGGGCATCCAGCATGCCGATGCCGTGGAAGGACCGGCCCAAGTGCCAGTCGGAGGTGTGCAATAACCGCATATTCCTACGGTATCGGCTGGCACCGACACTCTTGCGCCACCACCCCGGGAGGGTGACGGAGGTCAACTCAGGGTGATCGTGGCCGAGTGTGGTTATTTTCCGCCCTTGCGGTCGAAGAAGCTGCGGGCTTCGTCGTCCTGGGCGCGGGTGCGGGCGGGCGAAGCGGGGACGGCGGCGGCCTTCCCGTTGCCCAGGTGCCCGGCGCCGCCCGTGTGGGCGTGGTCCATGCCGTCGGCCAGCGCTGGGCCGTTCACTTCGGCGTCGGCCAGCTCGGCGTCGTCGAAGCCGGCGTCGTCCAAGTCGGCGTCGGCGAGCGCCGCGCCGGCCGGGTCAGTGGTCTGGGCAGAATGAACAGTGGAAAGCTCGAAGCCGCGGAAAACCAGCCCGGCGACGGCCGCACCGACCACCGGTGCCACCCAGAACAGCCACAGCTGCCCGAGCGCATCCGGGCCGCTGAAGATAGCCGACGCCGTGGCCCGGGCCGGGTTGAACGGAACATTGCCCAGCGCCTGGCCCAACTGCAGGAGCATCGCCGTCGTCAGGCCTACCGCGAAGGGTGCAGCCGCCTTGGCGGGATTCCGGCTGCCCGTCGTGGCCAGGAATACGGCCACGAGCACGGCAGTGCCGAGGACTTCCACGAGCAGGACGCCGGCCATGGGCACCTGGATGATCGAGTGCTCGCCGAATCCGGCAGCCACAGTGGCGAATGCGCCCTGGCTGTCGTTGATGGTCGGCACGGTGCGCAGGACGCCGAACAGGGCAACGGCCCCGAGCACCGCGCCCACGAGCTGGGCGCCGATGTACGCGGCGGCGTCGGTGAGCCGGATCCGGCCGGCGATGGCGTTGCCCACGGTGACGGCGGGATTGAAGTGGCCGCCGGAGACGTAGCCGACGGCCAGCATCGCCGCCGTCAGCGCCAGGCCGGCAGCCAGGGCGGCGGGCAGCGGGTTCGACTGCGGAATGGTGAACAGCGGCACGCCCAGGCCTGCGACCACCACGATCAGGGTCCCCAGCGCCTCGGCGGAGAGCCGGGCCACGAGTCGGGGTCGGGGCGAAACGCCGCTGGCGGCCGGTGGCTGGACGCCAACGGACTCGCGGGCCGGCACAAGCAAGGTCATGGTCGGGATTCCTTTGCTGGTGGCGGCGCGCCCTGGGCTGCAGTTGCGCCGTCGCTGGCCCGCCGCCGGGCGGTGGTCYGGTGCGGCCTCGGCCGCCCGGAGAATAGGTTCGCCAGCAGTCTGCCAGCGGAATCTGGATGTTGGCTGGAATCCGGCTTAGTGCCCCAGGGCCACGGCGGCCACGGCGCTGGCGGCAAGGACCACGACGGCGGCGGCGGCCCAGCGCAGCAGCGCGGCCGGCGGCGCGGCGTTGGACCGCCGGAGCTCCCGCCCGCGGACCAGCACGCACACCCCCACCACGGCCGTCGCGGCCATGGCGGCAAGCGCGCAGACACCAAGGAAATCAACGGGTCCCGTGGCGCCGCCCCGGGACCCCGCGAGCGCCCAGCTGCGCCAGATCAGCAGGTCCGCCACGATGAGGGTCAGCAACGTCCGGCGCCAAGACAGGGATGTCCGCTCGGGCTGCAGTCCGGGGTCCCGGGCCGCATGTGGCCTCACCGCGCCACCAGGATCAGTGCGGCGAACACCAGCGCCGCAACCGAGACGCCGATCGTCATCACCAGCATCACTCCGGAGAACGGCAGCTCCCTGTTGTTCCGCATGGCAGCCTCCATGAGTCCCCACCGGCGGTAGGACAGGGCTGCGAGGCCCGCGCCGAGGAACGCGAGGATGACGCACAGCGCAATGCGCACGGGTCCGGGCGCGATTTCCGGGGCCAGCTGGTCAATGGCCAGGGCGCCGGCAATCAGGGCCAGGGATGTCCGGATCCAGGCCAGGAACGTCCGCTCGTTGGCCAGGGAGAACCTGTAATCGGGAGTGGTCCCGGTCTTCCGCCACGCTGGTTCGCGCATTCGTTTCCTCCACTGCCGGACGGATACGCCGCCGGCGGTTGCTTCGCATGACCGCTGGACGGGTCCTAACAGCACCCTACCGGCGTTCCGCATCCGCCGACGCCCTGCACCAGTCCCCGGCAGTCAGTCCCCGTAGGGGGTTGGCGGCATTGCAGAGTGCCGGGCAGCGCCGGGTAAATTTGAGGGCATGAGCACCGAGCCCGGGACCAGCCCCGCACCCGCCCCAACACCCGGCCAGCCACACTCCCCCGCGCCGGCCCACGGCTCGCGCATCCACGGCTGCCTGCTGGGCGGTGCGCTCGGTGATTCGCTGGGCTACGCCGTCGAGTTCGACGACATTTCCGCGATCCGCGCCCGGTTCGGGCCCGCGGGCCTCCAAGATTTTTCCGCGCTCGACGCCGGCAGCCCGTTCTCCGACGACACGCAAATGACGCTGTACACCGCGGACGGCCTCCTCGAAGCACTGGAATGGGCCAACGACGGCGTGGCATCGGACATCAACGCGTGCCTGTGGCTCGCGTACCTGCGCTGGCTGGGCACCCAGGGCGTCGGGGTGCCGGCGTCGGCCCCGTTCCAGCCGCCACGCTGGATCGATGCCCAGGATGTCCTGAAGATCCGTCGTTCGCCCGGCAAGGCGTGCCTGAGCGGACTCGCCACGGGCGAGATGGGCACCGTGAAGCGACCGGTCAATCCGGATTCGAAGGGTTGCGGCACCGTGATGCGCTCGGCGCCGTTCGGCCTGATCCCCCACCTCGAACCCGGTACGGTCTACAAGCTCAGTGCCGATGCCGCATCCCTGACGCACGGGCACCCCGCGGCTCGTCAGAGCGCAGGAGTGTTCAGCCTGGTCATCCATGCCCTGTCGTCCGGCCGCGGTTTGCGCGAAGCGGCGGAATCGGCCCTCGGGCACCTGCGCGGCGGCATCCTGCGCAAGGGCGAAGATCCGGATCCGGACGTTGTGGCAAGGCTGGAGGCGGCCCTGCGGCTGGCCGGCAACCTGCCCGGTGACCTGCCCGGCGGCGGTGGCGTGCTCAGCCCCGAGGACCTGGTCAGCGAACTCGGCGAGGGGTGGGTGGCCGAGGAAGCCCTGGCCGTGGCGCTGTACGCCGTGCTTGCCACCGCCCCGGAAACCGGGACAGAAACGGCGACGGCGGACGCCGGCACTGCGGAGGTCAACACTGCCGAGGCCGATGCCCAGGCGCACTTCCGCGCGGCGATCGCCGTCGCGGTGAACCACAGCGGGGACAGCGACTCGACGGCGTCGATCGTGGGAAACATCCTGGGGGCGTTCTACGGCGAGCGGTGCCTGCCGGCAGACTGGCTCGCGGCGCTCGAGGCGCCGGAGGTCATCCGCGGCATGGCGGCGAGGCTGGCGGCCGTCACCGGCGCGTAGCTTCGGCGGATCTAGGCGCCGCGGAGCGAGATGTTGTTGCAGGCTTCGCAGACATCCGCGGGGATGAGCCCGCGGCGCTGCAGGAAGCCGAAAATGGTGCAGCCGAGGCAGAAGCCGGCGAACGCTTCAAGGGACGCGGCGGCTATCAGCACGGCGAGCAGGACCCACGCCGCAGGCGCGAGGCCCGCAGCCAGCAGCAATGCGGCCGCCGTCGATACGGCGGCACCGATGCCCTGGGCGAATCGCTTTGGCGGACCGGGAACAAGGCGGGTCCGCCCGAGCCAAGGCGTCAGGACCTTGACCGAGAGCTGGGCCAGGGGCGAGATCCGGGGGCCGAACAGCACGCGCAGCCAGAACCCGGCCGCGATGATGGCTAGCCCCCAGCCGAAACCGGTCAGCAGGGTCACCGCGGAAAGCGCCACCACCAGGGCGGCGGTGATCCGGGCTGCGTATTCGTTCACCGGGTTTGGGAACGCGAACACCCTTCGCCAGTCAATGCCGCGGGTCGACGGGACCGATGTCGACGGCACTGCGGGGGCCTGCGCATCCGTGGGTTTGCTCATCCGCCAAGGCTACGAGCGGGCGCGCCGTGGCGGGAATGATTGTTGCGCCATGTGACTGCTTGCTCGGGCAGGGCCGCTCCAGGCAGGGCCGCTCCAGGCAGGGCCGCTCCAGGCAGGACCAGTTCAGGCGGGACCGGTTCAGGCAGGTGCTGCGGCCAGGTGACCGCCGACCATCTGGAGGAATTCCCCCTCGGACAAGACCTCGATCCGCTGCCCGCGTTCGTGCAGTTCCAGGACGCGGCGCGCCTTGCCGGTGAGCCGGCCCGAGCGCAGGTCCGCGGCCACAAAGCCGTCGCCCACCACCAGGACGGTAGTGCGGGCCGTGACCCGGCTTTCAGGCGTGGCGCCGAGTTCGGCGGAGCGGACCTTGGCAACGGGGCGGGGAATCGCCAGTTCGCCGGTGAACACGACGGTCTGGCCGAACAGCGGATGGTCCGGGCTGGCGGCGGCGTTGGGCACCGGGTTGGGGCCTTCCTCCGGCCACCCGGCCACGAACCGGCGGCCAACAGGTGCGCCGGCAGTTCCCTGCGCGAGCGCGTCCAACGCGGCCAGCGTGGCCTTGGACAGCGGGTCGTGCCGGGGGTCGAACGCCGGCTGGTGCGACACCGCCATTCCCAGCGACAGATAGAGTTCCGCGATGCTCGCCGCCCCGTTGCGGGCGGCGATGTCGATCAGGATGCCGGCACAGGCACGGGCGTCCTCGGCGGCGTCGTGGTGGTTGACCAGCGGGACGCCGGCTTCCTCGGCGGCGTAGGGCAGGGAATTGGACACCAGGGAGTAGCAGCGCCGGGACAACATCACCGTGCAGACGTAGTCGTACGCGGGTCCGGCCAGCCCGGACACCTCCAGGCCGGAGCGGATCACGCCGAGATCGAACGCTGCATTGTGGGCCGCCAGCACGTCGCCGCCGATGAACGCGCCGATCTCCGGGAACAGTTCCCCGAACCGCGGCAGTCCCGCCACCTGGTCCGGCCGGATGCCGTGGATCCGGACGTTGTGGTGATCGAAGGTGTCATGGTTTTCCGGTGGCCGCATGAGCCAGGAGGCTTCCTCGACGACGACGCCGCCGCGGACCTTGCTCAGGCCAACAGCGCACGGCGAACCGCGAAAGCCGTTCGCGGTCTCAAAGTCGATCGCCGTAAAGTCCAAAGTCACGGCCCAACTTTACCGCCCGCGGGCGGCGGCCCCCGCACCGGGAACGGGCCCCGGGTCCGGCCGGCGGCCGTCAAGTACCCTTAACGGGTGAACGTAATAGCAATGAGCGACCTCGCCGTGTCCGCCCTTGGCGGTGCCGGCCCCGTCCAGCCGCAGCTGGCCTCCTTCCTGCCCGACTGGCTCAACCCGCAGGTTTTCCTGGCGAATCCGGCCTTCGCGCCGTGGGTGGTCCTCCTTATCTGCGGCATCATCTTCGCCGAAACCGGGCTGTTGATCGGCTTCTTCCTGCCCGGGGACTCCATGCTGTTCACGGCCGGGCTGCTTGTGGCCACCGGCACCATCCAGGTCAACATCTGGGTCCTGACCGCGCTCATCATCGTCGCCGCGATTGTCGGCAACCAGGTGGGCTACCTGATTGGGTCCAAGGCGGGTCCTGCCCTGTTCAACAGGCCCAACTCCAAGCTGTTCAAGCGTGAAAACGTGGATAGCGCGCATGCCTTCTTCGAAAAGCACGGCGGCAAGGCCCTGATCCTGGCCCGGTTCGTCCCGATCATCCGCACCTTCGTCCCGGTGATCGTGGGCGTCGCGCAGATGAGCAAGCGCAAATTCTTCACCTACAACGTGATCGGCGCGGTGCTGTGGGGCGGCGGCGTCACGCTCCTCGGCTACCTGCTCGGGGACAAGGTGCCGTGGGTCAAGGACAACCTGGACATCATCTTCATCGCCATCGTGCTGGTCTCCGTGATCCCCATCGCCATTGAGGTCATCCGGGGTGCCATCGCCAAGCGGCAGGCCGAGAAGTACGGCACGGACGTCGTGGAAGAGTTCATCGAAGAGCACGAGCCGGAAGAAGAGCGCCGGACCCCGTAGCCCAAGACTTAGCGCAGTGCCGCAGTAAGCGCAGCTGTGGACACCGCAGTAAACAAGGAAGGCGCCCCACCGTGTGGGGCGCCTTCCTTCGTTCTGCGCCTGGCGTGGCCACTCCAGCCGGCTACTTCCCGGCCAGGGCCTCGACGATGGCCGGGAGGAGCGCCCGGAACGCATGGCCCCGGTGGCTGATGGCGTTCTTCTCCTCGGAACTGAGCTCGGCGCAGCTGCGGTCCAGCCCGCTCGGCTGCAGGACGGGGTCGTAGCCGAAGCCGCCCTCCCCGCGCGGCTCCCGCAAGATAGTCCCTTCGAGCTGCCCGTACTCCACGACCTCCCGGCCGCCGTCGGGCGAGGACCCGGGCACCGCGAGCGCCGCGGCACAGACAAACGCGGCACCGCGGTACTCATCCGGCACGTCGGCCAGCTGGGCGAGCAGCAACTGCAGGTTCGCGGCGTCGTCGCCGTGCCGGCCGGACCAGCGGGCCGAGAAGACCCCGGGCGCGCCGCCAAGCACGTCCACGGAAAGTCCGGAGTCGTCGGCGATCGCCACGAGTCCCGTGGCCTCGGCCACGGCCCGCGCCTTCAGCAGCGAGTTTTCGGCGAACGTTACGCCGGTCTCGGCGACGTCGGGGGCGCCGACGGCGCCGGCGTCCACCACCTGCGTGTCGACGTCGAGCCCGGGCACCTGGCCGCGCAGCAGCTCGCGGAGTTCCCGGAGCTTGCCTTTGTTGTGGGTGGCGAGGACGAGCCGCGGGGCCGGGCCGTCAGCTGCCGGCCGGTCCGCGGAGGGAGTCTCCGTCACGGGGCCTCCGCGAGGGTGTCGCGCTGGATGGCGGCGAGCTGCTCGGTGCCCAGCAGCGCCAGGTCCAGCAGCTTGTTCAGCTCGTCGCGGTCGAAGGGCGCGCCCTCGGCGGTGCCCTGGACTTCCACGAACTTTCCGGAACCGGTCACCACGACGTTCATGTCGGTCTCGGCACGCACGTCTTCGACGTAGGGCAGGTCGAGCATCGGGACGCCGTCGATGATGCCGACGGACACCGCGGCGATCGTGTCGATGAGGGGCTCGGCGTTGCGGGCGATCATCTTCTTCTCGCGGGCGAACCGGATGGCGTCCGCCAGTGCCACGTACGCGCCGGTGATGGCCGCGGTGCGGGTGCCGCCGTCGGCCTGCAGCACATCGCAGTCCAGCACGATCGTGATCTCGCCGAGGGCCTTGGTGTCGATGATGGAGCGCAGCGAGCGGCCGATCAGCCGGGAGATCTCGTGGGTGCGGCCGCCGATTTTGCCTTTGACGGACTCACGGTCGGACCGGGTGTTCGTGGCCCGGGGCAGCATGGCGTATTCGGCGGTGACCCAGCCGCGGCCCTCGCCCTTGAGCCAGCGCGGCACGCCTTCGGTCAGGGAGGCCGTGCACAGGACCCGGGTGTTGCCGAACTCGATCAGGGCCGAACCCTCGGCCTGCTTGGACCAGCCGCGCGTGATGCTGATCGGTCGCAGCTGGTCGGGAGTACGGCCGTCGGCGCGGATGACGGGGACACTGGGAGCTTGGGAAGTCATGCCTTTAGCTTATCGACTCACCCGGTCCCGCCCGCGCCGGCGGTTGGCACGGGCGGCCAGTGCAGGCTTCAACGCCCGCTAGACGGTGTAGTGCACACCCGCGACGGCGACGGCCACGTCCTTGCCGAAGACGTCCTTGGCCTCGGCCATGACGGTCGTGGGGGACGTCCAGACGGGAATGTGCGTCAGCAGCAGTCGGCGCGCCCCGGCGGCGACGGCGGCCTCCCCCGCCCGCTTGCCGGTCAGGTGCACGTCCTTGATCTCGTCGTCGCGGCCCTCCTCGAACGCCGCCTCACAAAGGAAGAGGTCGGCGTCGCGGGCGGCGTCCTCCAGGCCCGCGCAGGAGTCCGTGTCACCGGAGTAGCTCAGGACGCGGGTCACGGGCGTGCCGTCCGTGGCGGGCTCGGTGACCTCCACGCGGAGGGCGTAGGCCTCCTCGACCGGATGGTTCACCGCATAGGGCGTCACCGTGAACGGGCCGACGCTTACGGGCTTGCGCTCGGACCAGTTGCTGAAGTCGAACTCCTCGTGCATGCCCGGATCCAGGTCCAGGCCGTACGCCGTGGCCATCCGGTCGGCCGTGGCGGCAGGCCCCCACACCGGAATCCTGCCCCGTCCCCAGCCGCCCGGCTTCCAGCGCACGGCGACGTGGAGCCCGCACAGGTCCATGCAGTGGTCCGGGTGCAGGTGCGTGAGGAAGATCGCGTCAATGTCCTCCAGGTCCGTGTAGCGCTGGATGGCGCCGAGCGCCCCGCTGCCGAGGTCCAGGACGATCTTCCAGTTCCGCTCGCCGTCGTTGGCGGTCAGCAGATAGCACGACGCCGGCGAGCCCGGCCCCGGGAAGGACCCGGTACAGCCCACGATGGTCAGCTTCACAGCAGTGTTCCCCCGCCTGCGGATCCGCCCACAAAATTGGAGATCCGCGGCCGGCCCGTGACGGCCTGGGCGGCGGCGATCATCTCGGGGGTGATCCGGGCGAGGCTGCCGGTGGGGTACTGCGCCGCGACGTGGTCCACGTGGCGGACGCTAAGGACCTCGGGGCCAAGGAAGCGCCGGGCGAGGTGCTCGAACTGCGCGGCGTCGCCGGTGGCGATGAAATTGTGCTCGGGAGCCGTGGCGTCAGTGCGCTCGAGGCCCCGGGAGGCCAAAGCCCGGTAGACGTCCTTGGCCGTTTCCTCGGCGCTGGAAACCAGGGTGACGTCCTCGCCCAGGACGAACGAGATCACACCGGTGAGCAGCGGGTAGTGGGTGCAGCCGAGCACCACGGTGTCCACCCCGGCGGCCCTGAGCGGTGCCAGGTACTCGCGGGCGACGGCAAGCAGTTCCGGTCCCGTGGTGATTCCGGCCTCCACGTACGGTACGAACGCCGGGCAGGCCACCGACGTGATCTCCAGGTCCGGGGCCGCGGCAAAGGTGTCCTCGTAGGCGCGGGAGCCCACCGTGGCCGAGGTCCCGATCACGCCCACCCGGCCCGTGCGGGTTGCCGCGACGGCGCGCCGCACGGCCGGCTGGATCACTTCGATCACGGGAATCCCGTACCGGGCGGTGTAGCGTTCGCGGGCATCGCGCAGCACGGCGGCGGACGCGGAGTTGCAGGCGATGGTCAGCAGCTTCACGCCGGAATCCACGAGCTCGTCCATAACGCCGAGGGCGTTTGCCCGGACTTCGGCGATGGGAAGGGGCCCGTAGGGCCCGTGCGCGGTGTCCCCGACATAGAGGATGGATTCGTTAGGCAGCTGGTCGATGATCGACCGGGCCACCGTGAGGCCGCCGACGCCGGAGTCGAAGACGCCAATGGGGCGCGACCCCAGCTCTGATGCCGGTTCGGGGCCCGTGGGGCCGGTTGCGGTGCTGCTCGCTGGGGAGTCCGCAGCAGCCACTGCCGGATCCATACTCGATGCTGAAGTCATGATTATTCGAGGATAGGGCTTCCCCCCGGGGGCGGCCATCACATTGTGGCGTGCAACTCGTGTCTCATGGGTCACACGCCCGCGCTCAGCGCCGGGCATCGAGCGAGTGCACCATGGCCTGGACCAGCGACTCCTGCAGCCACGTGGTGAAGTTGTACACGAGGGCCAGGTAGCTTTCCACGTCCTCGGCCTGGGCCCAGTCCTGCATGAGGTGGACGTTGTCCGCGTCGGCGTCGTCACGGATATCGAGGCGTTCGGCCAGCACCAGCCGGACATCGTTGAGCGCGGTGGCCCAGTGCCGGGCGTCGTCCGGGGTCAGGACGAGGTCGTCCCGGTCCAGGCTCAGGGCGGCCGCCTTCAGCGCGCCGATCTTGTTTTCGCGCAGCGACCGCTCGGTGTAGCGGCGGAACTCAAGGGAGGCGTCGTCGTCGTTCTTCATCACGTTCGGCAGCAGCCGCCGCATGGCGCGGTCCGAGGGTTCGCGGGCCTCGGTGTCCAGGCCCACCAGGGCGGCCAGCGGGTCCTCGTTGGCGCGTACCTCCGGTTCAAGCATGGAAATCACGTCGTCAAAGAGGCTTCGCAGCAGTTCCCGCTCGGCCGGCTCAAGATAGCCCTTGATGCCCTTGAGCCCGTACTTGAATGCCTTAGCCACGTTTTCCCTTGCCTTTGCCGGAGCCGCCCGCGTTGCCGCCCGTGGCTTTTTCCACCGTCGCCCAGAGGCCGTAGCCATGCATGGCGACGGCGTGCTGCTCCACCTGTTCCTTGCTGCCGTGCGCCACGATCGAGCGGCCCTTCTTGTGGACCTCCATCATGAGCTTGTTGGCCTTGGCCTCCGAGTAGCCGAAATAGCTGCGGAACACGTAGCTCACGTAGCTCATCAGGTTCACGGGATCGTTCCAGATCACGAGGTTCCAGGGGATGTCCGGGGCGGTCAGCACGTCGCCGGACGTCACTGTTCCGGTCTGGGTGCTCTCCCGTGTGTCGGGGCCGAGCGCAACGCTGAGGGTCATCTGTCCATTCTATGGGGATGCACACTAGAGTGAATTTGTGAGTACCTCCGCTGGCTGGGACCGTCCCCGCACGTCCCTGTACACCGACCATTACGAGCTGACCATGCTGCAGGGTGCTCTGCAGTCCGGCGCAGCCCACCGGAAATCGGTCTTCGAGGCCTTTGCCCGGAGGCTGCCGGACGGGCGCCGCTACGGGATCGTGGCAGGCACGGGCCGGCTGCTGGAGGGGATCGCGAACTTCCGCTTCGGCGAGCCTGAACTGGACTACCTGCGCCGGACCAAGGTGGTCAACGACCAGACCCTGGAGTACCTGGCCGATTACAGCTTTTCCGGCGACATCTGGGGCTACCCGGAGGGTGAGGCGTACTTCCCGAACTCCCCGGTGCTGATCGTGGAGTCCACGTTCGCCGAGGCCTGCATCCTTGAGACGTACCTGCTCTCCGTGCTCAACCATGACTGCGCGATCGCCTCGGCCGCCTCCCGGATGATCTCCGCGGCCGGAACCCGTCCGTGCATCGAGATGGGGTCCCGGCGGACGCACGAGGAATCGGCGGCCGCCGCAGCCCGCGCCGCGGTCATTGCCGGGTTCGACAGCACCTCCAATCTGGAGGCCGGATTGCGCTACGGGCTGAAGACGGTGGGCACGGCCGCCCATTCCTTCACCCTCCTCCATGACACCGAGCGTGAGGCCTTCGAGGCCCAGATTGCCGCCTTCGGGCCGGACACTTCCCTCCTGGTGGACACGTACGACGTCGAAGCGGCCGTCCGCAGCGCAGTCGACCTCGCCGGGGACAAGCTGGGCGCCGTCCGGCTGGACTCCGGCGACCTCGTGGCCCAGGCCCAGTGGGTCCGGCAACTGCTCGACGAACTCGGCAACGACCACACCAAGATCGTGGTGACCTCAGACCTCGACGAATTCGCGATCGCGGCGCTGGCGTCCGCCCCGGTGGACGCCTACGGCGTGGGCACCTCGCTGGTGACCGGTTCCGGTGCTCCGACGGCGAGCATGGTCTACAAGCTCGTCAGCCGCACCGACGATGAAGGCGACTTCATCTCCGTCGCCAAAGCCGCCAAGAACAAGTCCAGCAAGGGCGGCCGGAAGTACGCGCTGCGCAGGCTCAACGAGCGCGGGACCGCCACCGCTGAAATCGTCGGCGTCGGCCATCACCCGGAGGACGACGGCAACGACCGTCCGCTGCTGGAGCAGTTCGTCAAGAACGGCGAGCTCCTGCCCGGGTGGACCGGCCCCGAGGGGGTCCAGCGCGCGCGCCGGCGCCACGCGGAGACCATGCGGGAGCTTCCCGCGGTGGTCAACCGGCTGCAGCGCGGCGAGGCGGCAATCCCCACCATCTACGAGGAGGACTAAATGTCCCGCGCCCTGATCATCGTTGACGTCCAAAACGACTTCTGTGAGGGAGGTGCCCTGCCCGTCGCCGGCGGGGCGAACCTCGCCGGGGAGATCAGCGAGTACGTTGACGCACACCATGGCCAGTTTGACCACGTCGTGGCCACCCAGGACTGGCACATCGAACCCGGTGCGCATTTCTCGGAGGAACCTGATTTCGTGGACAGCTGGCCGCCGCACTGCGTGGCCGGCACCCGCGGGGCCGACCTGCATCCCGATCTCGATCCCGAACACATCCAGGCGTACTTCCGCAAAGGCCAGTTCGCCGCGGCATACTCCGGCTTCGAAGGACTTCTGGCCCCCGAGGACGACGTCCCCACCGGGGACCGCAAGCCCGGTGCCATGCCTGTTTCCGGCACCGGCACGGGCACCGGCACCGACACCGACGAAGCATTGAGTCCCTTCGCCGTTGGCGACGATGCGATCGGTCTGGACGACTGGCTGCAGAGCCACGACGTCGAGGACATCGTGGTGGTGGGGATCGCCACGGACTACTGCGTCAAGGCGACCGCCCTGGATGCCGTCCAGGCCGGCTATTCCGTCACGGTGCTGCGCGGTTTGACGGTCGGAATCGGAGAAGACCTGGACGACGCCGTGGCCGAGATGGAGCTCGGCGGCGTCGATGTCCTCTGAGCCCGCCGCCGCAGTAGACTCGAAATCCTTGCCCTATCGCCAGCCTTGCCATAATGACCGACCCGTAGAACCCCGGAGTACACCATGAAGAAAACCCTGACCGTTCTGATTGCCGCCGGAGCGCTGCTCGGCGCGGCCGGCTGCTCGGCCACGCCGCAGCTGACCAACGAGGAAACCTGCGCCCGGGTCAAGACCGTGGTCTCCGCCCAGTCAGCCACGTCGGACAAGGCCGGCATGACCAGGGTTGCCAACCAGCTGCGGCCCATCAAGGCGGCGGCCTCCGAGGACCTGCGGGCACCGCTGCAGACCATCATCGAATACTTTGACGAGTCGGCCAAGCCCGCCCCGGACACCGCCAAGCTCGAGGAAATGAAGGCCGACTACACCGCGGCAGGCCAGACCTACGGCCAGGTCTGCGGCACCGGCCAGTAACGATAGGCCAGTAGCCGAATCGCGCTAAACAAAGCAGGGTAAACAGTAGGGGGACCAGGCCATCGGCCTGGTCCCCCTACTTTTGCCCTCTGCTTTTGCCTCTTGCGTGTTGCCGTTGTCTTTTTGTTGCGGCTACTTCCGGCCGATGAACCAGTCCTGGAGCTTCCGCAGCCGGGTCTGCAGCTGCTCCTCGTTGGCCTGCGCGACGGCCGGGCCGCCGCAGACGGTGCGGAGTTTGGTGTGGATGACCCCGTGCGGGGTCCCGGTGCGGGCTGACCAGGCCGCGACGTTCTTGGCCAGCTCGGTGCGCAGGTCCATGAGCATCCGGTGGTCCGGCACGGCCGGGGTTGCCGCGGGTAGGGCGTCAGCCTGCGGGGAGCGCTTGTTCTTCCGGTTCAGCTGTTCGTGCTGGCGCTGGCGCAACAGCGTGCCGACCTGTTCAGCGTCCAGCAGGCCGGGGATTCCGAGGAAGTCGAGCTCGTCCTCCGAGCCCACCTCGCCGCCGGTGCCGAACTCGCCGCCGTCGAAGAGGACGCGGTCAAAGGACGCCTGGGAGTCGAGGGCCTCGAACTTGCCCTTCATCAGGGAGTCAGAGGCCTTCTCCTCGCGGTTCGCCTCGTCCATGAGGGAGTCCTCAGGATTGAAGAGGCCGTCGCTGTCTTCCTTCTCCGGGCGGTCCAGGGCGTGGTCGCGCTCGGCCTCCATCGAGTTGGCCAGCGCCATCAGCTGCGGCACAGAGGGCAGGAAGACCGACGCCGTCTCGCCGCGCTTGCGGGCACGCACGAAGCGCCCCACGGCCTGGGCGAAGAACAGCGGAGTGGAGGTCGAGGTGGCATAGACGCCGACCGACAGCCGCGGCACGTCCACGCCTTCGGAAACCATCCGGACGGCCACCATCCAGCGCTTCTCGCTGGCGGTGAATTCCTCGATCTTGCTGGAGGCCTTGGCGTCGTCGGAGAGGATGACGGTGGGCGATTCGCCGGTGATCTTCTTCAGCTGGCCGGCGTAGGCGCGCGCATCCTCGTGGTCGGTGGCAATGACCAGGCCGCCGGCATCCGGGACGCTGCGCCGGACTTCGCTGAGACGTTTGTCCGCGCCGGCAAGGACGGCGGGGATCCATTCGCCGGCCGGGTTCAGCGCGGTGCGCCAGGCCTGCGAGGTGATGTCCTTCGTGACGGCGGATTCTCCAAGCGAGGCCGCCATTTCGTCCCCGGCGCTCGTGCGCCAGCGCATTTGGCCGGAGTACGCCATGAACATGACCGGGCGGACCACATGGTCGCGCAGCGCCTTGCCGTAACCGTAGGTGTAGTCGGCCTTGGAGCGGCGGATCCCGTCGCGGTCCTCGGCATACTCCACGAACGGGATCGGCGAGGTATCGGAACGGAACGGGGTACCGGTCAGGGACAGCCGGCGGGCCGCGGGGTCGAACGCCTCGCGCAGGCCGTCGCCCCAGGACAGCGCCTCGCCGCCGTGGTGGATTTCGTCCAGGATCACCAGCGTGCGGGCGGCCTCGGTCTTGGCGCGGTGCAGCATGGGCTTACTGGCCACCTGGGCGTAGGTCACTGCGACGCCGATGAACCCGCGGCCATGCTGGCCGTCGGCGTTCTTGAAGTTCGGGTCGATCGCGATGCCCACCCGCGCCGCGGCGTCGGCCCACTGGCGCTTCAGGTGGTCAGTGGGCGCCACGATGGTCACGCGGTTGACCACACCGGAATCGATGAGCATGGACGCCACGCGCAGGGCGAACGTGGTCTTACCTGCGCCGGGGGTTGCCACAGCAAGGAAATCCTTGGGATGGATGCTGAAGTAGCTGTCCAGCGCCTCCTGCTGCCAGGCGCGCAGCTTGGGGGCGGTGCCCCAGGCAGCCCGCTCGGGATAGGCGGGGGGAAGCGTGGGTCCGCCGAAAAGTGTCTCTGTCATTGAGGCGCCCTCCAACCGCGCATGGCTGCAGCCGACGGAGAAACCCAATTAAGCACAAAAACACCAATCTTTTTCGGATGGACCCGGCGGAATCCCGCACAGGGAAGTACCCGGACAGCATGGACCGGCAAGCAGGAAGACAGCAGAGCAACAGAGCAGGAAATCGGGGCGCAAAGGCACGCCAGCATGAAGAAACGCCGTCAGGGACGGCTAACGGAACCTGCTTGTTCCGTTTTTGCCGTACTGCCGCTACTTGTCGCCGGAGCCCTTGCCGCCGTCGTTCCCGGGGCGCAGGCCCTCGTAGACTTCCTTGCATTCAGGGCACACGGGGAACTTCTGGGGGTCCCGGCCCGGTGTCCAGACCTTGCCGCAGAGCGCGATGACCGGGTCACCGGTCAGCGCGGATTCCATGATCTTTTCCTTGCGCACGTAGTGCGAGAAGCGCTCCCGGTCACCGGGCTCAACTTCCTGGCGCAGTTCCTCGCGCTCGATCGTGGCCGTAGACGTCCCGGCTCCGGAGAGCTCGCGCATCGGATCGTTTTCGAGAGGATCGGTCATGCTAGTCATGACACCCATCTTAGCCGGTGGAAGTCCGCCGCCGGACCTGCGGGATGCCGGCGTCGGGGCCTAAAGGCCCTGCCAGGCAGGTTTGTGGTCGTAGCTGTGGCGGTAGTAGTCCGCCAGCCGCAGCGACGACGCCGCCGCCTCGTCCAGGAGGACGGTGGCGTGCGGGTGCAGCTGCAGTACGGAGGCCGCACAGATGGCGGCGACGGGGCCCTCCGCGAGATCCCGGACGGCCTGGGCCTTTTGCGCACCGGTGGCGACCAGGATGACGTGGCGGGCATCCAGGATGGTGCCCAGGCCCTGGGTCAGGACGTGGTGCGGCACGGCGGCCAGGCTGCCGAAAAACCGTGCGTTGTCCCGGCGTGTCTGCTCGATCAGGGTCTTGATCCGGGTCCGGGACGCCAGCGACGAGCCCGGTTCATTGAACCCGATGTGGCCGTCCGTTCCGACGCCGAGGAGCTGCAGGTCCACTCCCCCGGCGGCGCGGATGGCGTCTTCATACTCCTGGCAGGCTGCCGGGATGTCCGCCGCGGCGCCGTCGGGCACGTGGACGTTGGCCGGGCTGATGTTCACGCGGGCGGTGAACTCGCGCGCGATCACCTCCCGGTAGGACTCCGGGTGGCCGGCGGGCAGTCCCACGTACTCATCCAGGGCGAAGGCGCGGACCTGGCTGAAGTCCAGGCCGTCGCGCTCGTGCCGTAGGGCCAGCTCGCCGTAGATCGGCAGCGGCGAGGAACCGGTTGCCAGGCCCAGCACGGCGTCGGGCTTGCGGCGAAGAAGGGCCTCCACCGCGTCCGCCGCAAGCGACGCGATCTGCTTGCTTCCGGGAAGGATGACAACTTCCATGATCCTGCCTTTACCTGGCTTACCTGGCGTTCGAGTCCGGGCACTCCCAGCATGCACCCGTCAGCGGTTGACGGCCAGTTGTGCCAGCAGCTCCGGCCCCCGCCGGTCCAGCCATGCTCCGCCGGCCCGCACGCCGGTGGCGAAAAGCGCGAGGCCCAGCACGGGTCCGAGGACAAGCGTGATCCAGCCCGGCACGGGGCTGCCGGTGATGTACTGTGCGGCCACGAGTGCCACTTCGGGCGCCACAAGTACCATCAGCACGGCCATGCCGCCGAACTGCACGGCGAGGGTCTGGGCCACGTTGCCCGGCGGTTTCTTGAACGGGCTGTCTCCCGGCAGCGGGACGCTCACGGTGTAGCGCGCCGAGATCACCGAGGCCAGGCCCAGACCGCTGAAGAGGACGCCGAGCGAGAGGCCAAGGACTGCAGGCAGCTTGTCCCAGTCGCCGGTGAAGAAGAACGGTCCGACACTGAAGATGAGGACCACGGGCAGCGCGAAGCTCAGGCACGCCAGCGCCCGGCCGAGGCGGTCGTCGGCGCCGCGCACACCGGTGGCCACGTGCAGGGCGAACGCGGTGCTGTCATAGGAGACGTCCGAGGAAATGGACCAGGCCAGAAGGAAGGCCGTCAGCGGCCCGACGAACTGGAACGGGCCGTAGAACCCGCTCTGGCTGCCTTGGAACAGGAACAGCACGGGCAGCAGCGGAACCACCACCAGCGCGCCGGCATAGCGGGGATCCCGCAGCCAGTAGTACAGGGACCTCGCGGCGACGGCGGCGGCCGGTGTCGCCGGGAGCAGCCTGAACAGGCCCGCGCCGCCGGTCCGCCGCTTGGCGGTCCCGGCGTAGGGCGGGGTCACCAGGGCACGCTGCAGCAGGACCTTCCACGCCAGGGCCAGGCCCGCCAGTGTGGCCAGGGCGATGAGGAATTTCACGGCCGCGGCCGCGTAGTTGCCGGCGGCGAGGTCGCCGCCGAGCGCGAAGGCCGCCCCGGCCGGCGTCCAGGACAGTGTCCGGGCCAGGCTGGTCAGGAAATCGCCCGAACCCGCGATTCCCCTCGCGATGCCCGCCACGATGGGGCCTGTGAGCACGAGCGGGATGAGGAAGGCGACGGCGCTGATGTCCTTGAAGCGCCGGGAGCTTGCCAGGCCGGCGGTGGCCGTGGTCACGACCTTGGAGAGCACGACGCAGCTCAGCACGCCCAGCACGGCACCCACCAGGGCGCCGGACGCGGCCGGCAGGCTGCGGGACCAGGTGCCCACCGTGGCGAGGGCAACCAGCGAGGTTGCCAGGCCCGGAATGCCGATCAGGCCGCCCAGCGCCAGCCCTGCCAGCAGCTGCGGCATGGGCACGGCGAAGGTGGTGAAGCGGGCAGGGTCCAGGGTCATGTCCGCGGCGGAGACCGCGACCGGAACGATGGCCCAGCCCAGCAGGGCCGTCGCGCCGCCCAGGACCACCACGGTCTGCGCGAGCTCGATCTCCTGGCCGCGCAGGACGAACAGCCCGCCCGCAAGCAGAACCACGATTCCCAGGGCATACAGGGTGCCGATCCCGAGGCCCACAAGCTGCCACGGGCTGCGCCGGACGCTGTTGCGCAGCAGGGTCAGCTTGAGCCTCAGAAGGTGCGCAACCATTCCAGCCCTTCCGTATGGTTCCGGCCGCCCACGAGCTGCACGAAGCGGTCCTCGAGGCTGGCCCCGGCGCGGACTTCCTCCACGGTGCCGGCGGCGAGGACCCGGCCGCCGGCGACGACGGCGACGTGGTCGCACATGCGCTGGACCAGGTCCATGACGTGGCTGGAGACGATGACTGTGCCGCCCGAGGCAACGTAGCGGTCCAGGATGTCGCGGATGTTCGCCGCGGAGATCGGATCCACCGATTCGAACGGCTCGTCGAGGACCAGGAGCCGTGGTGCGTGGATCAGCGCCGAGGCCAGCGCGATCTTCTTGGTCATGCCGGCGGAGTAGTCCACCACCAGCGTGCCGGCGTCATTGCCCAGGTCCAGCGCTGCGAGCAGTTCCGCCACCCGCGACGCCACCATCTCCCGGTCCATCCCGCGCAGCAGGCCGGCGTAGGTGACCAGCTGCTCGCCGCTGAGGCGGTCGAACAGCCGGACGCCGTCGGGCAGGATCCCCATCAGCTTCTTGGCCTCCAGCGGATGCTGCCAGACGTCGACGCCGTGGACCAGCGCGGTGCCGAAATCGGGGCGCAGCAGGCCCGTCGCCATGGACAAGGTGGTGGTCTTGCCGGCGCCGTTGGGGCCGACCACCCCGTAGAAGGATCCGGCCGGGACGTCCAGGCTGATGCCGTCGACGGCGATCTTGTCGCCGAAGCGCTTGGCGAGGCCGCGCAGGGACAGGGCAGGAACCGGCGGCGAGGACGGGCCGGGCGGCACCGGGGGCTGGAATGTCATGACGCCAGACTAACGCTCCGCCGGCGCGAAAAGGATCGTCCGCAAGGCGTAGGTTTCCGCCCGCGCGAACCGCCTCCGCCACCGGCGGTCTAAAACAAATGCCGGGGTATGGCCCGCTCGTACTGCGGCGGCCACGCAAGGTCATGGCCGAGCTCGAACGCGGCGCGCAGCCACCAGTGCGGGTCCCGCAGCGCGGCACGGGCTATGAACACGCCGTCGGCCTGGCCGGTGGCCACCGCGTGCTCGGCCTGCCCGGCTGAGGTCAAAAGTCCCACCGTGCCGGTCCTGACCCCGGCTTCGCGCCGGATCCGGGCGGAGAACCCGGTCTGGTACCCGGGGCCCACGGGAATCTGCTGGTGGGCAACGGCCCCGCCGCTGGAAACGTCCACAAGGTCCACTCCGCGCTCCGCAGCGGCACTGGCCATCCGGACCGAGGCCTCGGCCTCGATCCCGCCCGGCGCCCAGTCCGAGGCAGAGATCCGCAGCAACAGCGGCATGGAGTCGGGGATGACCGCGCGGACAGCGTCCACCACAGCGAGCGTGAGCCTGTTCCGGCCCGCCTCGTCCCCGCCCCAGCGGTCCGTGCGGTCGTTGATCAGTGGGCTCTGGAACTGGTGCAGCAGGTAGCCGTGGGCGCCATGGATTTCGATCGTGTCGAACCCGGCGTCGACGGCCCGCACGGCGGCGGCGGCGAAGTCGGCGATCACGCCGTCGATCTGCGCCTCCGTCATCGCCGAGGGCGGCGCGTAACCGTCGAACGCGCCGGTGCCGGGACCCACAGTGTCCCAGCCGCCCTCGGAGGCCGGCACACTGCCCTTCTTGCCTGAGAACGGCCAGTAGGACGACGCCTTCCGGCCGGCGTGCGCCAGCTGGGTGCCGATCTTGGTCTCAGCGGTGCCGTGGCGGTGCACGAAGGACGTGATGCGTTCCCAGGCCGCGGCCTGGTGGTCGTTGTAGAGGCCGGCGTCGCGGGGGCTGATCCTGCCCGCGGCGTTCACGGAGTTGGCCTCGGTGAGGATGAGGGCCGCTCCCCCGGTGGCAAAGGAGCCCAGGTGCATGAGGTGCCAGTCGGTGGGCACCCCCTCGCCCGTGCCGGGCTCGCAGCTGTACTGGCACATCGGGGACACCCAGCCGCGGTGCTGCAGCCGCAGGGACCTCAGCTCCAGCGGCGCGAAGAGTGCCGATCCCACTAGAACAGCACCCGGGCCAGTCCCTGGCGGGCCTTGGCGACACGCTCGTCACCGGTGCCGACGACGTCGAAGAGTTCCAGCAGCCGGACGCGGGCGGTCTCCCGTTCCGGGCCGAAGTTCCGGCCAATGAACGTCACGATCCGGCCGAGGCCGTCCTCGATGTGGCCGCCGGCGATATCCAAGTCCGCAACGCCGAGCTGGGCCTCGAGGTTGTCCGGCTCGTCGGCGGCGAGCCGGCGGAGGGCATCTGCCTCGGGCCCCGTGAAGGTCTGCAGGCGCGCCATGAGTTCCACCTGCGCCAGGCCCGCCTTGGCCTCGGCGTCGGCCGGCATCTCGTTCAGGGCCTGCCGGTAGGCGGCAGCCGCGGCAGCGTAGTCGCCGGCCTCGATCGCGTCGAACGCTGCCTGGTGCAGCGGCGGCAGCGGCGGGGCCTCCGGTTCCCCGCCGCCGGGACCGCCGGTGCCAATCTGTCCGGTCACGCCGTTGGCGGCCGCGACCTTGAGGAGTTCGTCGAACAGGCTGCGTACCTGCTGTTCGTCCGCGCCGCCCTGGAAGAGCGGAACGGGCTGGCCCTTCACGACCGCGACGGCGGTCGGCACGGCCTGGACCTGGAAGGCCTGGGCAAGTTCCGGGAAGACGTCGATGTCCGCGGCCCCGAGGACCAGCCGGCCATCGTAGCTCTCGACGATGTCTTCGAGGACCTCCACCAGCTGGCCGGAGCCTGGCGAGTAGGAGGCCCAGAGGGCGATCACCACTGGCACCTGGGCCGAGAGCTCCACGAGCTCCTGGAAGTTGCCCTCGGTCACGTCCACGCGCAGCGGGCGGCCGGAGTGGTCGGCGGCGCCGGCTGCCGGTGCGGGGCCTGCGGCAGAACCGGCCGGGCCGRCGGCCGCAGGACCGGGCGCGGCCGGTGCCGGAGAGGCCGGCGCCTGCCGCTGTTTCAAGGCGGAGAGATCGACGGCGCCGCGCAGGTTCAGCGGGCTGGCGGCAACGGGCGGGACCGGGCGGGAAGCTGGCGTAGTCATAGCTCCACTCTAGCCATTGAAGTCCTGCCCGGCGCCACCGCGCCCGCCGGCGAGGGCTACTTGAAAGCGGCCCCGACCAGGCCCCGGGTGGCGGCCACGAGTTTCATCGGATCCTTGGAACCGGCCGGCGGAACATAGACAGCCACCGACTCGGCGAAGTTCAGCACCATGCCGGTGCTGGTCTCCTTGCCGCCGGCCAGGGCGGCCGCGTCGTCGCCGATTGTGAGCTTGTCGCCGTCGGCCTTCGGAGTGCCGTCGAAGGAGAAGTTCAGGCGTCCCAGAACCAGTGCCCCGCCGTCGGCGGTGCGGAACACGACAGTGTTCTCGGGGGCCACCTTGTGCGTGAAGGCAAAGGTGCCGTTGACGCCTGAACTGACGACGTCGGCCTGGTAGGCGAGGGTGTCCGCGATGTACGGGGAGGACTGGCCCTCGACGAGCTTGTCCTTGAAGGCGGAGTCTGCCTTGCTCAGGCGGTCACCCAGCCCCGCGAGGGCTTCGTCGCCGCTGTACAGGAGTCCGGACTTGTCCGCGGATGCCAGCGTCTCCGTGCCGGCCCGCCCGATCGCCGGGAAGGTGGCACCGGGCTGCAGCGGCGTACTGCTGACCAGCTTGTAGTTCTCCCGGGGGGAGGCCTGGGTCAGGGTCAGCAGCTGCGGGACGACGTTGCCCTCGCCCTGCGTCACGGCCATGACGGAGCGGGGCCAGCTGCGCTTGTTGGTGACCACCGTGGTCAGCAGCTTCATGGAGCGGACAGGCATGCGGGCCTCGTAGGAGCCGACCTGCGAACGGACCTTGTAGTTCTGCGTGCGCACCTCGAGCTCGGACTTAGCCACGCGCGGCGCCAGCTTGGCGGCGTCCTTGGCAGCGTCTCCTGCATCGACAGCACCGGCAACCTGTTCCAGGACGCGGCGGAACTGGGCGTCCAGCAGCACCGGCGCATCGCCGGTCTGGTCCTCATTGGGAGTGCCCGGGGCCGCGCTGTTGGAGGCCGGGGCAGCGGGTGTGGCGGCCGGTGCGCTCGGCGACGGCGCGGGCGTCTGGCTGGCCTGAGCGGCCACCGACGTTCCGGCGACGGCGGCGGCCGTCAGCACGGCCACCACGATGCCGGAACGGCGCGCCGTGCCGGAGCCCTTCTTCTGCTCGGATGCTGTCTTCTCGGGCGCTGAAGCGTCGGGTGCCGTCGAACCCTGTCCCGCGCGGCGTGCCGCGGCCTTGGCCTGCGCGCGGCGGACGAACGCGCTGCCGTCCCCGCCTCCGCCAGTCGGGTTGCCGCCGGTCGGGTTGCCGCCGGTCGGGTTGCCGGTCCGGTTGCGTGACTTCGGCTTGAGGACCAGCAGCGCCGCGCCGGCGATGATCAGCAGGCCGCCGAGCACCATGAGCGGAATGGCCCAGGGCGTCGAGGTGTCGTTCGGGAACGTCATCGTGATGGAACTCGGGGCGGGCTTGGTGCCGTCCGCCGCGAGGAGGAGGGACCAGTCGCCGTCGGCCGGCGCGTTCCACGAGTAGTCCATTTCACCGCTGGCGTTCTCGGTGGCGACCCAAAGGTCCGATCCGGCCGGAGACGGTGCGGCGGCGTCGCCGTCGGTATGCGTCAGCTGCAGCGACTTGCCGTCCTCCGAGACGCCGGCGACGGTGTTGTGCGCCGTCTTGCCCACCCAGGCGTCGACGTCGTCGGGCCGCCCGGCGGCCAGCAGGAAGGCACCCTCGCCCTTGACTTGGATCTTCACGGTCCCGGGGTGCAGCGTCCTCAGCTTCTCATCGAAGACGGTCAGCGGCGCGGCCGTACCCGTCGGAGCGGTGGCCGTAATCGTCTCCGGGGGAGCCCAAAACGTCTTCTGGCCAATACCGGCCAGCAGGGTCAGGAGGCCAAGCAGCATCAGGGCGACTGCAGTCTTGAAACGCAAAATACTACCAATCATCAGCGGACAGTTAGCTTCAATAGTAACCATTTTGTTACCCGCGAGTCAGATCGGCGCCCGGGCACACCCCCGCCCGCGGCTCCCGCGCCGGGTCCCCGCCCGTGAGCTGACAAGCCTGCTGATAGTGTTTGCGGTGATCATCACACCAGCGCCGCCTCAGTGGCGCCGCAGAGAATTAAGGGCATTCAACGCAGTGACTGAACATACGGATTCGTCCTCCGCCGGACAAGAAGAAGCCCAGGAATCCGACAGCCCGGAACGCGGCCCCGAGCAAACCGCCTCCACCCCCCGGCCCGCAACCTCCCGCCCCCGGGTTGCCGCGGCGAATGTCCTTTTGTCCGCGGCCCGGCGCCTGCGCCAGCCCCTGCCGGGAGCCCAGCCGAGAATCCGCTTCGAGATGCCGCCGGAGCATGAGGCCGAGGCCGGGACCGAGGCCCGCTTCGGCAGTCCCGGTCCGCGCATGTCGGCCCAGCACCCCCTGTATATGGGCTTCATGGGTACGGTCGGCGTCGGCTTCGCCCTCCTGGTCTACTGGATCGGGTCAAATACGACGCAGCTGCTCTTGTGGATCATCACGGCGCTCTTCATCACCCTGGGGCTGGACCCGGTGGTTCGCTGGCTCGAACGCCGAAATGTCCCCCGGGCCGCCGGCATCCTCCTGTCCGTATCCACCCTGGCGCTTGGAGTCGCCGCATTTTTCGCCACCCTGATCCCCACGATCGTGCAGCAGGTGACGCAAATCGTGCAGCAGGCGCCCAAGTGGGTCCAGGATTTCATTGACTCGGAATTCTTCCGGAGCGTTGACAGCCAGTTCGGCATCCGGGACCGCATCAGCCAGGAGCTGGAGAAGTTCGTCAACAACCCGGACGCCATGGGCGGCATCTTCGGCGGCGTTGTGGGCTTCGGCTCCACCGTGGCAAACGGACTGTTCGGCGCACTGATCGTGCTGGTCCTGAGCCTGTACTTCCTCGGCGCCCTTCCCGCGATGAAGAAATGGGGCTACCGGCTCGCGCCGCGCTCGCGCCGGGCCCGGGTTGAAGCCCTGTCCGAGGAAATCACCGGTTCGGTGGGCAACTACGTGATCGGCCAGGCCGCCGTCGCACTGCTGAACGCCACGTTCGCGTTCATTGTGATGTCGATCATCGGCGTACCGTTCGCCACGCTACTGGCGTTCGTCGTGGCCCTGCTGGCGTTCATCCCGCTGGTGGGCGGCATGATTGCCGGGTTCCTGGTGACGCTCGTTGCCCTGACCGCCGGCTGGCAGACCGCGCTTGTCTTCGCCATCTGCTATTTCGCCTACCTCCAGTTCGAGGCTTACTTCATCTCGCCGCGGATCATGCAGAAAGCCGTGGCGGTGCCGGGCGCCGTGGCCGTCATCTCGGTCATCGCCGGCGGCAGTCTGCTGGGCGTCCTCGGAGCCCTGATCGCTATTCCCACCGCGGCGGCCATCATGCTGCTGGTCAAAGAAATCCTCATCGCGCGCCAGGACAGCCGCTGACAGTTCCCCCTGGCAGCCGGTTTTCGCGCCGAAAAAGGACAGCCGCACCGTGGATCCCCGGCGCGGCTGTCCTTTTTCGGCGCGGATTTCCCTTTTCGGGCAGGCGCCGGCGGGTCAGGAGTGCGCCGTGGCGACCGGTCCGTCCCATTCCTGCGGAAGCACTGTTCCGGCGCTGCCGGGGATGACCTCATCCACGATCTCGTTGAGCACACGCCCGGCGTACTTCTCCCCCACCCACAGGTGCTTGGCGCCGTCGACCCCTAGCACCTGCGCCTGCGGTACCAGCGCGAACCTCGCGGCGGCATCAGCCGGCTGCAGGTAGTCGTCGTGTTCGGGGACCAGCACCTTCAGCGGCTTGCCCGTCCGGGCCCATTCCTTCAGGTGCACGTCCGTGGCCCGGTGCAGCGGGGGCGAGAGCAGGACAGCCCCCTCGATCTCCGAGGCGACGGGCTCAGCGGCGCCGTACATGAGGGCAAGCTCAGTGCCGAAGGACCAGCCCACGAGCCACCGGTTTGGCAGGCCCCGGTCCACGGCGAACTGCACGGCGGCCTCGACGTCCAGACGCTCGCCGATGCCTTCCTCGAAGGCTCCTCCGCTGGTCCCCCGCGGCGAAGACGTGCCACGGGTGTTGAAGCGCAGTACGGCGATTCCGGCGAGGGCCGGCAGCCGGTAGGAGGCCTTGCGGTAGACGTGTGAATCCATGAAGCCGCCGTGCGTCGGCAGCGGGTGCAGTGTAATGAGTGTTGCCTTGATCTCGCCGGATTCCGGGAGGGCGAGCTCGCCCACCAGCCGGTGTCCGTCCGAGGTACGGAGTTCGACGTTCTCGCGGTGGGCCGGAAGGACGGTGGACGCGCGGATGGCAGTCGGCTCTGACGGCTGGGTGAAGACGTGCGACGCGGGATCAAAAGTCATGCTGACCAGCTTAGCGATACCGATAGCTCCGTGAGGTCCAGCAGTTGGTATGCCAGTGGCGGCGCTCGGCGAGACCCGCGGCGGCGCCAAAGAGGTGGTCCTCGGACCAGACCACCAGGTGGGCGATCCCCGGCAGTACGGCGGTGGAGCAGCCCGGGCAGATGTAGGTCTTCTCGGCGCGGCTGGCGGTGATGGGGCGGACCATCCATTCACCGTCCGGCGCGCTTTCCCGCCGGGCGAAACCTGAGCGGGCGCGCTCCAGATCGAGCTCCGGCGCCGGGCCGTGTTTGGCCCCGGGGGCTTTGCCCTTTCCCGGCGCTGCGCTCTTGCCGGAGCCTGTCTTTGCAGAACTGGCGCGGCGGGGTCGGTTGGAACGGGGCATGCCTCCATTCTGCCCCAGACCGGCTGCCAGTCTTTGCGTCACCGCCGCGGCACCGGTTGAGCTGCAGCCCCGCCGTCCCGCCGCCCCAGCCCGGGGACCCCCGCACAGACGGTAGAGTGGACCGGGTGCGTTTAGTCATAGCCCGCTGCTCCGTTGATTACGTCGGCCGCCTCAAAGCCCACCTCCCGCTGGCCACCAGGCTGTTGCTGGTCAAGGCCGATGGCTCGGTCCTGGTCCATTCCGACGGCGGATCCTACAAGCCCCTGAACTGGATGAGCCCTCCTGCGTCTTTGCGCGTCTCCACCCCGGATGAGGTCGACGTCGAGGTTGGCGTCGTCGAGCAGTGGACGGTCCAGTCGGCCAAGACCGATGACCGGCTCATTATCAATATTCATGAGCAGCTGCACGACACGTCCCACGAACTGGGCCAGGACCCTGGCCTGATCAAGGACGGCGTCGAGGCGGACCTCCAGCGGCTCCTGGCCGCCCAGATCGAATTGCTTGGCACGGGGTTCTCGCTGATCCGCCGCGAGTACTTCACGGCGATCGGCCCCGTGGACATCCTGGCCCGGGACGCGGATGGGGCCACCGTGGCCATTGAGCTCAAGCGGCGCGGCGACATCGACGGCGTCGAGCAGCTCACCCGGTACCTGGAACTGCTGAATCGGGACCCGCTGCTGGCTCCGGTCCGGGGAATCTTCGCCGCCCAGCAGATCAAGCCGCAGGCCAAAGTCCTCGCCAAGGACCGCGGAATTGACTGCGTGACCCTTGACTACGACGCCATGCGCGGCGTTGACGACAGCGAATCCAGGCTCTTCTAAGCGCCCTGCGGCAGTCTTTCCGCGGCAGCGATTCGCGTTAAGCGGTTCTTTGCACAAAATTTATGCATTTCTCCCGCTCGCCCGTTGACCTGACGCAAGTGTCATGAAATTCTTATACAAGTCTTTGTGTAGGTGTTATTCATGCTCGCAAGACATGTTGCGAGCGTGAAGCTCCTGCAGCCACGGTTCGGGAATCCGGTCCGTTGCCAAAGGTTCTTCTCGCAGAGTGACCAAGTGCGGTGTGAAGTGCGCCGGACTTATTCAGATCCACAATGAGGAGAAACAAATGGCACAGGGAACCGTCAAGTGGTTCAACGCAGAAAAGGGCTTCGGCTTCATCACCCCGGATGACTCCGATGGCGATGTCTTCGTTCACTACTCCGAGATCCAGACCGGTGGCTTCAAGACCCTCGACGAGAACCAGCGTGTTCAGTTCGAGATCGGCCAGGGCGCCAAGGGCCCCCAGGCTACCGGCGTAACGCTGGTCTAGTCTCTCGTCAGGAAGTGCTTTAGGGCATTCCCGGCACCAAAATGATCCCCGGCATTTGTGCCGGGGATCATTTTTTGTGCATTGTTGGCCGCGGCGTTTCAGGTCTTCGCCTTTTGGCCACGCCTCTATTGGTCAAGCGATATTGTTCATCCGAATTGCACGGCCGCGCGAATGCGTTTACGGCAGGGCCCGGATCCGCGCCAGGCGCGCCGGGCAATAACCGCCGGACCCGGCCGGCTAACGCACCAGGGTGCGCAGCAGACGTGCACTCTGCCGGACGGACAGCCCGGGAAGATACGCGCGGCTCAGTGCCCGGCCCATCGCGGGCAATTGCAGCGGATCCTGGTAATAGAGGTAAAGCGTGCGGTAGTCCGGTTTAAAGCGCGACTTGAACGTTGCCAGCGAGCGGAAGCCATAGATGGGTTCCAGGGCCCGGCCCACCACGTCCAGGATCCCGGCCAGCCCCTCAGGCCCGGCATCGCCGCCCCCGGCAGCGGCTCCGGCAGGACTCTCGGCAGTGCCCCCAGCGGGATCTCCAGCAGCGTCCCCGGCGTCGCAGCGCCGGGCCGCGTCGTCTGCGGCACGGTCCTTCGCCAGCGGCGAGCCGGAAAGGGAGATGACCTCGACCGTGCGCTTGAGTTCCAGCACGGCGGAGGCAATGAGGAACTCCATGACGCCAGGGAACGCGTCTCCGCGCCGGCGCATGAAGTCCAGGGTCCAGCTCACCAGCTGTCCGTCCTGGTACACCGGCAGCCAGCTCGTGACACCCTGCACCTGTCCGGCGGCGTCCACCGCCAGGCAGCACAGCACTTCGTCGTCGTCGAGCTCGTCGATGCCGCCGAGCGTGAAGCCCATCTCCGGCACGTGCTTTTGCGCCGCCCATTCCTCGGAGACCTCGCTCAGCTGGGCCCGCAGCGGGGCCGGGAATTCGCTGTAGCGCCCCCACACGGCTTCGACGCCGGTCTTCGCGGCACGGTTCAGCGCGGTACGGACGTTCTGCCATTCCTTGCCCTTGAACTCGAGTTCCCGCACGGCGAGCCTGGTTTCCTGGGCCACGGCCACCCGGCGGAACCCGCGGGCCCGGAGCATCGGCCACAGGTCGGCGGTGCAGGAGTAGAAACACGGGATCAGGGCGTGCTCGGCGCAATAGCGCATGAAACCCGCCGCGGTCTCCTCATGGAGGGCAGCGGGTCCGAAGGGGCCCGCCAGCGTCAGGGCCACGTTGCCGTGCTGCTGGTAGGCCACCCCGCCGCGCCGGTCCGGCGTGAACCAGTATTTGTTCGGTTCCCAGAGCGCCATCCAGGACAGCGAGTCTCCGCCCTGGCGGATGAGGTCACGGGCCGTGTCCCGGTCCCCGAAGCCGACGTCGGTACTGTTCATCCCGGTACCGTGCAGCCGCCGCCGCAGGACCAGCCAGACCGCGGCCAGGGCCACTCCCCAGAAGATGATGCCGGCATAGGCGAACAGAAAGGACTCGACGGCGTACCGGTTCTGGAAGAGCCTGCTGTAGGCGCCGGGAATGGGCAGCGGCAGGTACTGCCGGGCGAGTTCCGCGGCGAGGCCCAGCACTCCCCCGTCGCGGTCCATCCCGCCGGCCGCCAGCCACGCCACCGCGTAGGCTCCGGCGAGCCCCAGCCACGTCCCGCCTACCACGATGCCCAGGATCCCCCGGGCCCGCGGTGCCGTCTCCACCCGGAACTGCCGGCGGTTCAGCCAGAGCAGCACAACGAGCAGCAGCGGAACGGCCACGAGCGGAAGGACGTGGACGAAGCCGGAGCCCATCACGGCCGTGTGCGGCCGGTTGGGATAGTGCGGAATGCGGGCGAACAGGGCGAGGTACACGGCGGCCAGGGCTGTAACGCCGAGCTGGACGATGATGGCGATCCGCAGGGCCAGGCGGCGGCCGTGCCGCATGCCGTCCGCGCAGATCAACAGCAGGACCACCGGGACCACCGCCAGCGCGAGGCCCAGCGGACCGGCGAATCCGGCCCGGCCGGCCTCCAGGCAGCTGACATCAACCGTCCCGCCGCAGTTTTCCTCCAGCTGGCTCAGTGTGGGCAGCGGGTTCAGCACGACGTCACGCAACAAGGCCAGGGGCCCGGTGGGGCTGCTGACAGCTGCCGTGAGGATCGGTCCCACCGCGAAGATGGCGACCGTGAGCGCCAACAGGTTGCGCGTTTCGCGTCCCGTCGAACGGTGGCGGTGCAGGGTCCCCCGGTCGCCCTGGATCCACCAGCCCGCGGCCAGGCCGGCGAGGGCACCGGCGAGCCCCACCACCGTCTCGGGATGCCCGACGTAGAGCACCAGCAGCAGCGACGCGGACACGACGGCGGTCCGCAGCCGCCGTTGCCACAAAGTGGGCAGCAGCCCGCTGGCGGCCAGGGCCACGGCAAGGACGGCGGCGTAGGGGCCGATCAGCCGGGCATTGACCATGAGGCCGAGCCAGCCGTCGCCGATATACCGGGCCAGCTGGGTGATCAGCAGGAACACGGTCACAGCCGCGAACTGGCCCGCAAAGAAGAACACGGCCGTCCGCAGCGTCCCCAGATGCCGTTCAGCGAGGCCCAGAAGCAGGAGGATCATCAGTGATGCGGCGAGGTAGGCCAGCAGATTGGTGGCGAAGAACAGTGACGTGAACAGGGACCACCAGTGACCCGCCCTCAGCCCCGGAGCGTTGACGGAGGCGATGGGCAGCAGGGCGTTCGGCGGCCCGGACAGGAAGCTGCCCGTGACGGCACCGACGGCCAGGAAGGTCGCGAGGACCGCCAGGGTGAAGGGTACGGCGCGGAAGTGCGCCAGCGTCTGGCGCATCCCCTGCCGCCAGACGCCCAGCAACGGGCCCTCCGGCCCCGGGCCCGTTGCCGTCCGCGTGCTGCCGTTTTTGGTCTGGCTCATGGCGAGATCCCCCAGCGCCGGGCCAGGAAGTCCAGGCCGCCGGGCAGGCCGTTGGATGCTGTGTCCCAGGAGTGCCCCGCGTTGGCGATCCGGTGTGTTTCGACCGTGAACCCGGCGCGGCGTGCCGCGTCGGAGAGCACGTCCATGTAGCCGGTGAACTCCGGGTCGTGGTCTCCTGCGGCGAAGTACACGCCGTGGCCGTCGAAGCGGTTTTCCGCCATGACGCGGAGCGGGGTCAGCCGGTCGAAGGCCTCGGCGTCGGCGCCGAAGGAGGCCTCGATGGTCTTGGCGCGCTCCTTCGCGAGGGCCGGCTCGTCCTCGCTGGAGAAGGCCAGCGCCGCGCTGTAGACGTCGGGATGCCGCGTCACCATCTGCATGGCACAGGTGCCGCCGAACGAGAAGCCGCCCGCGGCCCACTGCCGGGGGTTCGGGTCGACGTCGAGCGTGCGGTTGATCCAGTCCGGCACGTCCCGCGCCAGGAAGGTGTCCGCCTGGGCAATCCGGCTGTCGAGGCACAGTGTGTTTGCCGTCGGCGAGCCGTTGGGATCGACCACCACCGCCACGGGCGCCACCCCGCCGTGCTGCGCAGCGAACCGGTCCAGCCGGATCCGGAGTGCGCCGCCGGTCAGCCAGTCGGCGGGGCTGCCCGGCTGGCCGGAAAAAAGTACCAGCACCGGCAACGCGGGCCGGGGGGAACTCTGGTAGGCCGGCGGGAGATAGACGTAGGCGTCCCGGCTCTGGAAGCCGGAGATCGTGCCGGGGATGACCGCCTTGCGGATGACGCCGTCGGGAAGGTGGGCAGGTGCCTGCCAGTGGGCGAGCCCGGTGGAGGCCGGGCCGCCGGCCGCGCGCGTCAGGCCGGCCTCGAGCGGCTTGATCCGGGCTACTGCCGTTCCGGTGAGATCGCCGACGGTGTGGTTCAGGCCGAAGTAGATGTTGATCTGTACAGCGGCAAGCGCGAGGACGGCCAGAAAGGCGGCCGTGGCTGCGGCGCCTGAACGCCAAGGTTTGGTGCGGCTGCGTCCGCGGACCCGGAGACCGAACAGGCACATGATCCACAGGAGCAGGGCGCCGACGCCAACTTGGGACCAGACGAGGGTCTCCCCAGGCAGTTCGGCGGGGAAGACCGTGATGGCGTAGATCAGGAACCAGTGCACGGCCGCGACGAGCAATGCGGCGAGTAGGGTCACGGCAGCGACGACGACGGCCGCACCGGGCAGGCGACGCCTGATGTGCCCAGAAGCGGTGTGCCGGAAACCCGGGTGCCGCAGGGCGGCGTGCCAGAGGAGGTAGGCCAGGCCTGCCGCACCGGCGGCCCACGCAAGCCACACCACCGGGCCGTCGACCAGGCGGAGGCTGTCAAGGTAGTCCACCGGGGCTAGCGCCAGGTGCCGACGCCGATGACCGGTCCGGCCTCAAGCCAGGATGACAATCCTGTGTAGGCATCGAAGCGCATCGCGAGAAGGACCTGCTGCCCCTCGTAGCGGAGCTCCACGATCACCGCGTCGGGCTGGACCTTGAGGAGCTCGGATTCGGTGGGCTTGCGCCGGCCAAGGAGCTCCAGCGAGCTGCGCCGGAAGGTGTGCTTGGGACGGACGCTGAGTGAGACCAGGCGGAACCACTCGAGGTCGTTGTCCTGATAACGACAAACCCCCATCTGCCAGCTTTTTCCAGCCGTGCAGATGGAGGCGTCCACCGTGCCGAGGGCGCGCCGCAGATTGAAGCGGCGCACCCCCATGAGGCACAGTGCAAATACCAGCAACGCAAACGCAGTTGCCAGGACGATGAACGGCAAACCAATACTGTTCATCAAGGTCGTGCTAGCGGATCCCCGCAGTAGCCGCTTCGCCCATTTGGGCGTTGTCAGCAACAATGACCACCCTGTTGTTGTCAACGGAGAAGAATCCCCCGTCGACGGCTACAGAGATGCGGTCACCGGACACCGGCTCGATTGCCAGCTCACCTTCGGCCAGAATCGCCAGCAGGGGCGAGTGGCCGGGCAGGATTCCGATTTCACCATCGCTGGTGCGGGCCTTGACCATCTTGGCCGCTCCGGACCACACGAAGTGATCCGCTGCGACAATCTCAACCTCAAGCTCAGCCATATTACTTGGTCTGTTCCTGGATCTTGGCCCACTGGCGCTCGACGTCGTCCAGGCCGCCGACGTTGAAGAACGCCTGCTCTGCAACGTGGTCAAGTTCGCCGTCGCAGATCGCGGTGAAGCCTTCAACAGTGTCCTTGATGGATACTGTGGAGCCCTCGACGCCGGTGAACTGCTTGGCGGTGTAGGTGTTCTGCGAGAGGAACTGCTGGATGCGGCGTGCACGCGACACGACGATCTTGTCTTCTTCAGAGAGTTCGTCAACGCCGAGGATGGCGATGATGTCCTGAAGTTCCTTGTTCTTCTGCAGGATCTGCTTGACGCGGACGGCCGTGTTGTAGTGGGCCTGTCCGATGTACTGCGGATCCAGGATGCGGGAGGTCGACGTCAGCGGGTCAACGGCCGGGTACAGACCACGGGAGGCGATTTCACGGGAAAGTTCCGTGGTCGCGTCGAGGTGTGCGAAGGTCGTGGCCGGAGCCGGGTCGGTGTAGTCATCTGCGGGAACGTAGATGGCCTGCATCGAGGTGATGGAGTGGCCCTTGGTGGACGTGATGCGCTCCTGGAGGAGACCCATCTCGTCAGCCAGGTTGGGCTGGTAGCCCACAGCCGACGGCATGCGGCCGAGGAGGGTGGAAACCTCGGAGCCTGCCTGGGTGAAGCGGAAGATGTTGTCGATGAAGAGCAGCACGTCCTGGTTCTGCACATCGCGGAAGTACTCCGCCATGGTCAGGGCGGACAGTGCCACGCGCAGACGCGTTCCCGGCGGCTCATCCATCTGGCCGAATACAAGGGCGGTGTCCTTCAGGACGCCGGCCTCTTCCATTTCGACCCAGAGGTCGTTACCTTCACGGGTACGCTCGCCGACACCGGCGAACACCGAGGTGCCACCGAAGTTGCGGGCAACACGGGTGATCATTTCCTGGATCAGCACGGTCTTGCCGACGCCGGCACCACCGAACAGACCGATCTTGCCACCCTTGATGTACGGGGTGAGGAGGTCGATCACCTTGATGCCGGTCTCCAGCATCTCGGTGGAGCCTTCCAGGGTCGCGAAGGCGGGAGCCTTGCGGTGGATCGGCCAGTAGTCGGAAGCCTGGATCTCGGACTCGTCGACGTCCAGCGGCTTGCCCAGCACGTTGAAGATGTGACCCTTGACGCCGTCGCCCACGGGCACGGTGATCGGGCCGCCGGTGTCTACAACGTTGGTACCGCGGACAAGTCCGTCGGTGGCCTGGAGGGAGATAGCACGGATGAGGTTGTCGCCCAGGTGCAGGGCAACCTCGAACGTGACGGTTCGGGTCTCACCGTTGAGAGTGATCTCGGTGGTGAGTGCGTTGTAAATCGAGGGGATTGCGTCAGCCGGGAATTCGACGTCGACAACCGGGCCAATAACACGTGCAATACGACCGGTAGCACCGGACGTTGCGGCTACGTGATCGGTAGCAGTGGCAGTCATCTCTCTCACTTCACTCAGTAGATGGCGTGGGGTTAAGTTTATTCTTTGGTGCAGGTACAGCTGGATCCGGGCTCGTGCTGGCTAGGACGCGGACAACGCGTCGGCACCGGCAACGATTTCGGAAAGCTCCTGCGTAATTTCAGCCTGGCGGGCAGTGTTGCGCAGACGCGTGTACTTCTTGATGAGATCCGTCGCGTTGTCGCCGGCGGACTTCATCGCGCGCTGGCGGGCTGCGAGCTCGGAAGCTGCTGCCTGCAACATGGCGGCGAAGATACGTGATTCGATGTAGCGCGGCAGCAGGGCATCGAGGACCTGCTCCGTTTCCGGCTCGAATTCGTAGAGGGGAAGCAGGTCCGATTCGGACGCGGCTTTCTCTTCGACGACCTCGAGCGGCAGCAGACGAACGACCGTCGGCTCCTGGGTCACCATCGACTTGAAGCGGGTGTAAACGACGTGGATTTCGTCGACGCCGCCCTCTTCGTAGGCGGTAGCGAAATCAGCCAGCAATGCTTCGCTGACTTCCCGCGCGGTCGCAAACTCCGGTGCATCCGTGTTGCCGGTCCATACGCGAGCGTATTCACGGTTCCGGAAGTCGAAGTACGCCTGCGCCTTGCGGCCGACCAGGAACGTCTTGACTTCCTTACCTTCCGCGTGGAGCAGCTCATTGAGGCCTTCGGCCTGCTTGAGGATGCTCGCCGAGTAAGACCCCGCGAGGCCACGGTCCGAGGTGATAACCAGGACGGCGGCCCGGCGGATCTGCGCCGGCTCGGTGACCAGGGGGTGGTCGATTTCGCTCTGGCTTGCGACAGCAGAAACGGCACGCGTGATCGCGTTCGCGTAAGGCAGTGAAGCTGCTACGCGTGCGCGGGCCTTGCCGATGCGCGAGGTAGCGATCAGTTCCATCGCCTTGAAGATCTTGCGCATCGACGTCGTCGAGCTGATCTTCTGGCGGTAGACCCGGATCTGGGCTCCCATACTTATCCTTTCCTAAGATCCCGATGGCCGGGACTGCCGAAACCCGTGCGGGTCCCGGCAGTCCCTGCCAGCGAAACTAGCGCTTCTGCTTGACGATTTTTTCCTGGTCGACCTGATCCTCGCCGATGGGGGCGTGCTCCTCGTGCCCCGCACCGACCAGGAGGTTGTCTCCCTCGCCGAAGAAGCCCTTCTTGAAGTCCACGATTGCGGTCTTCAGCGCTTCAGCGGTGTCATCGTCCATGACGTTGGTCTGGRCCAGCGTCGTCAGGATGGAGGACTTGTGCTTGAGGTGCTCCAGGAACTCGGTCTCGAAGCGGTTGATGTCTTCAACCGGAACCTCGTCGAGGTGGCCGTTGGTGCCGGCCCAGATGGAGACAACCTGGTTCTCGATCGGGAACGGCGAGTACTGGCCCTGCTTGAGCAGTTCCATCAGGCGTGCACCACGGGTCAGCTGCTGGCGCGATGCGGCGTCGAGGTCCGAGGCAAACATGGCGAAGGCCTGCATGTCGCGGTACTGGGCCAGTTCCAGCTTCAAGGTACCGGAGACCTTCTTCATGGACTTGACCTGGGCGGCGCCACCAACACGGGAGACGGACACACCGACGTCCACAGCGGGGCGCTGGTTGGCGTTGAAGAGGTCCGACTGCAGGAAGATCTGGCCATCGGTGATGGAGATGACGTTGGTCGGGATGTAGGCGGACACGTCGTTCGCCTTGGTCTCGATCAGCGGCAGGCCGGTCATCGAGCCTGCACCGAGCTCGTCGGAGAGCTTGGCACAACGCTCCAGCAGGCGGGAGTGCAAGTAGAAGACGTCGCCCGGGTAGGCTTCGCGTCCCGGCGGGCGGCGGAGCAGCAGTGACACTGCACGGTAGGCCTCGGCCTGCTTCGACAGGTCATCGAACACGATGAGGACGTGCTTGCCGCCGTACATCCAGTGCTGGCCGATAGCCGAGCCGGCGTACGGTGCCAGGTACTTGAAGCCTGCGGGGTCGGACGCGGGGGAAGCCACGATCGTGGTGTATTCCAGTGCGCCGTTGTCTTCCAGGGTCTGGCGGACAGCCGCGATCGTGGATGCCTTCTGGCCGATGGCTACATAGATGCAGCGCACCTGCTTGGTGACATCGCCGGAAGCCCAGTTGGCCTTCTGGTTGATGATCGTGTCGATGGCAATGGCGGACTTGCCGGTCTGGCGGTCACCGATGATCAGCTGACGCTGGCCGCGGCCGATCGGGATCATGGCGTCGATAGCCTTGAGTCCGGTCTGCATCGGCTCGTGAACCGACTTACGCTGGGTCACGCCGGGTGCCTGGAGTTCCAGGGCACGGGTGGTCTCGGCCTTGATCTCGCCGAGGTCATCGATGGGCTGGCCCAGCGGGTCAACCACGCGGCCGAGGAAGGCGTCGCCAACCGGCACGGACAGAACCTGTCCGGTGCGGTGGACTTCCTGGCCTTCTTCGATTCCGGTGAAGTCACCGAGGATGATGACGCCGATCTCGCGGACGTCGAGGTTCTGGGCCAGGCCCAGGGTGCCGTCTTCGAAGCGAAGCAGCTCGTTCGCCATGACCGAGGGAAGGCCCTCAACACGACAGATGCCGTCACCTGCGGTTGTTACACGGCCGACCTCTACGCGCTCTGCGTTTCCGGGTTCGTAGGACGCCGCGAACTCGTTCAACGCATTACGGACGTCGTCGGCGTTGATGGTCAATTCGGCCATCTGCAGTCCCTGCTCTCCTGTTTTCGTGATCATCGTTGCTCACGATGACCGGGGTTTCTTGTCGTTAGGTTTGTGCTTGTCCGGCTTAGCTAAGCAAGCTGACGCTGGAGCTGGCCCAGGCGGCCGGCGACCGAAGCGTCAACCACTTCGTCACCTACCTGGATCCGGATGCCACCGATCAGTGCCGGGTCAACGTTCATGTTGATCTTGAGCTCGCGCCCGTAAAGGGCGTTCAGCCCGGTCTGCAGACGGCTGGTCTGTGTCTCCGACAGCGGACGGGTGACGTTGACCGTTGCAATCCAGCGCTGCTGGCGCTTGGCGGCAAGCTCGGCGAAACGGCGAACCAGCCTGGTGACCTTGAGCCCGCGCGGAGCCGTGACGGCCTGTCCGATCAGGACTTTCGCTTCCTCGCTCGCACCAGGTACGAGCTTCTCGGCGAGGGTCACCTTGGCGGCCGGGCTGGCCTGCGGCTCGGACAGAGCACGCTGGACCTCGTGGCTGGACTCAACGGCCTGGTTGAAGGAGAACAGATCGTTCTCCAGCGATTCAAGTCCGGTGAGCCCGGAGGCAGAGACGGCCGACTTGTTCTCGGCAACAGCGATGACCACCGAAGCGGCAAGAGTCTCGAGTGCATCGCCGATATCCCGTGCCGATGCCCAGCGGGAGCTGGCCAGTCCGGCCGCGATTTCAACAGCGTCAGCGGATACTTTCCCGCTGAAGAGCTGCTTGACCAGCGCCGACTTTTCGTCACCGCTGCGGGACGGGTCAGTCAAGGCGCGGCGCAAGCCGGCCGAGCTGTCCACCGTTCCCAGGATTCCGAAGAGTTCCTTTGCCAACTGCAGCGACGCGGTGGGAAGCTTGGCCTCCAGGGCCGCCAGCGCAGCTGCCAGCGATTCGCTCGATACACCTGCCATTACTTAGCTACACCCGCGTTCTGGTTCTCCAGATCTGCCAGGAAGCGGTCCACCACTCGGGCCGACCGTGCATCGTCGCTCAGAGCCTCGCCGACAATGCGGCTCGCCAGCGTCGTGGCCAGCGTGCCGACCTCCGCGCGGAGCGACACAACGGCCGCCTGACGCTCGGATTCGATCTGTGTGTGGGCCTGCGCGGTGATGCGGGCAGACTCGGCAGCCGCCTTCTCCTTCAGCTCTGCAAGGATCTGGGCGCCTTCGGCGCGTGCTTCCTCGCGGATGCGGTTGGCTTCGGTGCGGGCTTCCGTGAGCTGCTGCTTGTACTCTTCGAGTGCTGCGGAGGCTTCGGCCTGGGCCTTTTCGGCCTTGGCGATGCCGCCCTCAATGGCCTCGGCCCGCTCTGCAAAGGTCTTCTCGAACATCGGGACAACGTACTTGACCACGATGAACATGAGGAGAGCAAAGCCGGCGAAGACGACAAGCATCTCCCAAGGATTGGGAACGAGGGGGTTAGTACCGCCTTCGGTGGCGGCTGAGATGATCGCTTGATTCATATTTCACCCGTCCTTATCTACTCGGTTCTGGATTTTCGGTTGTTCTGTTTACTTGAGAACGAACGCGAAGACCAGGCCAAGGATGGCGAGGGCTTCAGTCAGCGCAAGGCCGAGGAATGCGATCGGCTGCAGGACGCGCTGGGCTTCCGGCTGACGTGCCACGCCGTTGATGTAGGCAGCGAACACGAGACCCACACCGATACCACCGCCGATGGCGGAGAGGCCGTAGCCGACGAGGTTGAGGGAGCCGTTGATGGAGCCTTCCATTTTTTGTTCCTTTCAAGATGCCACCCATGTGGCAGGTTGTTTGGTTTGCTTCATCCCCTAGAGGGGAAGACTATGTTGTGCCTTTGGCGTTGTGCCCCTGGCGCAGCGCCTTTTGGCGTTGTGCCTAGTGGCTGTCGGCGTGGAGCGCGCCCTCGATGTAAATCGCGGTCAGCAGCGTGAACACGTAGGCCTGCAGCACCATGATCAGTGCTTCGAGCATGTACATGGCGATGGCGCCGCCAAGGACGAGTACGGACGCGCCCTTGAGGAGAACGCTTTCCTGCATCACGAGGAATTCGATGCCCGCACCGGAGATCATCACGATCAAGTGGCCGGCCAGCATGGTGGCGAACAGACGGAGGCTGTGCGTGACCGGGCGGACCAGGAAGTTGGAGATGATCTCGATCGGGACGACGATCGGGAGGATGTAGAACGGCACACCGGAAGGAACTGTCGCGAGCTTGAAGTACTTCAGGCCGTTCCGCTTGATGCCGATGCCGATCCAGGTGACATACACGATCGCTGCCATCACGTAGGCTCCGCCGACGTGCGAGAAGGTCGGAAGCTGGATCAGCGGGATTGCACCGTAGATGTTGTTCACGAGGATGAAGAAGAACAGGCTGAACAGCAGCGGGACATACTTCATGAAGTCCCGGCCGCCGATGATGTCCTTGGCGATGCCGTTGCGGACGAAGCTATAGGCGGCCTCGCCTGCGAACTGCAGCTTGCCGGGAACGAGCTGCTGCTTCCGCGCAGCGATCACAAAGAATGTAGCGATAATGACAACCGACAGGATTACCAGCAGCATCTGCTTGGAAAATCCTTCGGCCGCACCCCAGGGGATGATAGCCGGCAGGTGAAGTTCTTCAATTCCAGGAGGCGTGAAGGTTCCTGAATCTTGGGCCGGGAGCGCAAGCGCGATCAACGCGTTTCCTCTCTGCAGTGTCCATCATTGGGCGTTGGGCGGGGACCGGCGACATTGGTGCCCGCCTCTCCCCCTGTAAAATTATTTGGCATTACTGTTCCTCGTCCTGGGACGGGCCACGTGCAGCATTGCCGTCACCAGCTGAAGTTCTGTTACTGGTGAGGCCGTGCATATGAGAAAGATAGAACCCTCCCGCAGCTCCAAGCAGAGCGCCTGCGAGCACAATCCAGCGGGTTCCCCACAGATTATCCAGTCCCCACCCTATCAAACTCCAGACGATGATTCCGCCAACAATGTAGCTGAAGACGGCGATCCCGGCGTTGTATCCGCCGTCGCTGCCATCCGTCGATACACCGGGGGCACCGGCTGTAGTTTTAGGTGTTTTGACTGACTTGTTATTTGGTATGCGTCCGGCTTTGCGGCTAAACATCGGTGCCGTCTTTTCGGGTTTCGGGGTCGTTGTAAATCTGGAGCCTCGCCTTGCTGAAACCGTAAATTTCGGCAGCCTGCCAAAGCACCACGGTCACGACGGCGCCGATCAGGAACCAGCGGCCGTGCAGCCAGGCCGGAGCCCCGATGACGAAGAGGACCACGGCAAAGCCGACAACCTTGACGAAGTACGTCGCGACGAACAGTCCGATCGCTCCGGAGGGGTTGTTGCGGCCGACAAAGTGGCCCACCGCCAGGCTGATGGCGAAGAACGCCATCACCAGCGCTCCCCCGAAGAGGGCGGACCAGAACCCCAGGGCGCCGTTGAAGATGAATGCGGCGATGCCGGTCAGCACCAGGGCGGCGGCGGAGACTGCGGAGCTCATGGCCAGCAGTCTGAGCCACAGGGATTTTGTGGGGCCAGAGACGCCAACGGGTCCGTTGCCGGAAGCGGGTCCCGGTTCGGCGTTGGAGGTCATGAGATCCCAATCGTCGCTGGCGTGAGGCTGGTCAAGGTGGGCGGCGAAGCACCGCCACTGAATTCTACATTAGATAGAAATTATTCGGTAAAGCGCGTCAGAGCAGGATCCTCCTGCATGCCGGGCTACTCGGGAGTGCGGGCCATCTGCCGCGGTCCCCGCTGGCGCAGGTACGGCCAGGCAGTCACCACGGCCATGATCGCCGCGGCGGCCAGATCGACGGCGAGGACTATGTGCCAGGGGAAAATCGCGAAGGCGAGCCCGCCGAAGGCAAGAATGCAGGTCCACAAGTACATCAGCACGACGGCGCCGCGGTGCGAGTATCCGATGTCCAGGAGTTTGTGGTGCAGGTGTCCGCGGTCCGCAGACCACGGCGAACGGCCCAGTGCGGTTCGCCGCACAACCGCCAGGCCCAGGTCCAGCAGCGGCAGGAACAGTACTGCGAACGGCAACAGGATGGGGATGACGGTGGGGATACCATTGGCCCGGTCGTAGAGGCCGGAGCTGATCTGGCCGGTGGAGACGACGCCGGCCGAGGCCATCAGCAGGCCGATCAGCATGGCCCCGGAATCGCCCATGAAGATCTTCGAGGGAAACCAGTTGTGCGGCAGGAAGCCGACGCAGCTGCCGACCACCACGGCGGTCAGGAGTGTGGCCAGGTCCGAGCGGTCGAGCAGGACGGCCGTGCGGTGGACCCAGTAGGCCGTGAGGAAGAACGCCGCTCCCCCGATAATCGCCACGCCTGCGGCGAGGCCGTCCAGGCCATCGATGAAGTTGAAAGCGTTCATCGTGGTCACGATCAGCCCGGCGGTCAGCACGATGCTCACGGCTTCGTTCTCAATCACGAACGGCTCCGGGATGAACGGGATGACCGTCATCCGGACTCCCCAGATGGCCACGACCAGCGCGGCGGCGCTTTGGCCGATCAGTTTGACCCACCACCGAAGATCCAGCAGGTCGTCCGCCATGCCAACCAGCACGATCACGGCGGCCCCAGCCAGGATTCCCCACGGTGCCGTGTTGTTCCGGAAGATGTCCTTGACGAAGAACGAATTGCTCGCCATGACCAAGGCCACCAGGACCCCCGCGAAGATGCCCAGGCCGCCGAGCCGGGAGATCGGGGTGGAATGCATGTCGCGGCTGCGGATCGGGGAATACAACTCGAGCTTGTTGCCCACCAGACGGGCACCCCAAGTCGCCGTGTAGCTCACGATCGCTGCCGTCAGCATCATGAGCAGGTACATGATCACGGGAAGACCACCAACCCGGTACCGTCAGTACCGTCAGCGCAGGCAACCCACGCCGGCACGTTCCGCAGCAGCGGACGCACCAGTGAGTTGCGGAAATGGGGTGGATTCAATTGCCGTGGAACTGTCTTTCGAAAAATG
The DNA here is from genome assembly GCF_056401435.1 of Arthrobacter sp. P4_F10. Lineage (NCBI taxonomy): Bacteria > Bacillati > Actinomycetota > Actinomycetes > Micrococcales > Micrococcaceae > Arthrobacter > Arthrobacter sp. P4_F10. The sequence goes on from NZ_JBFUJJ010000002.1 coordinate 216,727, forward strand.
AAACTTCTCCGTCGCCGTGCGCAGGGCAGGCAGTGCGTAGTGCCTGACAGGGCTGTATTACAGTGGACTCTAGTCAAGATACTAATGCCAACGGCCACCTGTCTTCGCGTCACACGGCCCTCCGCCGGCGGGAAAACCACTGACGGTCGTGATGAAAGGACCCCGCGATGACCCCCTCGGTTGCAGTCGCTGCCGTGACGTTTGACCGTCCCAGGGAGCTGGCGGTCCTGATGGACGCCATCAACAACCAAACCGCCCCGGTGCGGTCCGTTTGCCTCGTCGACAGCGGCAGCGTGCCCTCGAAGGAAGTTGCCGAGCAGCACGCCAACGTGGACTATGTCCGGTCCGAGGCGAACCTTGGAGGTGCCGGCGGGTTCTCGCTGGCCATCCTCAAGGCCGTGGCCAGCGGGGCTGACTGGATCTGGATGATGGACGACGACGCCGAACCGGCAGACCCCGAATGCCTTGCCACGCTGCTGCGCGAGGCGCAGGAACGCGGCCTGGACGCCGTGGTCCCGCTCGTGGTGGCCCCCGGCCACCCCGACCAGCTGTCCTTTTTCTTCCGGCTCAACGGCAAGGTCACGCATGAGCGTGCGGAGGTGGAAAAGGTCGGGTTCCTGCCCGACGACGGACACTTCTTTAACGGCGCCCTGATCCGTTCCGATGTCTTCTTCAAAGTCGGCCTGCCGGACATGCGCCTGTTCATCCGCGGCGACGAGGTGGACTTCACGCTGAGGCTCAGGAAGGCCGGGATCCGTTTCGGCACCGTCACCACTGCCGCCATCACGCACCCGCACGCGTTCGCCGAAACCAAGCACGTCTTCGGTGCGCGGTGGCATGTGATCGTTCCGGATTCGGCCTTCAAGCGCTACTTCTACTACCGGAACCGCGGCTACATGATCCGCCGGCACTTCCGGGTCAAGTCATTCATCGCGGATGTGGGCGGCTACCTCGGCTACTTCCTGCGCAGCGGCGACTTCCGCGGGCTCGCGGACTGGTTCCGCGCCTTTTCCGCCGGGCTCCGCGGGAAGGGCTTCGGTCCGCTGGAGGACCAGAAGTTCTAGCCCGCCGCGCCGCAGGCGCTAGGGGTGCTGCCCCTAGGGCTGCCGGCGCAGGCGTCGGCGCAGCAGCAGCCCCAGCAGCACCCAGGGCTCGCCGAACACCCGGTAGGCCACCCGCTGCGGGTGGAGCATAAGCCGCCAGGCCCACTCGAGCCCGAGCCGGCCGATCCAGCGCGGTGCCAGCTTCTGCACCCCGGCAATCTGCTCGATTGCGCCGCCGACGGCGCAGTAGATGGCCGGCGGGAGCGCGGCAAGCCGGCGGGCCAGGACCTGTTCCTGCAGCGGCATCCCAAGGCCCAGGAGCACAAGCTGCGGGCGCAGCCCGTTAAGCCATTCGACCGCTGTTTCCTCAACATCCTTGTTCCAGCCTTCGCCGGGCATGCCGTCGACTCTGGCCCCGGGGACGATCTCGCGCAGCTTTGCCACGGCGCCGGCGTTGGCCACGGCGCCTGCGCCGATGACCGCGATGCGCTCCAAGCCCGCGACATTTCCCAGCGCCGGAATCCAATCGGTCGACCCCAGCCGGTAATCCATCACCGGTTCCCTGCCGTCGTCCTCTTCGCCGGTCTTGGCCCAGAGCCAGAGCACCGGCGCGCCATCGATCAGCACCACGTCGCTGCGGTCGTAGAAAGACCGGAACGCCGGATCGGAGTGCAGCAGCGTCACGCTGTGCAGGTTGTGCCCCACCACGATCCGGGTACGGCCGTCGGCCACGAAGGTGCTGAGGACCGCGGTCAGCTCGGACACCGTCACGGGGGTCGCTTCGACGTCGAGGAACGGGACGTGCTGGCGCTGAAGCGTCATGCGGAACCGGGCTCAGGCGCGGCGGGCTCCGGCGCAGCGGACCCGGGCACAGCATCACCCTTGGGCGCGGCGTCGCCCTCGGGCGCAGCGTCGTTATCCGGAGCAACGTCAGCAGCGTCCACGGCATCGGGGGCGTTGCCGTCGACGTCGAGCAGCCCGGGAACCACACCGCGGAGGCGTTCGAGGCTGATGGCACCCTGTCGAACTACGCGCAACGGCACGGCCGTCGCGTCCACAATGGTCGAGGCGAGGGCCTCGGCACCCTCGGCGGGCCGGGGTCCGCCCTCAAGGTAGACCTCCACGGACTCCGCCAGCTGGGCCTCGGCGTCCGCGGCGGTCTGCGCCGCTGCGTGCCCGGTGCGGTTCGCGGAGGACACAGCAAGGGGCCCGGTGAGCGTCAGCAGGTCCTGGGCGATCTCGTCGGCCGGGATCCGCAGGGCGACAGTCCCCTTGGTCTCGCCAAGGTCCCAGTCCAGTGACGGCTGGGCGTGCAGGATCAGGGTCAGGCCGCCGGGCCAGAACGTCTCGGCCAGCCGACGCGCCTCGGCCGGAACGTCCGTGGCGAGGCCATCGAGGGCGTTCAGCCTGGGGATCAGCACGGGCGGCGGCATCTTCCGGCTCCGGCCCTTGGACGCGAGCAGCAGGGTCACGGCAAGGGGTGAAAAGGCGTCGGCGGCAATGCCGTAGACCGTGTCCGTGGGGAAAACCACGCACTTGTTCTCCCGGATGGCCCGTTGGGCGTGTTCAAGTCCCGCGGCGCGCTGCTCAGCTGCCGTGCAATCGTAGCTAGTCGTCACTGGCCTATTCTTTCATCACTTGTGACACGAAATTTTTGGGGCGTCAGGTCTGGCAGTGTCTGCTCTGACGCCGTCTGCTTTGACTATGTCAGGACTGACGGTGTCAGGACGGCGCTGGTGGCACGGTCCTTGCCGTTGAGATCGCGGTGCGTGCTCACCTCGGAGAACACCCCGGTGCGGTTGAGCATCGCGGCGATCCATTCCGACTGGACTTCGGCGTGCTCCATCACGAAGTAGCCGCCGGGGACAAGCAGCCGGGCAGCCGAAGCAGCCGCCGCCGTCGGAAGTTCCATCCCGTCCGCTCCCCCGCCGTAGAGCGCCTCGGGCGGGTCGTGCAGCGCCACTTCAGGTTCGTTCGGGATCGCTTCGGCCGGAATGTAGGGCGGGTTGGAGACGACGACGTCGAAGGTGCCATTATGTTCGCCCAGTGCGTCGCGCAGATCGCCGCGGACGAGGTGGACGCCCAGGGAAGCCAGGTTTTTCGCTGCCCAGGCGTGTGCGAATTCGCTGTACTCCACCGCGTGCACTTCCGCGCCGGGAACCTCGTATGCGATCGATCCTGCGATCGCGCCGGATCCGGTGCCCAAGTCCACCACTTTCGGGTGCACCAACCCGTCCCTGTCCTTGAGCCAGTCCAGCACCAGCTGCACCACGGATTCAGTTTCCGGCCGCGGGATGAACACGCCGGGGCCGACGGCGAGTTCGAGGTAGCGGAAGTGCGCCACGCCGGTGATGTGCTGCAGCGGGATCCGCTGCGCCCGCTCGGCCACGAGGTCGGCATAGCCCTCCGGCGCCGGCGAGTCGCCGAGCATCAACGCGCGCAGCCGGCCGAGCCCGACGCCGAGCAGGTGCTCGGCCAGGAGCTCGGCGTCCACGCGCGGGCTGGGCACGCCGGCCGCCGCGAGAACCGCCGTCGCCTCGCTGACGGCCTCCGCGAGGCTCGGACCATCGCCTGCTGTCATCACGAGTGACCCGCGCCTATTCGCCGATTGCGTCGAGCCGGGACTGCTCGTCCAGTTCGATGGCCGACTGGATCACCGGTTCCAGGTCGCCGTTCATGACCTGGTCCAGGTTGTAGGCTTTGTAACCGGTGCGGTGGTCCGCGATCCGGTTTTCCGGGTAGTTGTAGGTGCGGATGCGCTCGGAGCGGTCCATGGTGCGGATCTGCGACTTGCGCTGCGCCGAGTTTTCGGCGTCGATCAGCTCCTGCTGGTGTGCCAGGATGCGGGCACGCAGCACGCGCATGCCGGCCTCACGGTTCTGCAGCTGCGACTTCTCGTTCTGCATGGCGACGACGATTCCGGTGGGAAGGTGGGTGATGCGCACAGCGGAGTCGGTGGTGTTGACCGACTGCCCGCCGGGACCTGAGGAGCGGTAGACGTCGATCTTGAGATCGTTCTGGTTAATCTCGAGTTCCTCGGGCTCGTCCACTTCGGGCAGCACCAGCACGCCGGCGGCCGAAGTGTGGATGCGGCCCTGGGATTCGGTGACGGGGACACGCTGCACCCGGTGCACGCCGCCCTCGAACTTGAGGCGGGCGTACACGCCCTCGGCCGGATCGTTCGAGTTGCCCTTGACGGCCATCTGGACGTCCTTGTAGCCGCCAAGGTCCGATTCGGTGGCGGAGATGATCTCAGTCTTCCAGCCGCGGGATTCCGCATAACGGCTGTACATCCGCAGGAGGTCCGCGGCGAACAGCGCAGCCTCGTCGCCGCCTTCGCCGCCCTTGACCTCGAGGATCACGTTGCGGGCATCGTCAGGGTCGCGCGGGATCAGCAGCCGGCGCAGCTTGGCCGCCGCCGTCTCCAGCGCAGCCTCCAGCTCGGGTACCTCGGCCGCGAACTCGGGGTCCTCGTCCGCCATTTCCTTGGCAGCCGCCAGGTCGTCGCTGATGGCTTCCCAGCGGTGGTAAGCCTCCACAATGCCGTTCAGCTGGGCAGAACGCCGCCCCAACTTGCGGGCCAGCCGCTGGTCGGCGTAGACAGCAGGATCCCCCAGCTGGGCCTGGATGGAGTCGTGCTCATCCAGCAGGCCCTGTACGGACTCAAACATTTTCAAACCTCTTTCGACTCTCTCAAGTCTAGTAACGCGATAGAGAAGGTGTGCAAACAGCGAAGCCGTTCGGTTTTCTGCCGCCCCGGGAGTGCGATCGATGACTCCCAACCTTCGCAAGCTCAGGTCGGGGCCCTCGTCATCTCCCTTTCGGGCCTGCTGGCGTAGCGATGCATTCGCCGCGCGGGTTTTCCGCCCCGGGAGTGGCATCGGGCCTGCCGGAGCGTGGAGGCGCCGATCCGTCAGGATCGAGCCTCCACGCGAAGGGGCGGGGGCGGAAAACCCGCGCGGCGAACCACGCGAGGAATCCGCTCCCCGCCCCTACTTAGCTACTTGTCGTTATCGGACTTCGCACCAAGCGTCGTCTTCTGCACCTGCATGAGGAACTCGACGTTGCTCTGGGTCTCCCGGATCTTGTTGGTCAGCAGCTCAAGGCTCTGCTGCGTTTCGAGTCCGGACAGGACGCGGCGCAGCTTCCACATGATCTTGACTTCCTCGGGGGAAAGCAGGTTTTCCTCACGGCGGGTACCGGACGCGTTGACGTCCACGGCCGGGAAGATGCGCTTGTCCGCGAGCTGGCGGGACAGGCGCAGTTCCATGTTGCCGGTGCCCTTGAACTCTTCGAAGATGACCTCGTCCATCTTGGAGCCGGTCTCGACGAGCGCGGTGGCCAGGATGGTCAGCGAGCCGCCGTTTTCGATGTTGCGGGCTGCACCGAAGAAGCGCTTCGGCGGGTACAGCGCGGCGGAGTCCACACCACCGGACAGGATGCGGCCTGAAGCCGGGGCTGCCAGGTTGTAGGCACGGCCCAGGCGGGTCATGGAGTCCAGGAGCACCACAACGTCCATACCCATTTCCACGAGGCGCTTGGCGCGTTCGATGGAGAGCTCGGCCACGGTCGTGTGGTCGTCGGCGGGACGGTCGAAGGTGGAGGCAATGACCTCGCCCTTGACGGTGCGCTGCATGTCCGTGACTTCTTCGGGACGTTCGTCAACAAGCACCATCATGAGGTGGACCTCAGGATTGTTGGTGGTGATGGCGTTGGCGATGGACTGCAGGATGAGCGTCTTGCCGGCCTTCGGCGGCGAAACGATCAGGCCGCGCTGGCCCTTGCCGATCGGGGCCACGAGGTCGATGACGCGGGGGCCGATCTTCTTCGGGTCCGTCTCGAGGCGCAGGCGCTCGGAGGGGTACAGCGGGACGAGCTTCGCGAATTCGACGCGGTCCTTGAGTTCTTCCGGCGTCTTGCCGTTCACCGAGGTGACGCGGACCAGGGCGTTGAACTTCTGGCGGGCGGACTGCTGGCTGCGGTCCTCACCTTCGCGGGGTGCACGGATGGCACCGACACAGGCGTCGCCCTTGCGCAGGTTGTACTTCTTGACCTGGGCGAGCGAGACGTAGACGTCGTTCGGGCCCGGCAGGTAACCGGAGGTGCGGATGAACGCGTAGTTCTCCAGCACGTCGAGGATACCGGCGACCGGCAGGAGGACATCGTCCTCGGTGACCTCGACGTCGTCGACATCCGGTCCCTGCTGACGTCCGCGGCGGCGGTCGTTGCGGTCGCGGAAGCGGTCGTTGCGCGAGGAGTTGTCGCGGCTGTCCTGCTGGCCGCCCTGGCGGTCACCGCGGTCGTTGCGGTCACGACGGTTGCGGCGGTTCCGGCGGCTTCCGCCGTCGATATCATCGCTGTCGCGGGTGTTGTCGCGGCTGCCGGCGGTTTCGTCGCGGCCGCCACGGGTGCGGGTGTCGCGGCGCTGGCCGTCTTCGCTGGCCGGCTCGCGCTGTTCGCGCTGGTCAGTGCGCTGTTCTGTGCGCTGTTCGCGCTGTTCAGCGCGCTGTTCAGTGCGCTGTTCTGTGCGCTGTTCACGCTGCTCGGCGGCGGGCTGTTCGGCCTGGGCCTCGACGGCGTTCTGGCCACCGGCCTCGGTGGCCTGGGCTGCGGCTTCGCCGCGGCGGCGGTTGCGGGTGCGCGGCTGCCTCGTGCGGTCGCCGGATTCCGTCCCGGAAACGGCGGTGCCGGAGTCGGCGGAAACCGCGGGGGCTTCTACCGGGGCAGCGGCGGGTGCCTCAGCGGCGGGCGCGGTGACGACTCCGTCGCTGCCTGCACGGCGGCTGCGGCCGCGGCGGGCGCGGGGGCTTTCCTGGGCCGGGGCCTCCTCGGCGGCTGGCGCCGTGGCGGGCGCAGCTACCGGGGCGGCTGCGTGGGCAACGGTGCCGTTGTCACTCGCCTTTTCGGCAGCGCGGGCCGGAGCCTTGCTTACCGGCGTGCCTGCGCGGTGAGCGGAAATGGCCGTAACCAGATCGCCCTTGCGCATGCGGGAACCGCCGGAGATGCCCAGCTGGCTGGCGAGGGCCTGGAGTTGGGCGAGCTTGAGGCCTGCAAGGCCGCTGCTCTTGGCGGGTGCTGCCGTTGATTCGGCAGCAGAAGATGTATCCACAGCCGGAGACAGCTCAGTGGTTTCGGTCACGAAGGATCCTTCCCCCTCGACGGCGTCCAGGCTAAGAGCTGGACGCGGTGATTTGATCTGGGCTGCAGTTCAGATCTGCAGCCGGGATTTCGGCCTTGCCGGATGGACTTCGGCCAGCAGGGCCGGATACTGCTTCACCATGCACGATCCGAGAAATGAGGAACGGCGGGCTGAGTTTCAGGGGGCAGAACAATTCTGCTGATTCCTGCGTCAGACCGAAAGCAGGTGGCACCGGAAAATATTGCGCAGTGAAAGATGAGAGAGGCTACGTGGCCAACATCGCGGTCTTACAACGGTTACAAATTTACCGCCTGCGTATTTACCGCCGGTGCACTTCCACTTTAGCACCTTCGACGTCCACGGCCAGCTTCATCACACGCCAGCCCACTTCCGGCGTRTTGCCCGCGGTGTGGGCGCCGATGAAGTCCACCACCTCACGGGCTTCCGCTTCCCCGTTGGCCAGGACCAGCACGGTGGGTCCGGCGCCGGATACGACGGCGGCGTGCCCTGCCCGGCGCAGCGCGCTAATCAGCTCCGCGCTGGGCCGCATGGCCTGGGCGCGGTAGCTCTGGTGCAGGTAGTCCTCGGTGCCGGGCAGCAGGAACTCCGGGTTGGCGGTCAGGGCATGGATCAGCAGGGCGGCGCGGCCGGAGTTCATGGCCGCGGCATGGTGGCCCACCGACGCCGGCAAGAGTGCCCGGGCGGCCTCGGTGGAAAGCTCGTAGTCCGGCACGGCGACAACGGGAATCACCGAGACGGCCACGGACGCGCACGTGCTGCTGTACTGGTCACTGTCCTGCCATGACAGCGCCAGTCCGCCGAAAATGGCGGGTGCCACGTTGTCCGGGTGGCCTTCCATTTCGCTTGTGAGCTGCAGGATCCAGTCCCGGCCCCGCCGGGAGGCCTCCGGAACCAGGGCATTCGCGGCGCTGACGGCTGCCACCACGGCCGACGCCGAGGAACCCAGGCCCCGCCCGTGCGGGTTGACGTTGTCCGCCGTGATTCGCAGGCCTTCGTGCCGGAATCCGAGGCGGTGCAGTGCCTCGGTGAGGGCTTTGACCACGAGGTGCGTCGCATCGCGGGGCAGGGACTCGGCGCCCTCGCCACTGAGCTCGAATTCAAGTTCACCGCTGGCCAGGGTTTCCACGGTGAGCGTGTCATGCAGCGTGAGGGCCAGGCCGAGGCTGTCGTAGCCGGGGCCCAGGTTGGCGCTCGTGGCCGGCACGCGCACGGTGACCAGCTGGCCCGCCGGTACGGCCGGGGAGCCGGCAGCTGATTCAGCCGGGACGGTGAGGGTTGTTTCCAACGTTACTTTTCTTCCAGTCCCAGTGCTGCGGCGACGGTGAGGACGTCGTTGGAGACCTTGACCGGCTGCACGTCGCTGCCGTCCTCGGTGCGCAGGGCCCACTGCGGGTCCTTGAGGCCGTGACCGGTCACCGTGATCACGATCGTCTTGCCGGCCGGCACTTCCCCGGCTGCGTGCTTCTTGATCAGTCCGGCGACCCCGGCAGCGGAGCCGGGCTCCACGAAGACGCCTTCCCGGGCGGAGAGCCAGCGGTGCGCGGACAGGATTTCCTCGTCCGTGACGGCCTCGATCACGCCGCCGGATTCATCCCGGGCCGCCACGGCGGTGTCCCAGGAAGCCGGGTTGCCGATCCGGATGGCGGTGGCAATGGTGTCGGGCTCGGTGATGGGGTGGCCGGCCACGAAGGGCGCCGCCCCTGCGGCCTGGAAGCCCCACATGACAGGGGTCTTGGTGGAAACGGCAGGCAGCGGCCCGGCAGTGGGCGACTCAAAGGCCGCGGCGTACTCCTTGTAGCCCTTCCAGTACGCGCTGATGTTGCCGGCGTTGCCCACCGGAAGCACGTGGAAATCGGGGGCGTCGCCGAGCGAATCCACCACTTCGAAGGCACCAGTCTTCTGGCCTTCGATCCGGGCCGGGTTGACGGAGTTGACCAGGAAGACCGGGTAGGACTCGCCGAGCTTGCGGGCGATGTCGAGGCAGTCATCGAAGTTGCCGTCCACCTGCAGCAGCGTGGCCCCGTGCGCGACTGCCTGGCTGAGCTTGCCCATGGAGATCTTGCCCTCGGGGACCAGCACCGCACACTGCAGCCCGGCCGCCGTCGCGTAGGCCGCGGCGGACGCAGAGGTGTTGCCCGTGGAGGCGCAGACCACGGCCTTGGCGCCGGCGGCCACCGCTGCCGTCATGGCCATGGTCATGCCGCGGTCCTTGAAGGAACCGGTCGGGTTCATGCCTTCGACCTTGAGGTAGACGGTGCTGCCTGTCAGCTCGGAGAGGTGGCGGGCGTGCACGAGCGGGGTGCCGCCCTCGCCCAGGCTAATGACCTTGGTGGCTTCCGTGACAGGAAGACGATCAGCGTATTCGCGGATGACACCGCGCCATTGGTGAGCCACTTAGACTCCTTCTACCCGGAGTACGGATGTGACGGAATTGATGACGTCCAGGCGCCTGACGGCCTCGACGGTTGCTGCAAGTGCGGCTTCGCGTGCACGGTGTGTCACGATCCGCAGCTCGGCCGACTCCACGTTGGAGTCGGCGTCGCGGTGGATGGTCTGCCGCATGATTTCAATGGACACGCCGTGCTCCGCGAAGAGCTGCGCGATCCGGGCCAGGACGCCGGGCTGGTCCGCGACGTCGAGTCCGATGTAGTAGCTCGTGACGGCTGCGTCGATGGGCAGCGGGGGCACGTACCCCGTGGTGGTTTCGGTCCGGCCGGGACCGCCCAGGACAATGCGGCGGGCCGCGGAGACGAGGTCGCCCAGCACGGCGGACGCCGTCGGGGTGCCGCCGGCGCCCTGGCCGTAGAACATGAGCTCGCCGGCGTTCTCGGCTTCGATGAAGACGGCGTTGAACGCGCCGCGGACGGCGGCGAGGGGGTGTTCGCGGGGCAGCAGCGTGGGGTGGACGCGGACCGAGACGCCGGTTTTGCCGTTCTCGTCATCCAGTTTCTCGGCAATCGCGAGCAGCTTGATGACAAAGCCGGCCTCCTTGGCGGCAGCGATGTCCGCCGCGGTGACCGACGTGATGCCCTCGCACGAGACGTCTTCCAGCGCGAACCGCGTGTGGAAGGACAGCGAGGCCAGGATCGCGGCCTTGGCGGCGGCGTCGTAGCCTTCGATGTCGGCCGTGGGATCGGCTTCCGCGTAGCCCAGGCGCTGGGCCTCGGCCAGCGCATCGGCGAACTGCGCTCCGGTGGAGTCCATCTGGTCGAGGATGAAGTTGGTGGTGCCGTTGACAATCCCGAGCACCCGGGTGATCCGGTCGCCGGACAGGCTGTCACGGATGGGCCGCAGGATGGGGATGGCGCCGGCCACGGCTGCCTCATAGGAGAGCTGCACACCGGCCTTGTCCGCTTCCTCGTACAGCGTGGGACCGTCCTGGGCCAGGAGCGCCTTGTTGCCGCTGACAACACAGGCACCGTGCCGCATGGCAGTCAGGATCAGGGTCCGGGCCGGCTCAATCCCGCCCATGAGCTCGATGACGACGTCGGCGTCCTTGACGAGGACGTCGGCGTCAGTGGTGAACAGCTCCTTCGGCAGCTCGACGTCGCGCTCGGCATCAAGGTTGCGCACCGCGATGCCCTGCAGTTCCAGGCGGGCTCCCGTGCGCGCGGCGAGGGCGTCGGCGTCGTCAATGAGAATCCGCGCAACCTGGGCCCCAACGTTGCCACAGCCCAGCAGGGCCACTTTCAGGGTTCGCAATTCAGTCATTCAGAGACTCCCATGTCGCGGTTGAGCAAATCTTCTTCGGTTTCCCCGCGGACAATGAGCCGGGCAGATCCGTCGCTGACAGCGATAACGCCCGGCCGGGCCAGATAGTTGTAGTTGCTTGACAGGGCCCAGCAGTAGGCGCCGGTACCCGGTACAGCAAGCAGATCACCGGCTGCCACGTCCTCGGGCAGATATACATCTCTAACAACTATGTCGCCGCTCTCGCAATGTTTGCCCACTACTCGGGACAGCTGCGGCGCCGCTTCGGAGCTCCGCGAGGCGAGAATTGCCGAATAATCCGCGTCGTACAGCACCGGCCGGGGGTTGTCGCTCATCCCGCCGTCCACCGACACATACCGGCGGGGGTACGTAACGTCCTCGCCGGCATTCTGGCCGGCCGCCGCGCCAACGCTGGCCCCGGAGGACGGGGAATCCACGCGGACGGTCTTGAGCGTGCCGACCTCATACAGCGTGAAGGTGGTGCTTCCGACGATCGCACGGCCCGGTTCGATCGAGATCCGGGGGGCGGAAATCCCCAGCGCAGCGCACTTGGAACGGACGACGGCGGCCATCGCCTGCGCGATTTCGGCGGCCGGGCGAGGGGTGTCCACGGGGGTGTATGCGATGCCGTAGCCGCCGCCGAGGTCGAGTTCGGGCAGCACGATGGAGTACTTCGACTGCATCGCTGCCAGGAAGTCCAGGAGCCTCTCCGCGGCGAGGGCGAAGCCGTCCGGTTCGAAGATCTGGGAGCCGATGTGGCAGTGCAGGCCCAGCAACTCGATGCTTGCGTGCCCGGTCGCCGCGGCCACGGCTTCCTCTGCGGCGGACAGTCCGGCCCGGTCAGTCGAGTCCCCGGCCATGGAGAGGCCGAATTTCTGGTCCTCGTGGGCGGTGGCGATGAATTCGTGGGTGTGGGCGTGCACTCCGGGAGTCAGCCGCAGCATGACCTTGGCGGTGTCACCCCGGTTGGCGGCGATCGCCGCGACGCGTTCGAGCTCATCGAGGCTGTCCACCACGATCCGGCCCAGCTGCATGTCCAGGGCCCGGTGGATTTCGCCGTCGGACTTGTTGTTCCCGTGCAGGGCGACGTCGGCGCCGGGGATGCCGGCGCGGAAGGCCACGGCGAGTTCGCCGCCGGACGCCGTGTCCAGGCGCAGCCCCTCTTCCTCGACCCAACGGACCACGGACGTGCACAGGAAGGACTTGCCGGCATAGTAGACGTCCACTCCCCCGCAGATATCGGCGAAGGCATCGTTGAATGCGTCGCTGAACGCCCGGGCCCGGGCCCGGAAGTCGGTCTCGCTCAGCACGAACAGCGGCGTACCGTACTGGCGCTGCAGCTCGCTGACCGTCAGCCCCTCGATGGCGAGCTCGCCGTCCTCGTTCCGCGTGACACCGCCCGCCCACAGTGGTTCGTGGAGGGCGTTGAGGTCGGCGGGGACCTCGAGCCAGCCCGGCGCGAGCGGTGAGCCTGCACCTCCGGTGTTGCGTGCGTCAGGCTGTCCTGTGTTTGCGGGCTGTCCTGATTTCGAGGGCATGGCGGTTACATCCGTTCCGGCGCCGAGACGCCCAGCAGTTCCAGTCCGTTGGCCAGCACCTGGCTGGTGGCGTCGTTGAGCCACAGCCTGGTGCGGTTGGTGTCCGTAATGGGTTCCTCGCCCTGGGGCGCCACGCGGCAGGCGTCGTACCAGCGGTGGTAGGCGCCGGCGATGACTTCGAGGTGGCGTGCCACGCGGTGGGGCTCGCGCAACTCGGCGGCCTTCGCCACGATCGAGGGATAGCTGCCCAGGTGCGAGAGCAGCTCGTTTTCGGTGGGGTGGTCCAGCAGGGCGGCATTGAAGCTGTCTTTGCCGTTCACGCTGCGGTCCACGCCTGCGGCCACGGCATTGCGGGCGGCACCGCGGGAGCGGGCGTGCGCGTACTGGACGTAGAACACCGGGTTTTCGTTGCTGTGCTTCTTCAGCAGGTCCGGGTCCAGCGTCAGCGGCGAATCGGCGGGGAACCGGGCGAGCGAGTACCGGACCGCGTCCTTGCCGAGCCAGGAGATGAGGTCCTTGAGCTCGATGATGTTGCCGGCGCGCTTGGACAGCTTGGCGCCGTTGACGGAAACCAGCTGGCCGATCAGGACCTCGATGTTGATCTCGGGGTCATCGCCTGCGGCGGCCGCGATGGCCTTGAGCCGGTTGATGTAGCCGTGGTGGTCGGCGCCGAGGAGGTAGATCTTCTCGGTGTAGCCGCGGTCCTTCTTGGACAAGTAGTAGGCGGCGTCGGCGGCGAAGTACGTGGGCTCACCGTTTGCGCGGACCATCACGCGGTCCTTGTCGTCGCCGAAGTCGGTGGTGCGCAGCCAGACCGCGCCGCCGTCGTCGAAGACGTGGCCCTGTTCGCGCAGGCGGGCGACGGCGTCTTCGATCGCGCCGGCGTCGTGGAGCTCCTGCTCCGAGAAGTAGACATCAAAGTCGACGCCAAACTCGGCCAGTGTCTGCTTGATGTCGTGCATCTGCGCCTTGTACGCGGCGCCCCGAATCACCGGCAGGGCCGCCACTTCGGTGAGTTCGCGGATGTCCGGGTGCTCGGTGAGCACCTCGTGGCCGAGGTCCGCGATGTACTGGCCCGGGTAGCCGCCCTGGGGCACGTCCCGGCCGTGCAGCCTGGCGAACACGGAGTTCGCGAACACGTTCATCTGGGAGCCGGCGTCGTTGATGTAGTATTCGGCCGTGACGTCGGCACCTGAGGCCCGCAGGACGCGGGCGATCGCGTCGCCGAGGGCGGCCCAGCGGGTGTGGCCGATGTGCAGCGGGCCGGTGGGGTTGGCCGAGACGAACTCCATGTTGACCACGTGCCCGGCGAGCGCGGTGTTGGTGCCGTAGGCGGCGCCTGCCTCGACGATCGCCTTGGCCAGGGTGCCGGCGGCAGCAGCGTCCACGGTGATGTTCAGGAAGCCGGGGCCGGCGATGTCAACCGCGGACACGCCGTCGATCGTTTTGAGCCGGGCGCTGAGGACGGACGCGAACTCCCGCGGGTTGGTGCCCGCCGTCTTGGCCAGCTGGAGGGCGACGTTGGTGGCCCAGTCCCCGTGGTCCCTGTTCTTCGGGCGCTCCACACGCACCTCATCCGGGATGTCGGCTGCAGAAAGGGCTATGTCACCGGCCGCTACAGCGTCCTTCAGGCAGGCGGATATGGCGAGGGAGAGTTCTTCTGGGGTCACACTTCTAGCCTACCGGTGGGCCCGTGGTGTGGCGGAATCTGGGGCCCGGCATGACGGTTGGGGTAAGGCTCCGGGAAAACCCAAGGTCTTCAATGCCTCGCACCGAGGGTGAACCGTTACCCTGAAATCAACGTCTTCAACCCTGTCAGTGCCTCCACCTTGTTCGCTGTCCGATCCCCGCAAAGAATCGAGTCCCGCATGAATACCGCCTTCCGCAAAAGCGTCCTCGTCGGCATTGCCGGCCTCTCCGTGGCCGGAACTGCGGCTGGCTGCGCCCCGGCTGCGCAGGCGCCGGCCGCACAGGGCGCGCCCCCGGCGTCCGAGTCCGCTGCCGGCACCGGCTCCTACAAGGACGGCAGGTACAGTGCCGACGGCAACTACACCTCCCCCAACGGCACTGAGACCGTCGGCGTGGAACTGACGCTGGCCGGCGGAGCCGTGTCCGACGTGAAGATCACGCCGCACCCGTCGAATCCGAACACCCGCAAATTCCAGGGCGAGTTCGCGAGCGGCATCCAGGCCCAGGTGGTGGGCAAGAAGCTTGACGAGCTCAAGGTTTCCAAAGTGGCCGGATCCTCGCTGACCAGCGGCGGCTTCAACCGGGCCGTGGCGGATATCAAGACACAGGCCCAGGCCCAGTAGGCCGGACGTGCCGCATCCGGGCTGGTCGCACTTCAGCTTTGACGGGATCGGGACCCGCTGGGAGATTTCCACGCCCTCCCGGCTCTCCGGAAAACACCGCCGTGGGCTGCTCGCCACGGTGGAGAGGTACGACGCCGCGTGGTCCCGGTTCCGGCCCGACTCCCTCATTGCTGACGCCGCCCGAACGCCTGGCCGCATTGAGCTGCCCGCCGAATCAGCCGCCCTGGCCGAACTGTATGGCACGCTGTACCGGCTCACCGGGGGTGCAATGACCCCGCTCATCGGCGGCAGCCTCGAGCGCCTGGGCTACGACGCCAACTACAGCCTGCGCCCGGGCGGTACTCCGCTTCCCGCGCCGCGCTGGGAGGATGTGCTGGACTGGCAGGGCCCCGCGCTGACAACCACGGCCCCGGTTGTGATCGACGTCGGCGCGGCCGGAAAGGGGCAGCTGGCCGACCTGCTCTCCGCCGAACTCCGGGACGATGGCTTGGCCGAGCACTTCATCGATGCCAGCGGAGACCTGCTGAATCCGGGGCCGGATCCGGTGATGGTTGCCCTCGAGCATCCCTACGATCCAACCCAGGCAATCGGCACCGTCCAGCTCGGGGCCGGCGCCCTCTGCGCTTCCGCCGCCAACCGGCGGGCCTGGGGCGACGGGTTCCATCACGTGCTCGATGGCTTAACCGGAGCGCCGGTGCGGACTGTCGTCGCCAGCTGGGCCATGGCCGGGACCGCGATGGTGGCCGATGCGCTCGCCACCGCTTTGTTCTTTGTCGACGGTCCGAGGCTGGAGCAGGAGTTCGATTTCGCCTGGCTCACCGCCTACTCGGACGGGCACGCGGAATTTTCATCCGATTTTGAAGGGGCCCTGTTTTCATGACTGCCATCACCACCACTGCCCTCGGCTCGAGGCTGGACACCGCTTTGGGCCGGCTCACGATGTACCGGCTGGTGCTCTGGGTCCTGGCCGTCCTGGCCGGCTACAGTCTGCTGCTCAACGTGCTGGGCTGGCTGACGTTCGGGTTGCCGGAAATGCTGGCCCACCTTGTCCTGTGCCTCGGCTTGACGTACGCCTCCAACCAGGGCATCGCCGCACTGTTCCACGTGCGGCCGCACACGGAATCCTCGCTCATCACCGGGTTGCTGCTGTACTTCCTTTTCTGGCCCAGCCAGCTGACACAGGGGCTCCAGCTGGCTGAGCTCGCCGGCGTCGCCCTGGCCTGTGTCCTGGCCTCGGCCTCGAAGTATGCGCTGGCCTGGCGCGGCCGGCACATCTTCAATCCCGCGGCGGCCGGCGCATTCCTCGCCGGGCTGACCGGGCTCAATATTGCCACCTGGTGGGCGGCGACGCCGGCAATGCTCTGGCTTGTGCTGCCGGGGGTGCTGCTGGTGCTGTACCGGACCCGGAAGTTTGCCATGGCTGCCGTTTTCACCGTGGTCGCCGTGTCCATCGTGGCCGCGGACCTGCTCCGGGCCGGGATGGAGCTTCCCGAGGCCCTGTGGCAGCCGATCGCGCAGCGCCCGGTGCTGTTCTTCGTCGGGTTCATGCTCACCGAACCGCTCACCTTGCCCCCGCGGCGCTGGCAGCAACTGGCGCTGGCCGCCGTCGTCGGGGTGCTGTTCGCGGTCCCCTACAACCTGGGCTTTGTGGCCAACTCCCCCGAGCTGGCGCTGCTGGTGGGCAACGTGCTCGCCTTCGCCGTTGGACAGCGCGGCGGGGTCCGGCTGCGGTTCGTCGCCAGCCGTCCGCTGACGCCCACGACGACGGAATTCAGCTTCCGCCCGGAGCGCCCGGTGCGCTTCATTCCCGGCCAGTCCCTGGAGCTGCACCTGCCTCCAGACACGGCCGGCGGCAACCGCACCCGCAAACGTGATGCCAAGGGTGATGGGAAGGGAATCCGGCGCGTGTTCAGCCTGACCAGCGCGCCCGGCGCATCCCTGCTGACGATCGGGGTGGGGACGGCGGAGCCGGTGTCGTCAGCCAAGCGCTCGCTGCTGGCCCTTGAACCGGGCGACGAGCTCACCGCGACCACGATAAACGGCGACTTCGTCCTGCCCCGGGACCCGGCCGCCCCCGTGCTGCTCATCGCGGCCGGAATCGGCATCACCCCCTATATTGCCCAACTGACTGCGGCGTCAGCCGGGGCCCCGTCCGGGAAATCAGCCGGGAGCCCCACCGGGGACCGCGACGTTGTCCTGCTGTACCTGGCCAAGAGTGCCGCCGAGCTGGGCTACGCCGAGGAGCTGCAGCGCTCCGGGGCGCGCATCCTGGCCCGTCTTGCCGACGGTTCGGTGCCGCCGGCCAACATGGAGGATGCAGGCGCCAGGAGGATTGACGCGGCGGCCCTCAAGGAGCTGGTCCCCGACATCGGGGGCCGGGATGTCTTCGTCTCCGGCTCGCCCGCCAGCGTGCGTTCGCTGCGGGCCGCGGCACGTGGCGCGGGCGCCCGCCGGGTCCATGTGGATTTCTTCGCCGGCTACTGAGCGGACCGGCCAATTCGCGGGATTTATCACGCATTTGAAGCCTACTTAAGACGCGTTTGGTTCCACCAGACTCCACAAATGTGTGCCGATTTTCCGTTGAGGGCCACCTTCCTGCTAAGCTCTAGGACGTCCCACCGGTAACGGCAGGAACCCTGGATGCCCTCGTAGCTCAGGGGATAGAGCGTCTGCCTCCGGAGCAGAAGGTCGTAGGTTCGAATCCTATCGAGGGCACAAAAAGAAAACCCCGTCATTTCACGGAAGTGGCGGGGTTTTTGCTGATCAGCTTGACATGACGGATGATTCATGCCCCCCGATTCCCACCGCTTCCCCGGCTAGGTGTTACTTTTATGTCACCTCCGGACTGTTGCGTGGCCCAACGCCAGCGGAGAACCACAACTTGTGCCCGAATGTCCAGACTCCCCGGGCCAATCTGGATCGCCGGGCACGAAGGGAGCGAGTCGCGACACCGCGGATCATCAGCAGTGAGATTCCCATTCCGCGGCATCGTCTGCAGGCGGCGCCTGCTGGAGCTTGAGGGACCCCCAGCAACGATGTGCGAGGAAGACACGGCGGCACCGCGTGTTTCCTTTCAGCCGCCGCCAGGAAACTGAGTCCGGCACCCGTCAAAGGGCGTATGTCCGTCAACCGGGGTAGCCCCCACATGCCGCGGAATGTTTGTCGCGATCGCAATCGCCGGCCTGTCCCTTGCCGTCGCCACCGCCTCCGCCGTTCTGGACCGTAAGAGAGTTCTGGGTCTGATGCGACTGATGGGGATGCCGGTTTCCGTCCTGCGCCGCATCATCACCCGTGAAGCAGCAGTCCCGCTCCTGACCGTGCTGCTGCTCTCAGTCGGCCTCGGATTCCTCGTGGCCTGGCTGATGGTTACCTTCATTGACGACACCTACCAGATGACCTGGCCGGCCCCCGATTACTTCACGGCTCTGGGCCTCAGCCTGCTCCTGGCCCTCGGAGCGGTCACCGCGACATTCGGTCTCATCCGGGGCAATACCCCAATGACGGCTACACGCTTCGAATGAAACCGCAGTCCCCACGAACGCCGGCCATGGGAATGCCAGCGACCTTCTCGGAAACGAAGGATTTCAAGAACACCTTAAATCGAGAATGGCGGCGCTTGCGGCCAGGGACCCGAAGGCCGCGCAGTTCGGCGGGAAACCGCCATTGTGATGAGAAGCCCCGCCCCGCCGGGCGGTTCTCATAAATAGTTCTCGGAACTGTACGGTCGAGCCAGGAGTCCGCATCGAGTTTTGAGAAGAGAAACCCATATGGCTGCACACCGTATCGGCAACGCCAGAGTGTCCACGCGCGACCAGAACCTTGATCTGCAGTTGGCTGCCTTAAAAGGTGCAGGATGTGACCGCATCTTTGAGGACACAATGAGCGGTACCAAGGCCGGCCGCCCAGGTCTCCCAAGCGGCCCAGGAAGCACTCCGTGAGGGAGATACTCTCATCGTGTGGAAGCTGGACCGTCTTGGCCGCAGCGTGAAGGGCCTCCTGGATTTCGCCGGAGGCCTGAACGAGCGCGGCATTGGCTTTGTCAGCCTCACCGATTCGATCGACACTACCACCGCCTCGGGCCGCTTCTTCTTCAACGTGATGGCCTCCCTGGCGCAGATGGAACGCGAGCTCATGGTCGAACGCACCCAGGCAGGCCTACAGGCAGCGCGCGAACAGGGCCGGGTCGGCGGACGCAAACGTGTAATGACTGAAGCCAAGATCCGCTCAGCTCGGAAGCTCCTCAGCCAGGGAACGCCGCCAAAGGAAGTTGCCGCCAGCCTCGGGGTCTCGGTGCCCACACTGTACCGCTGGGTCCCGGCGACGAACCCTGAAGCAGTTGCAGTCCCGTAGCTCGACCTTTGGTGCAGACGACTGTTGAAAAAATGCATGACGGTGCACGGACCTCTGGCATCCCGATGTCAACAGTCCTCTGAACTCGCCCCGTCCTGTCCCATGAACTGGTGCAGACGACTCCTGAAAATGACAACGGTCGAATATGGCACAGTGCGAGGAGACTACCTGGAACATGATGACAGCCAGATCGCCGTCATCGCGGGCGCCATCCTCAAAGACGAGCACATCGACCTCGAGTTCGGCTTCCTCCACCCTGCTGCAGAACGTCCCTTCCAGCTGATCAGATTCGAGCTTCTGCCGGGCGGGATCTCAATCACATGCGCCAGTAGCCAGTCCGCGTATGGCAGCGGCGTTATGAAGCTTTGATAATGACATCGTCGACATAGCTGTCGCCCACCTGCCGGGGGTGCTCCGCCCCCAGCTGCACCCGGGTCAGCGTCGTGAACCCTGTGCTGACCTGGTGGCTGGAGTAGAGGAGGCTGGCGTCGAACCAGACCTCAACGGTGGAGGCGGCACCGTTGGCCACCACGCGCATCACCACCTTGTGCCAGGAGCCGAGCTGTACCGCCAGTCCAAGGTTGGTGTATCCGTAAGTGCCCGAAGGGGACGCTACGCGCAGCCACAGTTGGCCGTTGCCGTTGTCGCGGAAAACATCGGCCACACGGATGCCACCATTGAAGAACCGGAAATACGGGACGTTGTTTCCTACGTTGCCCGCCGTCTTGATATTGAACCAGCCGTCGGCGTAGGCGCCCGAGGAGCCCGCCGGCAGGGTTGCTGACATCTTGGCCACCGAGCCTGAGTCATCCGTGACGTGCAGGAAGGCCGCGCAGCCCCCTGAATGGTGCTGGTCGGAAGTGACAGAGGCCGTCCCGGTCCCCGACGTGCTGGCAATAAACCCCTCCAGCGTTCGGGATTCGAAACTGGTTGCCACCACGGGTACGCCCGGGTACTGGTTGGAAGGTGGCGGCGTGCCGGGCTGGCAGACCGGGGCCGGGGCCTTCTTGTTCTTGTTGTTTTTGTTCTTGTTGTCGTTTTTGTTCTTGTTGCTGTTGTTGCTGCTGTTATTGCTATTGTTGCTATTGTTGCTGCTGTTGATCGCTGTGGCGGCTGTTGCGGCCATCGGGGCGGCGAACATCAGTGCGATTGCTGTGGCCAACGCGAGCAGGGTTTTCTTCATGGTCTCTCCCCGGAAAATGTGTCACCRGTGTTTATTGGGGCTGTGAAGCCAGGCGCGGTGAGACTGGCCGCTTCAGGCGCCGGATCTTTCCGGCGCCTGCATCATAGGACACGGTTGCTCTCTCTGTCACGAGTAGCGGGTACTCGCTCCCTCGGTACTTATGGCCTTATTCAGATCCGATCTTCGGGAGGAAGGCCAAGCATCAGCTGCATTAGCCCGACTTTGTGCCCGCTCCGGGGACACCTAAACGCAGCACGAACCGCCATTTTGAACTGTGAATTAACCGCCAAACGAAGTTAACAGTCACACCCGGGGACAGCAGCACCACGGCTGGCCGTCATGTTGGCACTCAACAAACGATCGTTTTTGAGAATGCGTCGAAAGCCCAGTTCTCGCCGTCCCCGGGTGTCACTGTGCGTCGCGCGTTCGGGCACTGCTGGCAAACCATGCCCTTTGCCCGATCGGCCACTGAATCCTGCGTGACGTGGCCGCTGCTGCAGAGCCACCACACCACCTTGCCCGTGTGAGGCAACAGCACTTCGGCAGTCACCTCTCCATTCAGTGTCGGGTGAAGTTGTCTTGCCAGTTCAGGGCGAAGCACAGCAAGGGACGTCTCGCGCGTGGGATAGCGACCCGAGCAATACCCGCAGCCGGTTCCTCTTCCAGTCCGCTGGTCAATCATGGCAGCGTACTCGTGGCCCACAGGGCAAAGCCACCTCACCTTTTGCCCGGAGGCCCCGGTCATCTGCCGAGGTGTCTTGTGGTTGAGGGTTGGATGCCATTCCAGAGCTACCAGTGGGAAACGCACGGCCAAGGACCGGGCACCATAGTCGCCAAGCCTTCGCACGGCGATAATCTGGGCGGCGTAGTCCTCTCCCCCAGCAACCGCGGCTTTTATGTATTCCCGCACAACCTTCGTGGCGTCGGAAGTCAGCAAGCCCATGTCGGCCAAGTGCCCCACCGACGCCACCTCCAAAGCCGAGGGTGCACGTCGAACCACCACATCGGAGGGGCCGAGGGGCGTTAGCGGATACTCACGTACGCGGACAACCGTATGCCCCTCGCTCTCCAGGAGTCTGGTCTTTTCCCGGTCGCGGGGTTCCTTCTCGGCATGCCAATACGAGCCGTCGAACTCGATGGCGAAGCGTCGACAACCACGTCGATGCGCAGTCGCCGCCCGTTCGAAAGCTTGAGGCTAACATCATTGGCTATCTGGCTGTAGTGACTGCCGAGAACATGCTGGATCTCGGCATATGTGCCGATCTCCAGCTCCGAGAGGCCAACTAGCAGGCACTTTCCACACGAACTCCCTGCGGTTCGCTTGAAAACCATGGCCTGCCATTCATGCCCATTGTTGCAGAGCCACCAAGCGTTATGCCGGGGCGCCATCAGTCACTTGGTGCGGCAGGAGGTCGCGATTTTTCGTGGGGTGCCATTCGGCGGCGATTTCCGGGTGACGGCTCGCAAGGTCATTGCCATATCCGACTCGTTGGTTCGCGCAGTACGGGCCGCCCGGACGAAAGTCCTTCGTCCTGTTGGAAATTATGGACTCCCACTCATGTCCGCAAAGACCCAACCACCAAACTCGCCGATTAGATTGGGGCAACACTTGGTCAGGCGTCAGCGGCAAGTTCTTCGTTGGGTGCCATTCCATCGCCACCTCCGGCACGCACGTGGCGAGATCATTGCCGTAGCCCACCTTTCGCTGCCCGCAAAATGGACACCCAATGCCGGCAACCTGGCTATAGACCGCGGCCTCCCAGACATGGCCACGCTCACACTTCCACCACACTTTCATATGCATTCCAGGTGACAGCTGGTCGAATGAAACCTGCCCGTTTAGGCTCTCATGGAACTGCCCTACGAGTTCCGGCGCGGCGGTGGTCAAGCTTATACTTAGTCGTTTCGTCATGGCTTCGTCAGCGTAGCCCCTAGGTCTGACAGCGTTTCTCGGACACAGATCAGTTCCGCGGGACCGCACCGACTTGACCCGAGTGCAACGGGTGGGGGTAACCCCGCCGCCGTAATTCGATCCGGCCCGCGCGGAAGATCTCAACACCGCTGGCATGACCCGCCTGGCCGCACCTCGGCCTGACGGGGTCGGGGGCTACGAACCCAATGGAGGGAGCGCAAAGACCGGACTCAACCGGCCCATACGCGATGCAGGCTGGAGACAGTTCCTGGATTTGATACGCGCCAAGGCTGAAAGCGCCGGGCGGGAGTTCATCCAAGTCAACCCCGCCTACACTTCCCCGACCTGCAGTGCTTGCGGGCACCGGGAGGCGGCCAACCGGAACGGCAAGCATTTCCATTGCCTTTCGTGCGGGCATCGGGACGACGCCGACATCAATGCGGCGGTCAACATACCCAGGGCCGGACTGGTCCTGCGGGACACGGCGTAAACCGCACCCCGAGAAGCCCGCATCAGGGAGAGGTCACACTCGAACAGGAGTTTTTTGGCTGGCTTAGGTCAACACGTGCCTCGGCGTCAGCGTAGGCTTCCCTGTCCAGGACTCCGATGACGCTGCGGAAGTGCGGTCGGCCGCAGTAGCCAGGACTGAGTGGTAGTCGGCGCTAAATCAACGGCGCGGGCTTCCATGCCCTTCAGACCCAGGACACTCTTCGCGGCGTCAAGAGAAAGCAGAACAGGGCCCCTGATGGGCCTCCAGCGCCGACCAAGAACTCGTCCACCTTGTCGAAGTGGTCGTTGTGCTTCCGGGCCCGGAACCGTTGTGGTCCGGGGTCCTGCACGGCAGGGCTATTTGTTCTTGCCTGCCCCGGAGGACGCATAAGACTGAGCAACAGGTGATCCGGGGTTCGGTTCATCCGTAGGAGGCATCCCAAGCGTCAGCGGCATGGGTCAGCGGGCGGTAAGCGCCCCGCTGGTCCGAGAGACGGTCGTGTAGCCGAGCCGGGAACCGGTGACCCGGACGGTGAGTTTGGTGCCCTTGTCGGCGGTCCGGACCTTGTAGGTCGACTCCGTGGCTCCGGAGATCGGGACGCCGTTGCGCAGCCAGCGGTACGTGAAGGCAGTGCCCCAGCTCCAGGTGCCCCGCTTCACGGTCAGGAAATTCCCGGCCTGTACGGTACCGGCAATCGTCGGCGTGGCCGAACTCAGGGTCGCAGCGGCCACCTTCGCCGAAGCGTCGGTCGTCTGGGTCTTCAGGATCGTGCCCTCCAGCGTGGAGGTGACCCTGACGGATATTTTCTTGCCGAAGTCTGCGCCCACAAGGGTGTAGTCGCGGCCGGTCGCCCCGGCGATCGGGGCGCCGTCGCGCAGCCACTGGCGGGACTCCTTCACCACCCTCATGTCATAGCGGGTCCAGACGCCGGCGGAGACGGTCAGTGTATGTTTCACGGTTGCTGAGCCGCTGATGGCCGGGGCTTTGGTCTGATCCGGGTCACGCGGTGTCAGGGGCTTGGGGGCGGTGACTTTAATGCGGGTCGGGGCATAGCCCGGAGCTCCGCCTGGCGATCACCACCTGGATCGAAAGGACGTACCACCGCCGGCGACGGCAAAGACGGCTAGGAAAACTCACGCCGATCGAATATGAAACAATCAACCAGACCGCGCTCTTAGCGGCCTAAGACCCCGAGTCAACAAAAGCCGGGGCAGTCCCTTGAGCCGCGATGGGGCGTGACTCGCATATCAAACGTCACCTATGACGCAACTAGCGACTGGATCACGACGCTCAAGGGCATGGACGGCAAGCCCGCCGGGGCCCGAACGCGGGAACTCGTGAGCAAGGTCTTTGGCCGCATCATGGGTTACGCAGTCAGGAAGCGTCTCCTCGCGGGTAACCCCGCGAAGGACCCCACTGGTCGCGCGGACTACATACCGGACGCCCGCCCGGTCAAGCGCCATACTTACCTGACCATGAAGCAGCTAACCGCGGTTGCTCGTGAGGCAGGGAACAGCGGACTCATGGTCATGCTGGCGGGCACATGCGGGCTTCGTTGGGGTGAAGTGACTGCGCTGGAGGTGGCCAACGTGCGGCTCGGCGACAAGCCTATGCTGGCCGTTACGCAGGCCTACAGCGAAGTCTCAGGCAAGCTGATCCTCGGCGCGACCTGATATGTAGGTGTTCCTTGTCAAGAGGGCAAGGGTGAGCGGTCCAAGGCTCTCGTGTCTTGGACCGCTCTTTCGTATCCGTTCGTGGCCTCATCCGGTGGGCTGGCGCGTCGTGATCGACGGCGCTGTCAGACTGATATGCGCGGGTTGGTTACCGCAGGACGAGGTGTTCGGCTGGAGGGGTGCCGCGGGTCTAGCAATGTCGGGCGTCACCGGTGTTTGTCGGTTGTCCATAGGTGTTTCGCGGGTCTTCTCCACGCTGCCAAGCCATCGGAGTCGGCGGGGGGAACGGCACGTCTATTCATCCGTCCATGGATGTTCCTGTTGGACCGGGGCTGCCAGGGACCAGCACCAGCCGGCCAGTTCGCGGGCGATGGCGACGTTAGCGATGACCCGGCGTTTGTGCCGGGCGTCGAATTGCTCCCATTTCCGGTGCAGCCGGTGGTTGCCTTGATGGCCTCGGACCCGGGAGGCCTCGTCGGCTGCTTCCCACCGGGTGCGCATCTCACGGCTGGGGCGGGTGTAGGGCCGGCGGTGGTGCCAGGCGGCCTCGACCAGCAAGCGCCGGGCATGGGTGTTCCCGGTCTTGGTGATCGCGCCTTGGGACCGGGAGGCGCCCGAGGAATGCTCGGAGGGGACAAGGCCGAGATACGCGCCGATGGTGGAGCCGGTGAAGCGGTTCCAGTCGCCGATTTCCACCGCGAGGCCGAACGCGGTCAGCACCGAGATACCGCGCAGACACATCAGGGCCTGAACGACCGGTGCATACGGCCCGGTTGCCGCCATGGCGATGATCTTTGAGTCCAGCCGGTTTCTGCGGTCCAGCGTCAGCTCCGCCGTTTCCAGGCTGGCCTCGTACGCGGCCTGCAGCGCAGGGTCGTCGAAGTGTTGCCGGTGCAGCCAGGTGTGGTGGGCGTCGGTCCAGGCCTGGCCGCCGGAGTAGACCAGGCCGTGACGCAGCAACAACTTCGAGACGCGGTGTCTGGCCCGCATCAGATCAGCCCGCACGTCCTCGCGGGCCCGCACCAGATCCCGGGCGGCCTCCTGTGAGGGTCCCGGGACGCGGACCGGGGTTATCTGGCCCAGCAGGGCCAGCCGGGCGAGATGTTCGGCATCTCGGGCGTCAGTTTTCACCCGGTCCCCGGACGGTCGCTGGAGCTTGGACGGCGCCGCGACCACGCACTCGATCTCCGCTGATGTCAGAAGCCTCGCCAATCCGAATCCCGTCGGACCGGCTTCGTAGACAACCAGGATCGGGCCCGGCAACCCTGACACCCAATCGGCGATCCCGGCGTCGTTCGCCGCAAGACTCTGGCGCAGAATCTCGCCGGTTTCGCGGTCAATGGCGCAGCCCTTCACACTGCGCGCATGGACATCCAAACCGACGTAGGTACGGTTATTCATGGCTGGAACCTCCAGACGTTCAAATGTGGCTCTACCAGTCCACACCCCGCACGAGACTGCGGAACAGGCCCCCGGACCGGCAACCCACGAACCTCTTTGAACCCGAGGTTCCAGTCCTACGTCAGGACCGGCCCACCACACTTCATATCGTCTAGGGCGGCGAGGACCGACAGGTCCCCATCCCCCGACTGCTAGCTGATCAGCTGAGAAACGCCGTCGACGGCAAGCCCTCAACCGCGCCGGTTTTTCAGAGCCCGCGCGGTATGGTCCTGCGAAATGGCAACTTCACCAAGAACCTCTATAAGCCCGCTATTGAACGGGCCGCAGCCGGCGACCCTAACTTCCCATCCCCCACGTTCCACGATTTACGGCATACCGCCGTATCCCTGGCCATCAGCGCGGGTGCCAACGTCAAGGTGGTCCAGCGGATAGCTGGCCACGCTTCCGCCACGCTGACCCTCGACACTTATGCTGGCCTCTTCGACGACGATCTCCACGACAGCGCCAGCCGGCTGAATGACCTATTGCGGGACATGGATTGGCAGTGACAGTTTTACCCGATGTCACTTTTGTGTCACTCAATGGACCTGCTTCTCAACGTTGACAGCGTTTTTCATACTGCCTCCGGAGCAGAAGGTCGTAGGTTCGAATCCTATTGAGGGCACAAAATACTGGCTTTGCCAGCAAACCCCGCTGTTTCACTGAAACGGCGGGGTTTTTTTGTGCACTGAATCCAGCCGAAAGAACGCGGAAAACCAGCGGCTTTGCCCCTGCCGATTGTCGGTGCCCCCTCGTAGGCTGTTTTCATCGGTAGCGGGCTACCCTGCCCGCCCGAAGCATGAAGGGGGTCTCACGTGATCTTTCCAACGCAGTACTGTTCCATCGTTCCGCCCTATATGCTCCGCCGGCTGGCCGCGCAGCAAAAGCCGGAGCTCTCCCAGGCCGCCCGCGGGGCGAAGGAAGCCCTGCAACACGTCCCGAGCTTCCAGGCCTCCCGCGCAGTGCCCGGGCCCGGCAGGCTTCCGGGGATACGGGAGCTCAAGCCGTCCGCGCCGGAACGGACGGTCTACGACGCCAAGTCCGCCGAGCAGTTGCCCGGCAGCGTGGTCCGCAAAGAAGGCGAACCGCCCACGGGCGATCCCGCCGCCGATGAGGCTTACGACGGGCTGGGGCACACCCACCGCCTCTACGCGGAAGCTTTCGGCCGGAATTCGATCGACGGCAAAGGTCTCCGCCTCGATGCCACGGTCCACTATGGCCGCCTGTACGACAACGCGTTCTGGGACGGACAGCAAATGGTATTCGGCGACGGTGACGGCCAGGTCTTCGAGCGGTTCACGAAATCCCTGAGCGTCATCGGCCACGAGCTCACCCACGGCGTCACCCAGTACTCCGCCGGGCTGGTCTACCGCAACCAGGCCGGCGCCCTGAACGAGTCGATGTCCGATGTCTTCGGTGCTCTCGTTGAGCAGTATGTCCGGAAGCAGTCGACGGCGGAGGCCAGCTGGCTGATCGGCGAAGGCCTCTTCACGGACCAAGTCCAGGGGGCCGCCTTGCGCTCCATGAAGGCTCCTGGAACGGCTTACGACGACGACGTGCTCGGCAAGGACCCGCAGCCGGACTCGATGGACGGCTACGTGCGCACGAGCGCGGACAACGGCGGCGTGCACATCAACTCCGGAATCCCCAACCGTGCGTTCTGCCTGGTTGCCACGGCCCTCGGCGGCAATGCCTGGGACGCACCGGCACAGATCTGGTACGAGACGCTGACGGGCGGCACACTGTCCCCCACCGCCACGTTCGGCGCTTTCGCCAAGGCCACTGCCGCCTCTGCCAGGGAACTCTTCGGGGAGGATTCCAAGGAACATGACGCCGTGCGCTCCGCGTGGGAAACTGTGAAAGTAAAGTTCCCGGGAGCCCGGCGATAAGCCAAGCCCCCCGCAGATCGAGTCCGATTGAGATCCGAGTCCGATGAAGATAACTGTCCAGCGCAGTGGCGGCGTGGCCGGAATGAAAAGGACGTGGACCGTCCGGCCCGAGCCGCCGGAGGACACAGACCGGTGGCAGCCTCTGATCGAGGCCTGCCCCTGGGACGACGTTGCCGGAATCAGCGGCACAACCGGCCAGCCGGACCGGTTCATGTACAGCATCCGGGCCGATCAACACCGGGCAGTCCTGCCCGAGCGTGCGCTGACGGGTCCGTGGCGCGACCTCGTCGAATGCGCGCGATCCGCGGCCGAGGAGTCGGCGCCGCCGGGCTTTGGCTAGCGGACTTTGGCTAGTCGGGGCCCGTCACGCCGCCGCTCTTTATGCCGTGGCCAGGTGTCCCCGGAACGTGCGCCGGTAGGACTGCGGGCTGGTGTCCAGCGCCTTGGCAAAGTGGTGGCGCAACAGGACCGAATGTCCGAAGCCGGATTCCCTCGCGATCTCGTCGATATTGAGTTCCGTACTCTCCAGCAGTTCCTGCGCCCGCAGCACCCGCTGGGAATTGAGCCAGGCCGCCGGGGTGGCCCCCGTTTCCGCGCGGAAGCGCCGCGCAAACGTCCGCGGCGACATATGGACCCTGGCCGCCAGTTCGTTGACTGCGTGTTCCTCGTCCAGGTGCCGGACCATCCACTGCAGCAGCTGCTCCATGGGCTCCGATCCGCACTGGGGAATGGGTCGGTCGATGTACTGGGCCTGGCCGCCGTCCCGGTGCGGCGGGACCACCATGTCCCGGGCGATGGCGGCGGCCACCTTGGCGCCGAACTCAACGCGGACCAGGTGCAGGCAGGCATCGATCCCGGCGGCCGTGCCGGCACTCGTGATGACCCGGCCGTCTTCGACGTAGAGGACGTTTTCATCCACCAGAACAGCGGGGTATCGGCTGGCCAGTTCCTGGGAGTAATGCCAGTGGGTGGTGCAGCGGCGGCCATCGAGCAGGCCGGCCCTAGCCAGGGCGAAGGCCCCCGAACAAATGGACATCACCCAGGCACCGCGGGCATGGGCGGCCCGCAGGGCCTCCAGGACGGATTCGGGAACGTCCTCATCCCGGCCGTACGGCGCCATCACCACCAGGTCTGCGTCAGCTGCCGCTTCCAGCCCCAGACCGACGTGCATGGACAGGCCGGACTTGAGCGGGACGTCGCCCGGCTCCGGAGCACAGACGCGAAAATCGAAGGCGGGCACGCCGTTTCCGCGGTCCGAACGGTCTATGCCGAAGACCTCAAAGGCCGTCGCGAACTCGAAGATCGAGAAGTTGGGAACCACGATCATTGCCACTGATTTGATCATGCTTCCAGTGTGGCAGAAATTATAGCTTTTTGGGCATTTCTGCCACTTTTTTTAGGTCGTGGACCGGAGAACCATGGAGGTATGGAACTCCTCGGAATCGCCCTCATCGTCCTGATCATTGTCGGCCTCGCAGCCACCATCTCCGCCCTCCGGAAGGACGGCCTCGGCCACACCCCGCCCGTCCGCTCGGAAGAGTATTGGATGGCCCGGGACCTGCCGAGCGTCAACTACACCATGCGGATCTTCTAAGTCTCCGCGCACACCACGGGCCCGGCTCATCCAGCCGGGCCCTCAACATGCGCCCCGAAGCATCGGGACTGAGCAGCGGGACTGGGCAGCAGGACCGGACAACCGCCGTCGCCACCCCAGCTGACAGTCCGCCCCAGTAGACTGTCTCCAGCCATGACATTGCATATTTCCTACCCCGCCGAGCTGCCGGTATCCGAGCGCCGCGAAGATCTGATGGCCGCCATCGCGGCCAACCAGGTGACCATCATCGCCGGTGAGACCGGCTCGGGTAAGACCACCCAGATCCCCAAGATGTGCCTGGAGCTCGGCTTGGGCGAGACCGGACTGATCGGCCACACCCAGCCCCGCCGGCTCGCGGCCCGCACGGTGGCCGAGCGCATCGCGGAGGAACTCGGCGTCGAGGTCGGCCAGGAAGTGGGCTTCCAGGTCCGCTTCACCGGCGAGGTCAGCCGGTCCACCAAGGTCAAGCTCATGACCGACGGCATCCTGCTGGCCGAAATCCAGCGCGACAGGCTGCTGCGCAAATACAACGCCATCATCATCGACGAGGCCCACGAACGCAGCCTCAACATCGACTTCATCCTCGGCTACCTCAAGCGGATCCTGCCGCAGCGCCCGGACCTGAAGATCATCATCACCTCGGCCACGATCGATCCGGAGCGCTTCGCCAAGCACTTCGGCACCGAGGAAGAGCCCTCCCCCATCATTGAGGTGTCGGGCCGGACCTTCCCGGTGGAAATCCGCTACCGCCCGCTGTCCCAGCCCGCCGGCGGCGCCGGCGCCGATGATGGAGAAGGCGCAGCCTCGGACGACGAACTCGAGGAGGACCGCGACCCGCTCGATGCCGTGTGTGACGCCGTCGACGAACTCGCAGAGGAGGCGCCGGGCGACGTCCTGATTTTCTTCTCCGGCGAGCGCGAAATCCGCGACGCGGCGGAGGCCCTCAACGCCCGCATCCAGTCCAACCGGCGCCTGGCCGGCACCGAGGTCCTTCCCCTCTTCGCACGGCTGAGCCTGCAGGAGCAGCACAAGGTCTTCCACCCCGGCGGCAAACGCCGGATCGTGCTGGCCACCAACGTCGCCGAGACGTCGCTGACGGTCCCCGGCATCAAGTACGTCATCGACACAGGCACGGCGCGGATCTCGCGCTACTCGCACCGGACCAAGGTCCAGCGCCTGCCGATCGAACGCGTCTCCCAGGCCTCGGCCAACCAGCGCTCTGGCCGCTGCGGCCGTGTCTCGGACGGCATCGCGATCCGGCTGTACTCCGAGGAGGACTTCGGGTCGCGGCCGCTGTTCACGGACCCGGAGATCCTGCGCACCAACCTCGCGGCCGTCATCCTGCAGATGACCGCCATGGGCGTGGCCCGCGGACCGAAGGATGTGGAGAACTTCCCCTTCGTCGAGCCGCCGGATTCGCGCGCCATCAACGACGGCGTCAGCCTCCTGCGCGAACTTGGCGCCCTTAGCGCCGCCCGCACCCAGGAGCCAGCGGACGACGGCGACGGCCGCCCCGGCCGCCGGCCGGCGGGCGCGGCCGGAAGAAACGGCGGCGGACTCACCGCCGTCGGCCAGCAGCTGGCCCAGCTGCCGGTGGACCCGAGGCTCGGCCGGATGATCGTGGAGTCCGGAAAGCGGGGCTGCGTCCGGGAAGTCATGATCCTGGCCGCCGCGCTGACCATCCAGGACCCTCGCGAGCGCCCGACGGACAAGCAGCAGCTCGCCGCGGAGAAGCACGCGCGTTTCCGGGACGAGAACTCCGACTTCACCGGCTACCTGAACCTGTGGAACTACCTGCAGGAGAAACAGCAGGAACTGTCCTCCACGGCGTTCCGCCGGCTCTGCCGCGGCGAGTTCATCAACTACCTGCGGGTCAGGGAGTGGCAGGACCTGTTCGCCCAGCTCCGCCAGTTGGCCCGCCCGCTGGGCATCAGCCTGGACAACAAGCGCCTTGCCGATCCGGTGGGCAACCACGACGGCATCCACATCAGCCTGCTCTCGGGGCTGCTGAGCCACGTCGGCATCCTCGACGAGCGCAAGCGCGAGTACGCCGGTGCCCGCGGCAGCCGCTTCGCGATCTTCCCGGGTTCGGCATTGTTCAAGAAGTCGCCCACGTTCGTGATGGCCGCCGAACTCGTGGAGACGAGCCGGCTCTGGGCACGCGTCGCGGCCAAGTTCGATCCGCTCTGGGCCGAGCAGGTGGCCCCTGACCTGGTCAAGCGCAGCTACAGCGAACCGCACTGGTCCAAGAAGATGGGCGCAGTGATGGCCCACGAAAAGGTCACCCTTTACGGCGTGCCCATCATCCCGAGCCGTCGCATCAACTACGGCAAGGTGGATCCCGAGCTCTGCCGTGAGCTCTTCATCCGCCATGCCCTGGTTGAAGGTGACTGGCAGACCCACCACAAGTTCTTCCACCGCAACCGCGCTCTGCTGCACGAAGTCGAGGAGCTCGAGGCCCGGATGCGGCGCCGGGACATCCTGGTGGACGACGAGACGCTGTTCGAGTTCTACGACGCCCGGATCGGCGGGGAGGTCGTCTCGGAGCGGCACTTCGACAAGTGGTGGAAGGACGCACGGCAGCAGGATCCCACGCTGCTCGACTTCGACCAGTCCCTGCTGATCAGCGAGGACGCCGCGGCCCTGGATGACTCCGCCTACCCCAAGACCCTGCTGCACAAGGGCTTCGAGCTGCCGCTGAGCTACGAGTTCCACCCGGTGGCGCCCGGTTCGCCGCCGAATCCCTCCGACGGCGTCACCGCCGAGGTCCCCGTACTGTTCCTGAACCAGCTCGACGACGCCGCGTTCCGCTGGCTGATCCCCGGGCAGCGCGTGGAACTCGTGACGGCGCTCATCAAGTCGCTGCCCAAGCAAGTCCGCAAGAACTTCGTTCCCGCACCGGATGTGGCCCGGCAGGCCGTCGCGGCGCTGGAGGCGGACTTCGATCCCGCCACGGACGAGCTCGAACCGTCGCTGGAACTGGTGCTGCGCCGGATCCGCGGACAGGTCATCCCGCCGGGGTCCTGGAACTGGGACGCCGTGCCTGCGCATTTGCGGGTCAGCTTCCGGGTGGTGGATTCCCGCGGCAAATTGCTGGATGAGGGCAAGGACCTCAACGCGCTGCAGGAGCGGCTGGCCCCTGCCACCCGCAGGGCCATCGCGGAATCCCTCGGTGCCACACCGGGCACCACGGCACCTCAACCTAAAGGAAATGGCACGGCTAAGGGGACGGCCGGCGCGAACGGGAAGGACACCCGGGCGTCACGGGCCGGTTCGTCGCCGTCGGCCGCCCTGGCGGCTGCCACGGCCGCGGCCCCGGGCGGGTTCACGGAAATGTCCGGGCTCAAGGACTGGACCTTCGGAACCGTCCAGCGCCAGGTCCAGGGCAGCGTTGGCGGGCACACCGTCACCGGCTTCCCGGCCCTGGTGGACGAGGGAACTTCCGTGGCGCTGCGGCTGTTCCAGACGCCGTCGGAACAGCAGGAAGCCATGCGCGGCGGTGTCATCAGGCTGCTGGCCCTGAGAGTGCCGCCGCCGGACCGCTACGTCCTGGAGCACCTGAACAACACCGAGAAACTGACGTTCAGCCAGAACCCCCACGGTTCCGTGACGGCGCTGATCGCTGACTGCGCCCTGGCCGCCATCGACAAACTCACGCCGGCCGGGCTGCCGTGGGACGAGGCATCGTTCAAGGCGTTGTACGAGAGTGTCCGGGCGGAGCTGATCGACACAGTCTTCACGGTCACCGCCGTCGTCGAACGCATCCTGGCGAGCACGCGACGGATCGAAAAGCAGCTCAAAGGCACCACGAGCCTGGCCCTCATCAGTGCGCTCAACGACGTCAAGAGCCAGCTCGAGCAGCTGGTGTATCCGGGTTTCGTGGCACGCACGGGCTACGCCCAGCTCAGCCAGCTGCCCCGCTACCTCACTGCGATCGAAAAACGCCTCGAGAAGCTGCCGGGCAACGTCCAGCGGGACGCCCAGCACATGGCTGCGGTCCAGGCGCTCGAGGACGACTACGACGACGCCGTCTCCGCCCTGCTGCCCGGACGGCGGGCCGGTGCGGAGTTAACTCACGTGCGCTGGATGATCGAAGAACTGCGGGTGAGCCTCTTCGCCGTCGAACTCGGGACCGCCTATTCGGTGTCCGAGAAGCGCATCCGGGCGGCGCTTAACAAGGTACTGGCGCCGGCGTAGGTCAGGCGGCCGGAACGTGCTCGGCGTGGCCGGCCGTGCGGAGGCCTTCGCGGAGCTTCTCCGCGTTGGCGTCCAGCCTGGCCGGATCCGGGTGCTGGTCCGCCGAGCCGAAATCAAAGTCAGCCATCGAGTTGGAGGGCCACACGTGGACGTGCATGTGGTTGATTTCGTAGCCGGCCACGATCAGCCCTGCCCGGGCGGCGTCGAACACGTCCACCTGGACTGCGCCGATCTTGCGGGCAACTTCCATGACCCGGCTAAGGACCTCAGGCGAGGCGTCCGTCCAGCGGTCCACTTCCTCGGTAGGCACCACGAGGGTGTGGCCGTCGGCCAGCGGGCCCATGGTCAGGAACGCCACGACGTCGTCCTCGCGCCAGACAAAGCGGCCCGGGATGTCCCCATTGATGATTTTGGTGAAGAGAGTGCTCATGCGTCCGCCTTTTCTGCCGGGGACCCCAGGGTGCTGGCGTCCAGGACAAAACGGTACTTCACGTCGCCGGCCACCATGCGGTCGTAGGCTTCGTTGAGCTGGTCTGCCCCGACCACCTCGACGTCGGACACCACGCCGTGCTCGGCACAGAAGTCCAGCATCTCCTGGGTCTCGGCGATGCCGCCGATCAGTGAACCCGCATAGGCGATCCGGCGTCGGATCAGCGCGCCGGGGTTGACGGGCGGCATCGCTTCCGCGGGCAGGCCCAGCTGGAACAGCGCGCCGTCCAGGCGCAGCGTGCGGAAGTACGGGTTGAGGTCGTGCGAGGCGGCGACGGTGTCGATAATGACGTCGATGCTGCGGTTCGCGGCCTCCATCGCGGCTGGGTCCGTGGAGAGGATGACGTCGTCGGCGCCCAGCTCGCGTGCTGCTGCGAACTTGTTCTCCGACGTCGTAAAGACCTTGACCTCTGCACCCATGGCCTTGGCAATCTTGACGGCCATATGGCCGAGGCCGCCCAGTCCGACGACGCCGACCACATCGCCTTCCTCGACCTCGAAGTGGCTTAGCGGCGAATACGTGGTGATGCCGGCGCACAGCAGGGGCGCCGCGGCGGCGGGATCCAGGCTCTCCGGGACCCGCAGGACGTAGTTGCGGTCCACCACGATGGACGTGGCGTAGCCGCCCTGGGTGATGGCGCCGTCGTTGCGGGCATCCTTGGCCCCGTATGTTCCCACCAGGCCGTTTTCGCAGTACTGCTCCAGGCCGTCCAGGCAGCTGTCGCATTCGCGACAGGAATCCACCATGCAACCCACGCCCACGCGCTCCCCCACTGTGAAGTCCTCGACGGCGGAACCGACCCGGCTGACCCGGCCGACGATCTCGTGGCCCGGGATCAAAGGGTACGTGTCGCCGCCCCATTCGCCGCGGGTGGCGTGCACGTCCGAGTGGCATAGTCCGCAGAATTCGACGGCGATCTCGACGTCGTCCTCTTTGGGGGCGCGCCGGGACACGGTCAGGGGAACGAGTCCGCTATCCGGTGCGGTGGCACCGTAGGCGGCGGCGAGCCGCGGACCTGGCGTCGTCGTGTGTGTGGCGGCCGTGGTCAAATCGGGAAGCGGCTTGGCAAGGGGCGGCGGTACGGGGCGTCCAGGAGTCATGTCTCGACGCTACCCCCGGTCCCGGCATGTATTCCACTTTGGCGTGCGGGGTGTTCGGTGCGGGCCGAGCGCCCGTTACATTTATTGGGTCCCCGAGGGCCGGGGATTTGGTCGCTGGGCCCGGTATGACTTTCTCGCCCTGTCATTGATGATCCGGGGGGGTGTTGTCGCCGGGTTCGGAGGCACGCGTTGACTGCTGATAGGGACACGGCCGGCTCCTTCCGCGGGGGCCAGGTCTCTTTGTAACGTGGGTGCCAGCATCGGGTGTCGTGACTGCGGCCAGGTAGTGGTGCAAAGGAGCGCCGGATGGACGAAGGATACGAGGTCTACTGCCGACTTGATGTCGGCAAGTCCGAGCATCACGCCGCCGCGTTGAATGCCGCTGGTGAACGGGTCTTCGATAAGCCGCTGCCCCAGGACGAGGCGCGGCTGCGCGAGCTTTTCACCGGCCTGCAGCAGCACGGCCGGGTGCTGGTGATCGTGGACCAGCCCAACACCATCGGGGCACTCCCGATAGCCGTGGCGCGTGACTGTGGCTGCACTGTCGCTTACCTGCCCGGCCTGGCGATGCGCAAAGCCGCCGATCTGTATCCCGGCAAGTCCAAGACGGACGCCCGGGACGCGTTCATCATCGCCGAGACAGCCCGGGCGATGCCACACACGCTGCGGGCCGTTGACCGGGACAGCGAGGTGCTCGCGGCGCTGAAGGTGCTCTCCGGATTCGACGCCGACCTGACCCACGAGTGCACCAGGGCAATCAACCGCCTGCGGTCCCTGCTTCTGCAGATTTTCCCCGCCCTGGAGCGTGTCTTCCCGGGAACCGTGCTCACCCGGTCGCTGGTGCTGGAGCTGTTCATCAAGTACTCCGGACCCACCGGCCTGCGTGCCGCGGGCCGATCCAACGTGCTGCGCTGGGCCAGGAACCACAGCCGCAAGGACCCCGTGAACCTGATCGAGGCGGTCTTTTCGGCACTGGGCGAGCAGACCGTCACCGTGATCGGCACCGAAGCCGTCGAACTGGTCATCCCCGCGTCGCCGCCCAGATCAAGGAACTCAAACACCAACGCGCCATCGTCGCAGAAGAAGTCGAAAAACTGCTCGATGACTTCCCTCTTTCCCAGGTCTTGATGTCCATGCCGGGAGTCGGCATCAAGACCGCAGCGACCATACTCCTGACTATCGGGGATGCCGGCACATTCACCTCCGCCGGACACCTTGCCGCGTACGCCGGCATCGCCCCGGTGACACGGCGCTCCGGAACCTCAATCCGCGGTGAGTTCCCCGCACGTTCAGGGAACAAACAGCTCAAGAACGCACTCTTCAGATCCGCCTGGATCGCCAGCGGCCACCACCCGGCGTCAAAGGCCTACTACCAAAAGAAACGTGCACAGGGAAAGAAACACAACGCCGCCGTCATCTGCCTGGCCCGGCGCCGCTGCGACGTCATCTACTCGATGCTCAAACACGGCACCCTCTATGAGGAAAAACCCGCCCAGGCCGCTTGACCAAAGCATAGGGACACCCCCCGTGGGCCACGTGCGCCGGAGGCCTTCTACAGCCGCCCTGCGAGCGGCTGCCGTCGCAACTGGCGACCGGTCTATTTTGTCAGACCCCCAAAGGACACTTGAAACATGGACGGCAATCAGGGGCCMGACGTGGCTTCATCAGTGGCAGGGCGCAGTCACGACGACCTCCAGGATTTGCTCGCACTCTGCGCCCGCGTGCTCCGGGACGTGCGTCAGGCCGAGGATCGCGCCGGGATAATCGAACAGTACCGACAGCTTGACGAGTTGCGCTCTGCGATCGACGCATTGCTGACGCGTCTTCAGCTCGACGTTTTCCTGGGCAGCGTTTCGGGAGTGACTTTCGGACCGGGAAGGTCGCCGATGGCTTTCGAAGCGGTGGAACGGCTCCGGCGGACCATAAATGTCATAGCCCGCAGGGACACTTGATTCATGGACGGCAATCAGGGGCCCGAAGTGGTTCCGGCAGACTCGGCACCGGCAAGTTCTGTGACGGTCGCTGCACTGGCCCGGATCCTGGCCTTCCTCCCGGCTCCGGACAGCGCCGCCGCACTGATCGACGAGATCCGGGACCTGGAGGACCTGAAGTCCGCCATGGCAGCCCGGCAGGCCCGGCACGCAGTCGCCTTCGACCTGCTCCAACGCCACGAGCAGACCGCCGCCGGGATCCCGGCCGAGAAACTCGGCGCCGGGGTCGGCGCGCAGGTCGCCCTCGCCCGGCGCGAATCCCCGGCCAGGGGCGGCCGGCTCCTGGGCCTGGCCAAAGCCCTGGTCACCGAAATGCCGCACACCCTCGCCGCGCTGCAGACCGGACAGCTCAACGAATGGCGCGCCACCCTGATCGTGCGCGAAACCGCCTGCCTGGCCGCCGCGGACCGGGCTGTAGTCGACGCGGACCTCGCCGCGGACACCGGCACGTTCGACGGGGTGGGTGACCGGTCCCTGACCGGCCGGGCACGGGCCGCCGCGTACCGGCTCGACCCGCGCTCCGTGACCGAACGCGCCGCGCACGCCGCCACCGAGCGGCACGTCAGCCTCCGCCCGGCCCCGGACACCATGTGCTATCTGACCGCCCTGCTCCCGGTCACCGCCGGCGTCGGCGTCTACACCGCCCTGACCCGGCACGCCGACACCCTCAGGAACAGCGGGGACCAGCGGGGCCGCGGGCAGCTGATGGCCGACACCCTGGTCGAACGCAGCACCGGCACCCCCGGCGGGATCACCGGGGTCGAAATCCAGCTCGTCATGACCGACCGCACCCTCTTCCAGGCCGACGCCGAACCGGCCCGGCTCCCCGGCTACGGCACCGTCCCGGCCGGCTGGGCCCGCAGCCTGATCAACGGCACAGCGGCTAACGACAGCACATTCGGCGTCGGTTCACCCGGACAACATGGTCCAGGGGAACCCGGCGAGTCAACCAGCGGTCCCCCCGAACCCGGCGGCGGCGCGCCCGACCCGGGCACAAGCCCCGGTGGCATAGCCGGCGGTTCCCCGGGACCCGGCAGTCCCTCTAAACCAAGCGGCGCGGACGGGATCGCGGATAACACCGCGTTCGGCGTCTGGGTCCGCCGGCTCTACACCCACCCCGGCACCGGCGGGCTCGTCGCGATGGACTCCCGCGCCCGGATCTTCCCGCCCGGGCTCCGCCGCCTCATCCAGACCCGCGACGACACCTGCCGCACGCCCTACTGCGACGCGCCGATCCGCCACATGGACCACATCATCTCGTGGCACCACGGCGGCCAAACCACCCAGACCAACGGCGCCGGACTCTGCGAAGCCTGCAACCACACCAAAGAAACCCCCGGCTGGACCGCCCGCCCCGCAGCCGATCCCGGATCGGCCTCCGGCAGCGGGGACAGACACAGGCACACCATCGAACTCACCACCCCCACCGGCCACACCTACCACTCCACAGCACCACCCCTGCCCGGAACGCCGCTCCGCCGATCAGCCACGGATCAGCCGGGCTCCCGCCGTCGGCGCCAGCTCCGTCACCAGGCCAAAACTCTGATACACAGCCGGCTCAAAGAAGCGGCCGCAGCCTAGAAATCACAGACTGCCCGAGGGGCTTGGGGCGTTGCTGCTACCCGTGACCTGACCATTGCTCCTGCCGGCGCCTACTGTGAAGCCTCGTCCCCGCCGTAGGGTTCCGGCCCAATGACAACATCGTTGGCGGCTCCGTGACACCACTCCGAAAACGATCCCGGGTACAAGGCAGCGGAAAAGCCGGCGATCTCAAGGGCGGCGATTTCATGGGCCGCTGTCACGCCGGAACCGCAATACACGGCGGTGGGAACGTCTGCCCTGTAGCCGAGCCGCTCGAACCGCTCCCGGAGCTCCGCCGGGGCCAGAAAGCGCCCGTCAGCCTGCAGGTTTCCTGTGGTGGGGGCGCTCACGGCGCCCGGAATATGGCCGGCGCGGGGATCCACGGGTTCGATTTCCCCGCGGTAGCGTTCGGCCGCCCGGGCGTCAAGAAGCAAGCCGCGCCGCCCCCAGGTGGCGGCCTGTCCTGCGTCAATTGCGGGCATGGCGCCGGCGGACAGGGTGACGTTCCCCGGTACGGGCTGTTCGGATCCGGCCGCAAGTTCGAACCCGGCGGCACGCCAGGCGGCCAGGCCGCCGTCGAGCAGGTGAACCTGCCGGAAGCCGGCGTTGCGCAGCATCCACCACAGCCGGGCGGCGGCCATGTTGCCGCTGTCGTCGTAGGCTACGACGGCGTCGGCGTCGTTGATGCCCCAGCGGCGCGCGGACTTCTGGAACTGTTCCAGCGGCGGCAACGGGTGCCTTCCGCGTCGCGGTTCCGCGGGTCCGGCGAGTTCGGTGGCGAGATCCACGAAGGCAGCTCCAGGGATGTGTTCGCGCAGATAGTGGTCGTGACCGTGGGGGTCACCGAGCGCCCAGCGAACGTCGAGGAGCACTGTGCGCTGGCCGGTTCCGCCGGCGCCGTCCAGCCGGTCCTTGAGGGCAGCAGCATCGAGAAGGGTGTCCATTTCCCCACTCTATCTTCGGCGTCCCGCCGCCCCCGGTAGGCTGTAGCGGTGAACACCGCGCACCAGCAGGACCGGGCCTGGGCCGACGAGGCCGTCCGCCGGATCAACGCCGAAAACAACCGCTCTGCCGACACCCACCTGTATTCGGTGCCGCTCCCGGACCACTGGGGCGTGCAGCTGTACCTGAAGGACGAATCCACCCACCGCACGGGCAGCCTCAAGCACCGGCTGGCGCGTTCGCTGTTCCTTTTCGGCCTCGTCAACGGCTGGATCCGGGAAGGCACCACGATCGTTGAGGCGTCCAGCGGCAGCACCGCCGTCTCCGAAGCCTATTTTGCGCAACTGCTCGGTCTGCCCTTCATTGCCGTGATGACCCGGACCACCAGCCGCGAGAAGATCGCCCTGATAGAACAGTTCGGCGGCTCGTGCCACCTGGTGGACCACGCGTCCGAGGTCTACGAAGCGGCCGCGGATCTGGCCAGCAGCACCGGCGGGCACTACATGGACCAGTTCACGTACGCCGAACGTGCCACGGACTGGCGCGGGAACAACAACATCGCCGAGTCGATCTTCGGCCAACTGGCACTGGAGGAGCACCCGGTCCCCCGCTGGGTTGTGGTCGGAGCCGGCACCGGCGGGACCAGCGCCACGATCGGCCGGTACCTGCGGTACCACTGCCACGAGACCAGGCTCGCTGTCGTCGACCCGGAAAATTCCGCGTTTTATCCCGGCTGGCGGAACAGCAGGCCCGACGGCGGAAGTCCCGCTCCCGGGACAGCAACCGGCGGGACAGCTACTGTCGCAACGGCGGCCGGTTTGCCGTCACGCATCGAGGGCATCGGCAGGCCGCGGATGGAGCCGAGTTTTGTGCCCGCCGTGATCGACCACATGATCCAGGTTCCCGACGCTGCGTCGGTGGCGGCCATGCGACACCTGAGGGAACATGCCGGACTGCACGCGGGCCCGTCCACCGGCACCAATCTCTGGGGCGTGTGGCAGCTCATCGCCGGGATGATCGCGGAGGGCCGGCGCGGCAGTGTTGTCTCGCTCATGTGCGACGCCGGGGACCGCTACGCYGGGAACTACTACAACCCGGAGTGGCTGGACGCCCAGGGCCTGGATCCCGAGCCTCACGAGGCCGTGCTGCGCGAGTTCTTCCAAACCGGCGTCTGGCCGGCCTAGGCTAGACCTCCACTGAATCGCCGCTGGAGAGGTGCCGGTACTCTGTGCCGTACTTGGCGCCGATCCGGGTCACATGCCCCTCCACCAGGCCGCGGCCCAGCTCGTTCAGGAGCGCGTCGTGGACAGGGAAGGCCTGCGGGGCGCGGACGCCGATGACGAAGTCCACCACTTCGCCCACCTTGTTCCACGGGGCGTGGATGGGTACAAGCAGCGTCTTGACTTCGACGCCGTCGGGGATCGCGAAGGAGTCCCCCGGGTGGTAGACGTTGCCATCCACCAGGTAGCCGACGTTGGCCACGACGGGGATCTGCGGGTGGATGAGGGCGTGCTGGCCACCATATGTCCTGACCGCGAAGCCGGAGGTTTCAAATTCCTCGCCCGCGGCCGCCGCATGGATGCGGCTCCCGGCGTCGGGCGCCTTGCCGCGAAGCGTAGCGGCCACCGCCTCCGGGGCGAAAAGCTCAAGGTCAGTGTTTGACTGCAACGCCGCGGCGACGGCGTCGACGTCCACATGGTCCGCGTGCTCGTGGGTGATCAGGACTGTATGGGCTCCGGCCAGGGCCCGGTCCGTCTCCGAAAAAGTTCCCGGGTCAAACACCAACACCCGGCCGTCCTGCTCGAGGCGGACACAGGCATGCGTGAATTTGGTCAGCTTCATCCGGCCAGCCTAGGCACCAGCCGCCACAGTGTCCACGGAGCGCTGCTGGCAATCTTGGACGCTGGTAATCTTGGACATTGCCACCACACCTCAGCGAGTCCCACCCGCGCATCCTTTGACGAAGCGAGTTCCACGATGTCCCAAGGCACTACCGCCGGCAGCAGCCGGACTCCGGCCTCGGCACCGGTGCAGGGCAAGGAGCAGCGCGTTACCAAGCAGCGCCTCGCCGTCAGCGCCGCCCTGGACGATCTGGCGGACTTCGTCAGCACCCAGGAACTGCACCGCATCCTCCAGGAGCGTGGCACCGCGGTGTCCCTCGCCACGTCCTACCGGATCCTGCAGTCCCTCGCCGACGACGGGCTGGTGGATGTCCTGCGCAACGCCGACGGCGAAGCGGTCTACCGGCGCTGCGCCGTCACCGGGCACCATCATCACTTGCTGTGCCGCAACTGCGGCAAGGCCGTGGAAGTGGAAGCCCCGGCGGTGGAAGCCTGGGCCGCGCGGATCGCGCGGGAGCACGGATTCACCGCGGTGGAGCACACCGTGGAAATCTTCGGGCTGTGCCCGGAATGCACGGCTTTGACGGCCGGCGAGTAGCCCCGCCGGCTCAGGCCACCGCCGTCGTCGTGGTGCGTACAATCCGGCCGTTCAGCCCCCGCTTGGCCCGGGCGTTGCCGATCATGCGGCAGGCCACATAGATCACGAAGGACAGCGTGGTCACATACGGGCTGATCGGCAGCCGGCCGCCGAGAGCCAGCAGGATGCCTCCGACGGTCGCCGCCATCGCGAAGACGATGCTCAGCGTGACCACCAGCCGGGGCGAGGACGTGACGCGCATGGCGGCCGCCGCGGGCGTGATCAGCAGGGCCAGCACCAGCAGGGCGCCCACAATCTGGATGGACAGCGCCACGCTGATTCCCAGCAGCACCATGAAACCCAGGGCCAGGGCTCGCACCGGCACGCCGCGGGCGGTGGCGACGTCGGGGTCAACACTGGCAAAGGTCAACGGCCGCCAGATGGCGACCAGCGCCAGCATCACCACGACGGCGGCGACCGCCAGGACCTGCAGCTGGACCGTCCCGACCGACACAATCTGTCCGGTGAGCAGGCCGAACTTGTTGGCCGCCCGGCCCTCGTACAGGGACAGGAAGAGGATGCCCAGGCCCAGCCCGAAGGGCATGATGACGCCGATAATCGAGTTCTTGTCCCGGGCACGGACACCCATCACGCCCAGCACCACGGCTGCGATGACCGATCCTGCCAGCGAGCCGAGGATAATGTCCGCGCCAATCAGCAGCGCGAACGCCGCCCCGGCAAAGGACAGCTCCGAGATTCCGTGGACCGCAAAAGCCAGGTCGCGTTTCATCACGAAGGTGCCCATCAGTCCGCCCAGCAGACCGAGGACGGCGCCGGCCCAGATGGAGTTCTGCACCAG
Organism: Arthrobacter sp. P4_F10; assembly: GCF_056401435.1. Lineage (NCBI taxonomy): Bacteria > Bacillati > Actinomycetota > Actinomycetes > Micrococcales > Micrococcaceae > Arthrobacter > Arthrobacter sp. P4_F10. Next base: position 259,600 of record NZ_JBFUJJ010000002.1, read on the forward strand.
GACCAGCAGCTCGGCGTAGTTTTCGAAATTGAAGATTGAATGCAGCAGGTTGCCCAGATCCATTTAGCCCGCCTCCCCTGCGACAGAATGCGCGTCCTCGTGGTGGTGCGTCGCGCCGTCCGGCAGCCCCACAACGATCAGCCGACCATTGGCTTGGATGACTTCAACATGGCTGCCGTACAAGTCTGAGAGCACCTCGGTGGTCATGACCTCAGCGGGGGTGCCCACCCGGAACCGGCCGCCGGCCAGGTAAAGGACCCGGTCCACGTAGTCCATGATCGGGTTGATCTCGTGGGTCACGAACACCACGGCGCTCTCCGACTCACGGCACTGCTTGTTGATCAGTGCGCTGACGCCCTGCTGGTGCTGAAGGTCGAGGGACAGCAACGGCTCGTCGCACAGCAGCACTTTGGGATCCGCCGCGAGGGCCTGGGCCACGCGCAGACGCTGCTGCTCACCGCCGGAGAGCTGCCCCACCGGTACCTTGGCATAGTCGGTGGCGCCCACGAGATCGAGGAGCTCATCGACCTTCCGGTTCACTTTTGCCCCGCCCAGGCGGATACCCCAGCGGTGGCCGTCGACGCCGAGGGCCACGAGGTCGCGGGCGCGCAGGGGCGTATCGGGGTCGAATGATTTCTGCTGGGGCACGTAGCCGATCCGGCGGCTTCCCCGCTCAACGGGATGGCCGTCGAGCACGGCAGTTCCCGTGCTCAGTTCCTGCAGGCCCAGCAGGACCTTCAGGAAGGTGGTCTTGCCGCTGCCGTTGGGACCGAGCACGGCAAAGAATTCACCCGGGTTGATGTCCAGGTCCAGGCCCTCCCACAGTGTCCGTTGGCCGAACGCCAGGGAGGCGCCGCGGAGGCTCACTACCGGTGTCAAATGGGGTTTCCTCGATTTTCCGCGGAGACGGCTGCTCCCGCTGTTGCGATCATCCTAGGGCCCTGCCGATGCTCTCCACATTCCCGGTCATCCACTGCAGGTAGGACTGGCCGTCCGGGAGGGTTTCGCTGAAGTTCACTACCGGGACGCCCGCGGTCTCGGCGGCCTTTTTCAGCGCCACCGTCTGCGGTCCCTCGGTCTGGGTATTATAGGCCAGCAGCCGGACGCCCCGGGATGCCACGAGATCGACGGCGGCCTTGAGCACTGCGGGCGGGACATCGGCGTCTTCCTCGATCGCCGCCGTGTACTCGGCCGGGGTCTCGTTCTCCAGTCCGGCGTCCTCAAGCAGGTACAGGGGTACGGGCTCGGTGACGGCCACGGGCACATGGCCCGCCGAGGACTTGATCGCGGCGAGCCTGGTTTCCAGGCCTCCGAGAGAGTCCTTGAAGGCTGCCGCGTTGGTCCGGAACGTCTGCGCCGAGGCCGGTTCCAGCGCGCCCAGCTTGTCCGCGACGGCGTCCGCGAGGCGGGACATGGCCGGCAGGCTGTACCAGACGTGCTCGTTCAACCCGGTGTGCTCGTGGGTGTGGCCGGCGGAGTCGGGGCTCGCCGCTGCCGGGCTTTCGGTGGCGAGGCCCGAGACGTCCACGGCATTGATGATGTTGCCGGGCTCCAGCCCCGTGTCGGTTGCCAGCGTGTCGATGAAGGCGTCGTATCCCCCGCCGTTCTCCACGACGAGCTCGGCCTTGGAGACGGCCAGCTTGTCCTGGGTGGTGGCCTCGTAGGAGTGCGGGTCCTGGCTGGTGCGGTTGATGATCGAGCTGACCCGGACCTTGTCGCCGCCGATGCTGGAGACAATGTCGCCGTACACGCTGGTGGAGGCGACGACGTCGACCACGCCGTCGCCGGCGGTCCCCCGCGAACTGCCCGCCGTCGGGCTGCACGCGGTGAGCAGGAGGCCTAAGCCGGCGAGACCTGCCAGCATGGCTCGGGCAGCGGGACGACGCACGGGAACCTCGGATCTGTTATTGAGAATCAGGAGCAATAGCAACAGCCCGAGTGTATCCCTAAATAGGAATCATTCCTATTTAGGGATACACGGCATGCCGTACTGCCGCCCGCCCGCTAGTGGCAACGCGCTACTGGTCTTGGCCCAGCCTGCGGTAGCCGGTGGCCTGCGTCGCGTCCCGGATTTCACCGACGAGCTGCTCGATCACGTCCTCCAGGAACAGCACCCCCTGGGTCAGCCCGTCGGGGCCGATCACGCGGGCAAGATGCGAGCCCGTGCGCTGCATGACGGACATGGCCTTCTCGATTTCGTCGTCCATGGCGAGGTTCGCCAGCGACCGGATGCGGCTTTCCGCAATGGGCTCCCGGTATCGGTCGTCCGGGATGGTCAGCACGTCCTTGATGTGGAGGTACCCGGCAAGCATGCCGTCGTCATCGAGCATGGGGAAGCGCGAAAACCCTGTCCGGCTCACTGCTTTTTCGAACTGCGCCGGTGTGGTGGCGGCCTTGAGCATGACGAGCTTTCCCAGCGGGACCATGACGGTGGATGCCGTGTGTTCAGAGAACTCCAGCGCACCGGTGATGAGACCGGCGTCGTCGTCCACGAGCCCGTGGCGGGTGGATTCCTGCACGATGGACTGCACTTCTTCAAGGGTGAAGGAGGAGGTGACCTCATCCTTCGGCTCAATCCGCATCAGCTTCAGGATGTGGTTTGCTGACCAGTTAAGCGCGGCAATGACGGGCTTGACCATTCGCGCGATGAACATCAGCGGCGGCGCCAGCAGCAGCGCCGCCTTGTCCGCCACTGACACGGAGATGTTCTTGGGCACCATCTCGCCGAACGTGACATGCAGGAACGTCACCACCAGCAGTGCGACGGCGAAGGCCACAATGTCGGCGACCCCCACCGGGACGCCCAGCGCTTCCAGCGGCACCGCCAGGAGGTGGTGGATCGCCGGCTCGGCCACCAGCAGGATCAGCAGCGAGCAGACCGTGATGCCGAGCTGGGCGCAGGCCAGCATGAGGGAGACGCTTTCCATGGCCCGCAGGGTGGTCTGCGCGCGCTTGGAGCCGGCCTCGGCCAGCGGTTCGATCTGGCTCCGGCGGGCGGACATGACGGCAAATTCGGCTGCCACGAAGAAGGCATTGCCCACCAGCAGGAAGGCGAGCCACAGGATTCCTGCCCAGTCGCTCATGCGGCATCTGCCTGGCTGGCGGGCTGACCGTCGCCTGGTACCCGGGTGGGACGGAAACAGATCCGGTCGATGCGGCGGCCGTCCATGCGGGTCACGCTGAGTGTCCCGCCGGCGACGTCGACTGTGTCGCCGACTGCAGCGATGCGGCCGAGCTGGCTCATGACGTAGCCTCCCACCGTTTCGTAGGCAGCCTCGTCGGGTACGGTCAGGCCCGGGATCTGTTCGGAGAGCTCATCGGGCCGGAGCAGTCCGGGAAAATACCAGTCCCCCGAGGCGCTCTGAAGCAGCCCGGGCCGGACCTTGTCATGTTCATCGGCCACTTCCCCGACGATTTCCTCCACGAGGTCTTCAAGGGTGGCGACGCCGGCCGTTCCGCCGTATTCGTCCAGGACGACGGCCAGTTGCAGGTTGCCTTCACGCAGTTCGGCCAGCAGTGCGTCCAAATGGATGGTTTCGGGCACCCGCAGAACATCGGTCATGATGGCTCCGACCTGCAGTTTGGCGCGTTTGCCGGAGGGCACGGCAATGGCTTTCTTGATGTGGACTACGCCGCGGATGTCATCGAAGGAATCGCCGATCACGGGGAAGCGGGAGTAGCCGGTGCGCTTGGCGGCCTCGACGATGTCCGAGACCGGCTGGTCGGCGTCGATGGTCTCCACCCGGATACGGGGCGTCATGACGTCCGCCGCCGTCTGCCCTGAGAACTTCAGGGTCCGGGCGATGAAGTTGGCGGTTCCGGCGTCGAGCGTGCCCATGGCCGCGGAGCGGCGCACGAGTGAGGCCAGTTCGGCCGGCGTGCGGGCACCGGAGATTTCCTCCTTGGCCTCCAGGCCAAAGATGTTGAGAACCTTGTTGGAGAAACCGTTGAGCACCACGATTGCGGGCTTGAAGATGGCGGTGAACACCAGCTGTGGCCGGGCGACGGCCTTGCCGATCGGGAACGACAGCGCGATGGCCATGTTTTTGGGCACCAGCTCGCCGATCAGCATGGAGAGCAGGGTGGCGAGCCCCATCGCGAGGACCAGCGACAAGGAAACAGCCGCCGCCGGCGGGACGCCGAGCGCGGTGAGGGGGCCTTGGAGCAGCGCACCGACCGAGGGTTCCATGACGTAGCCGGTCAGCAGCGTGGTCATGGTGATGCCCAGCTGGCAGCTGGAGAGCTGGGTGGAAAGTGACTTGAGGCATTTGAGCAGGGGCTCGGCGGCGGTGTCGCCGGTGTCCACGGCGCGCTGCACGGTGGCCTGGTCCAAGGCGACCAGGGAAAATTCCACGGCAACAAAGAACCCGGTGCCGAGGATGAGCAGGAGGCCTGCTGCAAGGAGTAGCCATTCCATCTCAGCGGCCCGCTTCCGCAGCAGCGGCACATGGCAGGGACCGCTGCAGGGACCGTAAATGCTGGAAGGGTCTGCCCGGCGGAGGATGGTCGGCGGCGGCCGACCCTGTTTCCTGGAAAGCTCCGGTGTGGCGTGTGGCCGGAGAATGATGGGCACGTGAACGGGGTTTGCCGGCTCTGCGGGTGGACTGCGCGGGAACGGTTTCCGTTCTCCGCTGACAGCCCCCAGGCCGGCACCTAGATTTACTGTCCATAAGAATTTCAGTCTACAGGAGCGGCCGCCGCCAGCCCCCGCCCGCCCGCGTCACCGGCCGCGCCGGACTCACCAGCTCTGCGGGACGGGCCGGCCTTCCTCGTACCCGGCCGCGGACTGGATGCCGGCCACGGCACGCTCCCGGAAAGCGGCGAGATCGGCGGCGCCTGCGTAGCTCATGGAACTGCGCAGGCCGGCGGTGATCATGTCCAGCAGATCCTCGACGCCGGGCCGCGCCGCGTCCACGTACATGCGGGACGTGGAGATGCCTTCCTCGAACAGGGCCTTGCGGTCCTTTTCAAACGCGCCCTCGCGCTGGTTGCGGTTCTGCACCGCCCGGGCGGACGCCATGCCGAAGCTCTCCTTGTACTGCCGGCCGGCGGCGTCGAGCTGCAGGTCCCCGGGGCTTTCGTGGGTGCCGGCAAACCAGGAGCCGATCATGACCTGGCTGGCCCCGGCGGCCAGGGCCAGGGCGACGTCGCGCGGGTAGCGGACCCCGCCGTCGGCCCACACCCGGCCGCCGGCTTCCCGCGCCGCGGCGGAACATTCGAGGACGGCGCTGAACTGCGGGCGGCCCACGGCGGTCATCATGCGCGTTGTGCACATGGCGCCCGGACCTACGCCGACCTTGACGATGTCCGCCCCGGCCTCGATGAGCTCACGGGTGGCCTCGCCGGTGACGACGTTGCCGGCGACCACCGGCACGCCGGGGTTGAGTCCCTTCACGGCAGCCAGGGCGTCGAACATTTTCTGCTGGTGCCCGTGCGCGGTATCGAGGACCAGCACGTTCACGCCGGCCGCCAGCAGCTCGGCGGCCCGCCCGGCCACGTCACCGTTGATGCCGACGGCGGCAGCCACCTTGAGTTTGCCCTCGTCGTCCAGGGACGGCCGGTAGAGCGTGGAGCGCAGGGCGCCCTTGCGGGTGAGCACACCGGCCAGGACTCCGTCCTGCTGCACGGGTGCGTAGTCTGTCCCCGCAGCATCCATCGCCTCAAAGGCGCGGCGAAGGGCCTTCACCGAACCGGCAGCATCCGCCGGGACCGCCGCCGGTCCGCCGCCAAACGATCCGGCATCCAGCAACCCGGCGTCCAGCACCAGCGGCTGGTGGCGGATGACGGAGGCCAGCGACGCGAAACGGTCCTGGCCCTCGCAGTCGGCGGCCCGGACAACACCGGCGACAGCGCCGGCCTCATCCACCACCACGACGGCGCCGTGCGGCCGCTTGCCCATCAGGTGGAGGGCATCAATCACGGTGTCCGTGGGCGCGAGCGTGACGGGGGTCTCCAGGACCGGGTGGCGCCCCTTGATCCAGGCCGTGACATCCCGGATGATATCGAGCGGCACGTCCTGCGGCAGGACTCCAAGGCCGCCGCGGCGGGCCATGGTCTCGGCCATCCGCTTCCCCGTCACCGCCGTCATGTTCGCCGCCACCAGCGGAATCGCCGAGCCGGTCCCGTCATCGGCGGCGAGATCGACGTCCAGGCGCGAGATGACATCCGACCGCGACGGCACCAGGAAGAGGTCGGAGTAAGTCAGATCGGTGGTGGGCTCATTCAGGAAACGCACGGCTGCTCCTTATGCTGGCACCCCCAGCTGGCGCCGTCGGCGCCGAAGGGGTTCTTCTTTGATTCTAGGGCGGTTCCCGGCGGGACCGGCACCGCGTCCGGCCCTGTGTAGGGCACCGTCTAAGGCACAGTGCAAGGCACCGCGTCGGGGCCGATTCTGCACCGCTTCTTCACTCCAATTCAGTGGCTGCGGGGACGGATCATGATTTGAGTCACGCTTATTGGCGGTTTGGCAAGAATCCTCACTAGACTGGCATGGGTCTGGGTTCACTGGACGCAGAGACTGGCTCAATCGTTGTGCCGATGCACCGTGGAAGCCAGAGGGAATCAAACTCATGGAAGAGGCGTATTTCAAGTGCCAGAGCAGCCTAGCCACCGTCTACCAGAGGAATTTGGCGGAAACGAGTGGCTCGTTGACGAACTGTACGAGCGTTACCAGCAGGACAAGAACACGGTCGACTCTAAGTGGTGGCCCTTGTTCGAATCCTTCGAAGCTAGTGACGCCTCTTCCGCCAACGGAACGTCCGGCACCGCGACAGCTGTGCATCCTGCCACCCGTGAACTTCCCGTCGTAGCGCCTGCTGCCGCTCCGGCAGCACCTGCGCCGGCCGCGCCCGCTGCCCCCGCAGCTCCCGCCGCGGCTGCGCCCGCACCGGCTGCCAAGAAAGCCCCGGCCACCGTCGCCCGGGACGGCGCCAGGACTTCCGACGCCGGCGCCGGCACCGCGCCGATCCCGGCGCAGCTGCCCAAGAACCTCAGGGCCCCGACGGCGCCCGAAGAGGACGTCGTCTCGGTCCTGCGCGGCCCGGCCAAGGCCATCGCGTCGAACATGGTCACCAGCCTGGAAGTTCCGACGGCCACGAGCGTCCGCGCCATCCCGGCGAAGCTGCTGATCGACAACCGAGTGGTCATCAACTCCAACCTGGCGCGCGCCCGCGGCGGCAAGGTCTCCTTCACGCACCTGATCGGCTACGCCGTCATCCGGGCCCTGTCCCAGTTCCCGTCGATGAACGTCTACTACGACGAGGTCGACGGCAAGCCCGTGGCTGTCCAGCCGGCGCACGTAAACTTCGGCATCGCGATCGACATGCCCAAGCCGGACGGCACCCGCCTGCTCATGGTCCCGAACATCAAGAAGGCGGAGACCCTCAACTTCTCCGAGTTCTGGCACACCTACGAGGACCTGATCAAGCGCGCCCGCAACGGCAAGCTGACCGCGGACGACCACTCCGGCACCACCGTGTCCCTGACCAACCCCGGCGGCATCGGCACCGTCCACTCGGTACCCCGTCTGTCCAAGGGCCAGGCCGCCATCATCGGCGTCGGCGCACTGGACTACCCGGCCGAGTTCCAGGGTGCCAGCGAGAAGATCATCGCGCACAACGCGATCAGCAAGGTCCTCACGCTGACCTCCACCTATGACCACCGCGTCATCCAGGGTGCCGGCAGCGGCGAGTTCCTCAAGCTCGTGCACCAGCTCCTGCTCGGTGCGCAGAATTTCTACGACGAGATCTTCGAGTCCCTGCGCATCCMCTACGAGCCCGTGCGCTGGAGCCCGGACCTGCAGGTGGACCCGGCCGACGAGATCAACAAGGTCGCCCGGATCCAGCAGCTGATCCACGCCTACCGCGTGCGCGGCCACCTCATGGCGGACACCGATCCGCTCGAGTACGTCCAGCGCAAGCACCCGGACCTCGACGTCCTGACCTACGGCCTGACCTTGTGGGACCTGGACCGCGAGTGGCCCACGGGCGGCTTCGGCGGCAAGCCGATGCTCAAGTTCCGCGACATCCTCGGCGTCCTCCGCGACGCCTACTGCCGCACCGCCGGCATCGAATACATGCACATCCAGGACCCCGCCGAGCGCAAGTGGTTCCAGGACCAGCTGGAGCACGCCTACTCGAAGCCGAGCCGCGACGAGCAGCTGCGCATCGTCTCCAAGCTCAACGCCGCCGAGGCCTTTGAGACCTTCCTGCAGACGAAGTTCGTCGGCCAGAAGCGCTTCTCGCTCGAAGGCGGCGAGTCCCTGATTCCGCTGCTGGACGCGATCATCTCCGACGCCGCCGACGACGAACTCGACGAAGTGGCGATCGGCATGGCCCACCGCGGCCGGCTCAACGTGCTGACCAACATCGCGGGCAAGACCTACGCCCAGGTCTTCCGCGAATTCGAAGGCACCCAGGACCCGCGCTCCGTGCAGGGCTCCGGCGACGTCAAGTACCACCTCGGCACCGAGGGCACCTTCACCTCGGACAACGGCAAGGAGACCAAGGTCTACCTCGCCGCGAACCCGTCCCACCTCGAGGCCGTGGACTCCGTCCTCGAAGGCATCGTCCGCGCCAAGCAGGACCGCCTCGACCAGGGCGAGGCGTTCCCCGTCCTGCCGATCATGGTGCACGGCGACGCCGCCTTCGCCGGTCAGGGTGTTGTCGCGGAAACGCTCAACCTCTCCCAGCTGCGCGGCTACCGCACCGGCGGCACCATCCACATCGTGGTCAACAACCAGGTCGGCTTCACCACCGCGCCGTCCTCCTCGCGTTCCTCCACCTACTCCACGGACGTCGCCAAGATGATCCAGGCGCCGGTGTTCCACGTGAACGGCGACGACCCGGAGGCCGTGGTCCGCATCGGGCAGCTTGCCTACGAGTTCCGTCAGCGTTTCCACAAGGACGTTGTCATCGACATGGTGTGCTACCGGCGCCGCGGCCACAATGAGGGCGACGACCCCTCGATGACCCAGCCGCTGATGTACAACCTGATCGAAGCCAAGCGCTCGGTCCGCAAGCTGTACACCGAATCACTGATCGGCCGCGGTGACATCACCGAGGAAGAAGCCGAGCAGCTGCTGCGCGACTACCAGGAACGCCTGGAGCGCGTCTTCGCCGAAACCCACGCGGCCCAGACGTCCCCGATCCCGATCATCACGGCCGATTCCGCCGCGGTGTCCGATCTCGAACGCCCCATGGCCCAGCAGTCCGATTCCGGTGTCAGCGCCCCGGTCTCCACCGCGATCTCTGCGGAGACCCTGGCCCGCATCGGCAAGGCCCACACCGACATCCCCGAGGGCTTCACCGTCCACGCCAAGCTCAAGCAGCTGCTGGAGAAGCGTGAAGCGATGTCCCGTGAAGGCGGCATCGACTGGGGCTTCGGTGAACTTGCCGCGTTCGGCTCGCTCATCATGGAGGGCGTTCCCGTCCGGCTCGCCGGCCAGGACTCACGCCGCGGCACGTTCGTGCAGCGGCACGCCGTCTTCCACGACCGTGCCAACGGCGACGAATGGCTGCCCCTGTCCCACCTGTCGGATGACCAGGCGAAGCTGTGGATCTACGACTCCCTGCTCTCCGAATACGCCGCCATGGGCTTCGAATACGGGTACTCCGTGGAGCGCCCGGACGCCCTGGTGCTCTGGGAGGCGCAGTTCGGTGACTTCGTCAACGGCGCGCAGACCATCATCGATGAGTTCATCTCCTCCGCCGAGCAGAAATGGGGCCAGCGGTCCTCGCTGGTTCTTATGCTGCCGCACGGCTACGAGGGCCAGGGACCGGACCACTCCTCCGCCCGCATCGAGCGGTTCCTGCAGATGTGCGCTGAAGAGAACATGATCGTGGCCAACCCCACGACGTCGGCCTCGCACTTCCACCTGCTGCGCCGCCAGGCCTACAGCAGGCCGCGCAAGCCGCTCATCATCTTCACGCCGAAGCAGCTGCTCCGCCTGAAGGCCGCGGCGTCCTCCGTGGAGGACTTCACCACCGGCTCGTTCCGCCCGGTCATTCCGGAGCACGCCGAGCTGCAGGCCGACGCCGTCGAACGCGTGCTGCTGGTTTCCGGACGCCTGTACTACGATCTGCTGTCCACCCGGCAGAAGACCGAGAACAAGACCACGGCGATCGTGCGCGTCGAGCAGCTCTACCCGCTGCCGGCCGCCGAAATCGCCGCGGAGCTGGCCAAGTACCCGAACGCCGAAGTCGTCTGGGCGCAGGACGAACCGGCCAACCAGGGTCCGTGGCCGTTCATCGGCCTGAACCTGCCCGATGCCCTGGACCGCCGGGTCCGCCTCATCTCCCGCCCCGCCTCGGCCTCCACCGCGGCAGGGTCGATGAAGCGCCACTCGGCAGAGCAGGACAGCTTGCTCAAGCAGGCATTTGCACGTAAATAGCGTCATTGCTGCCCGGCCGGAGACTGAAACACAACCTTCCGGCCGGGCAGTTCTGTTTAATGGACTATTAGTGGTCAGCTTGATGGACAGCGTTGAAGTGAAGAGGTAGTCGTGGAAGATCGGAAGCTGCGGATCGCGGCCGTTGGGGACGAGCTGTTGGCCGGGCTCGGTGATCCGCGCGCCTTGGGCTGGTTGGGGCGGGTCCTGGCCCGCACGCCGCAGGACAGCGTCGCACTGGAGTGCTACTCCCTGCCATGCCCGGAGGAGGGCACGGAGGGAATTGCCGCGCGCTGGCTCGAAGAGGCAGGCCGCCGCTTCGGCAACCACCACGAAAACCGCCTGGTGATCGGCCTGTCCGGACGCGACATTGAGTTCGGCCTGTCCACGGCGCGCAGCCGCCTGAACCTGGCCAACATCCTGGACTCCGCCTCGCAGAACAAGATCGAGGTCTTCGTCGTGGGCCCGCCGCCCACGCTGGACCCCGCCCAGAACCGCAGGCTCGGCGAACTGAACACCGCCTTCGCCGACGTCACGACGCGCCGGAAGCACCTCTACGTCGACACTTTCTCGCCGCTGCTGAACCACGAGCAATGGCGCCAGGACCTCGCGGCCAACGGCGGCACGCCCGGCCAGGCCGGGTATGGCCTCATGGCGTGGCTCGTGCTGCACCGCGGCTGGTTCCAGTGGCTGGGCCTGGACGCACCGGAATAGGCCGGCCACCCGGCACAGGGCCGTACCGGGCCGCACCCGTCCCGGAATTTCGCGATATATCTTGACCTGGCAGGGGGTGCGATATATCGTGACTTCATAGTCGCGATATATCGTCAGTTGTACAGCCCCTTTCGCCTTTCCGGAGGAACCATGTCAGAGAACACGTGGACCGTGACCGGCCCGCAGACCATCGACGTCGACGGCGTCCGCTCCCTCAAGCTCGGCATCGTCCGCGGCCGCTTCGATATCGTCACCCATGACGAGGACGTGGCCAGGATCGAAGTCTCCGAAATTGTCGGCGATCCGCTGTCGGTTTCCGTGGTCAACGGCCGCCTGGAAGTCCGCCACCAGCTGCACGGGCCGCAGGGCTGGTTCAAGAACCTGATGGGCACCGTCAACAACGGCAGCAGCAACTCCGTGGTCATCAGCATTGCCCTGCCCGCCGGCGTCGAGGTCGAAGCCGGGACGGTGAGCGGCGACGGCATGGTCTCCGGGATCAGCGGCCACGCCCGGCTCAACACCGTCTCGGGTTCCGTGCTGGCCGACGGCACCTCCGGGGACCTGTCCGTCAACACAGTCAGCGGCGAGGTGATTGCCCGCAACCACCGCGGCGTCCTGACCGCCAAGAGCGTCTCCGGCGAAGTGACGGCCTCGGGGGAATTCAGCCACATCCGCGCGAACACCGTCAGCGGGGACCTGAACTTCGACCTGCACGGCTTCACTCAAGATTTTGGCGCCAATTCAGTCTCCGGCGACGTCACCATCCGGCTTCCGCACGACATCGGCGTGGACATCGTCGCTAAATCCGCCAGCGGGGCGGTGGTCATCGATGACCTGAGGTACGCCCAGTCCAGCGGCACGGTGCAGACCATCGCGGGACCGGACGCCAAGCTGATGCTGGTCCGGACCAACTCGGTCTCGGGAAAAACGTCAATCTTCCACGGCCAGCCCACCGCGGATACCGAAACGGCCCTCTGATGCCTCCCGTCTTCGCCCACGGCGCGCTGCGGCTGTACCTGCTCGCCCTGCTCGAATCAGGCCCCAAGCACGGCTATGAACTCATCAAGGCGCTCAGCGAGCGTTTCGGCGGCACCTACTCCCCCAGCGCCGGAACCATCTACCCGCGCCTGGGCAAGCTCGAAGAAGAAGGGCTCGTGGCCACCCACACGGAGGGCCGCCGCACCAACTACAGCATCACCCCGGCGGGACTCACAGAGCTGAACAGCCGGCGGGACGAACTCGCCGGCGTCGAAAACGACATTTCGGCCTCGGTTCGGCGGCTGGCAGACAACCTGCGCCAGGACATCCGCGTCAACATGCGCGGCCTCCGGGCCGATCTCGCGGCAACGGCGGAGGCGGCGCGGACCTCGGCCCGCGCCGCGGGCTCTGCCGGCAGCGCGGGGAGCCCGTGGTACTCCCCGGAGGGCGAACGGCGGCTGAAGGAGGCGGAAATGCTGGTGCAGGCCTTCCGCGACGACATGCGGGTGGAACTGCGGCGCCACGCCGGGAGCCATCCCGTCACGGCCGTCACGCTCGAAACGGTCAAGACCGTGCTGGACCAGGCCCGGATCTCGATCCGCAATTCGCTGGAGGACTGACCCCGCGCGCAACCTGGCCGTGCCTGCAGCGGCGGGCGGGCCCCCGGTTCGCGGCGGGTGCCGCGATGTGGGAGACTTGAGGGCAGCTCTTTTGAGTACCAAGATTAAGGAGGCCAGCTATGAGCAAACGTGCACGTAAACGTCGTGACCGTAAGCGTGGCGGCGCGAACCACGGTAAGCGCCCCAACGCCTAAGCAAAGCTTGGAATGACAGCTTTAGACGAATGACCCCGGAGTCCTTACGGCTTCCGGGGTCATTTGTTTTCCAGGTATGGAGCCGGGCTCAGGCTTCCACAGTCCGGATCGAGTGAATCCGGTCCAGGATGGAGTTTTTGAGGTTTTCCGGAGCTGCTTCGGTGCACGAACGCTTGACCATCACGCGGATGACACATTCGAGGTCGTACTGCTCCAGGCACTCCGGGCAGCTGTCCAGGTGGTCCTTGATCTCTGCGATGTCGTCACGCGTGAGCGCACCATCCAGATATTCATAGATACGTTGCATCCGGGCGTCGTCGCAGTCGCCCAGTCCCTGGCAGTCGCTCATTTCCTGTTCTCCTGTTTGTTGCTGTCGGCCGCGGCGCCTGACTCGGTTGCGGCCCTGAATCCCAGTTCGGCGGCATAGTCCGCAAGCATGTCCCGCAGCATCTTCCGGCCGCGGTGCAGCCGGGACATGACGGTCCCGATGGGGGTGTTCATGATGTCTGAAATTTCCTTGTACGCGAAGCCCTCGACATCGGCGAAGTACACGGCCAGCCGGAACTCCTCCGGAATCGACTGGAGTGCGCGCTTTACATCGGAATCGGGCAGGTGGTCAAGGGCCTCGGCCTCGGCCGAACGCAGTCCCGACGACGTGTGCGACTCGGCGCGGGCGAGCTGCCAGTCCTCGATGGTGTCCGAATTCGACTGCAGCGGCTCACGCTGACGTTTCCGGTACAGGTTGATGTAGGTGTTGGTGAGGATGCGGTACAGCCAGGCCTTCAGATTGGTTCCGGGCTTGTACTGGTGGAACGCGGAAAACGCCTTTGTGTACGCCTCCTGGACCAGGTCCTCGGCGTCGGAGGGATTCCGGGCCATCCTCATGGCCGCCGAATACAACTGGTCCACGTACTGCATGGCGTCGCGTTCAAAGCGCACGCGGCGCTCTTCCGCCGACTCGGTGGAGAGGTCCAGGGGCTTTCCGTCCACCTCGGTTTCCAAGGCGGCGGCCGCGCCGGCGTCCGGTGTCTTGGTGGGCGTGGCGTCGTTTCCGGCAACCTCGTGCATGGCCGCAACGGCCGGGTCCATGGTGCTCATTGCGTTCAAGTCTACTGTCACCTTCCACCGGGCACCCGGAACAGCCGGAGGCGCGAGGGTCCATGTTTGCCCGGAACGGGCTTCCGGTTCCGTCCTGTCCAACACCCTCGTCAAATCTCTGCCTTCCGTAGCCTGCTGGGATCTGCCTTTCACAACCACGTCCGGCGGGCAAATATTCCGCAAAAGTGCAAGACTAGAACCGGTTCCCCCGCAGTGAAGCCGCGGTTCGTCCATCCAGGAGGAAATTCATGTCGTTTGTCCGCTTTCTCGCCCGGCCCATGCTCGCCTCCAGTTTCGTCCTCGCCGGCATGGACAAGCTCAAGAACGCGGATGACACTGCGGCACAGCTGTCCCCGTTGCTGCGCCGCACGGCCGACGCACTGCCGTTCCAGCCCAACGAAAAAGTCCTGGCCCGGGTGATCGGCGGCACCCAGATCGGTGCAGGCGTCTGCTTCGCCCTCGGCAAGTCCGCCCGGCTGGCAGCCACCCTGCTCGCCGTCATTTCGGTCCTGAACAGCTACGTTGAATGGCGCAGCGCGGACATCTCCTCAAAGGAAGCCCGCGACGCCCGCCGCAAACAGCTCCTGAAAAACGTCACCCTCACCGGCGGTGTGCTCCTCGCCGCCGTCGATACCGCCGGCAAGCCCAGCCTGGCCTGGCGCGCCGGCCACCTGGCCGCGGATGCCAAGAAGAGCGCCGGACACCTCGCCGCCGATGCCCGGAAGAACACCAACAAGCAGCTGAAAAAGGCCGACAAAGTCGTCCGCAAAGCCGTAGACCACTCAGCCGGAGCTTAAGACGGTAATGACTGGCACCACCCCCTCTGCAGCTGCCCTTTCCCACCCTGCCGGCCCCTATTCTGCCGACGTCGGTCCGCACTGGCCCGCACCCTTTGCCGCACGGCCGGTCGATGCCACTGTCACGGTTCCAGGCTCCAAGTCCTTGACCAACCGGTACCTCGTGCTCGCCGCCCTCGCGGACGGACCGTCCCGTCTGCGGGCCCCCCTGCACTCCCGGGACTCGGCACTGATGATTGAGGCCCTGCGGCAGCTGGGGGCAACCGTCACGGAGGTTCCCGGCGACGGCGCCTTCGGCCCCGACCTGGAAATCATCCCGATCACCATGGACGCCGGCGCGGCGGACACCGCGATCGACTGCGGCCTGGCCGGCACGGTCATGCGCTTTGTGCCTCCGGTGGCGGCGCTGCGCCGCGGTGAGTCCCGCTTCGACGGCGACCCGCACGCCCGCAATCGCCCGATGGGCACCATCATCGAGGCCCTGGCCGGTTTGGGAGCGGCAGTGACGGCACCCGACGGCGGTCCGGCGTCGTCGTTGCCCTTCACCGTCCACGGCACTGGCGAAGTACGCGGCGGCCACCTCATCATCGACGCCAGCGCGTCGTCCCAGTTCGTCTCCGCCCTGCTGCTGGCGGGGGCCCGCTTCACCGAGGGACTCCATCTCGAACACGTCGGAAAGCCCGTGCCGAGCCTGGACCACATCAACATGACCGTGGCCGTGCTGCGCGGGGTGGGCGTGGCGGTCGATGACTCGGTGCCGAACCACTGGATCGTCTCCCCCGGCCCGATCCGTGCCTTCGACCAGCGGATCGAGCAGGACCTCTCGAACGCCGGGCCGTTCCTCGCGGCGGCCCTGGCCACCCGCGGCACCGTGCGGATCCCGAACTGGCCCGCGAAGACCACGCAGGTCGGTGACCTCTGGCGCGGCATCCTGACCGCCATGGGCGCAACCGTGACAGTGGACGGCGGCACTTTGACCGTCAGCGGCGGCCCGGAGATCAAGGGCGGCGACTTCGACGAGACCAGCGAGCTCGCCCCCACCGTGGCGGCGCTTTGCGCGCTCGCCGCCGGCCCCTCACGGTTGAGCGGCATCGCCCACCTCCGGGGCCACGAAACGGACCGGCTCGCTGCCCTCGTCACCGAAATCAACCGCCTCGGCGGCGACGCAGAAGAGACCGCCGACGGTCTTATCATCCGCCCGGCCACGCTGCACGGCGGTGTGGTGCACAGCTACGCGGACCACCGCATGGCCACGGCCGGCGCCATCCTTGGCCTTGCCGTGCCCGGCGTAGAGGTCCAGGACATCGCGACCACGGCCAAGACCATGCCCGATTTCCCGCAACTCTGGGAAGCGATGCTGGCACAGGGACCCGCCGCAGATGAGGACACCGCCGGTGGCACGCAGCACTGATTCCTGGGACGAGTCCGACGTCCGGATCCGACCGAACAAGAAGGGCACCCGGCCCCGCACCAAGGACCGGCCCAGTTACGACGACGCCGTCACCGGACGCATCATCACCGTTGACCGCGGCCGCTACACCGCCGTCGTCGGCGAAGGAACTCCCGACGAACGCAAGATCATCGCGGCACGGGCCCGGGAGCTGCGCCGCAACCCCGTGGTCGCCGGCGACTTCGTCTCCCTCGTCGGGGACGTCACCGGCGAGCCCGACACCCTCGCGCGGCTGGTCAAGATCCAGGACCGCAAGACGCTCCTGCGCCGCAGCGCCGATGACACGGACCCGATCGAACGCGCCGTCGTGGCCAACGCCGACCAGCTGGTTGTGGTGGTCGCCGCCGCCAATCCCGAGCCGCGGACCGGGTTCATTGACCGTGCACTGGTGGCCGCGTACGACGCCGGCATCGAGCCGCTGCTGCTCGTCACCAAGGCCGACGTCAAGGATCCCGCCGAGCTGCTCTCCAATTACCAGCACCTCGATTTCCCCGTCATCATCTCCAAGACCGCGGACTCCGCCGCATCCGGCATCGACGCCCGTTCCGACGACGGGCTTTCCGCCCGGCTCGACAAGGACGCGGTGTCCCAGCTGCGCGACTACCTCGACGGCAAGGTCACCGTGATGCTGGGCCATTCCGGCGTCGGCAAGTCCACCATGGTCAACGCCCTGACCGGGGCCGAGCGGGCCACGGGAGGCGTCAACGCGGTCACCGGCCGCGGCCGCCACACGTCCTCCTCCGCCCTGGCGCTCAAAGTCAACGATGCGCCGGCCGGCAGCTGGATCATCGACACCCCAGGCATCCGGTCCTTCGGGCTGGCCCATGTGGATCCGGACCGGATCCTCCGCTCCTTCCCGGACCTGGAACCGGGCACCGACGACTGCGAACGCGGCTGCAAACACGACTCCACCGCCGTCAATTGCGGCGTCGACAAGTGGGTTGCGGCCGGGCACGCGGGGCCCTCCGGACCCGCCAGGCTCGCGTCCCTGCGCCGGCTGCTGGGCACGGATCCGCGGCTGGAAGCGCAGGAAACCAAGGAACTGGGCACCGTTTCCTAAGCCCGCCCGGCAACAGGGCCTGCGGCGCCGTGCCGCGGCCTCCCGCCCGGCGGCCCGGTTTGACGGTAGTTTGGAACCATGAGCCAACCCGCTTCGAGCTACAACGATGACCTGCGCCTTGCCCATGTACTGGCAGATTCGGTCGATTCCCAGACCATGAGCCGCTTTAAGGCGCTCGACCTTCGGATCGAGACGAAGCCGGACCTCACGCCCGTGACCGATGCCGACAAGTCCGCCGAAGAGGCCATCCGCGGCCAGCTCTCCCGGTCCCGTCCGCGCGACGCGGTCCTGGGCGAAGAATTCGGCAGCTCGGGCCACGGCTCCCGCCGCTGGATCATTGACCCGATCGATGGCACCAAGAACTTTGTCCGCGGCGTCCCGGTCTGGGCCACCCTGATCGCCCTCGTCGATGAGGGCGAGCCGGTGGTCGGCGTCGTCAGCGCACCGGCACTGGGCAAGCGCTGGTGGGCCGCCAAGGGTGCGGGCGCCTACACGGGCCGCTCGCTCGCCGCCGCCACACGGCTGAAAGTATCCAACGTCTCCAAGCTCGAGGACGCCTCGCTGTCCTACTCCAGCCTTGGCGGCTGGAAGGAACGCGGGAACCTGGACGAGTTCCTGGGCCTCACCGAGGAAGTGTGGCGTACCCGCGCCTACGGTGACTTCTGGTCGTACTGCCTCGTGGCCGAGGGGGCTGTGGACATCGCCTGCGAACCCGAGCTGAACCTCTACGACATGGCCGCGCTGGTGCCGATCGTGACCGAGGCCGGCGGCCGCTTCACCTCGCTCGAGGGCGAGGACGGCCCCTTCGGCGGCAACGCCCTCGCCACCAATTCGATCCTCCACTCGGAAGTCCTCAAGCGGCTCAACCCCGGACTCGACGACCTCCTCTAGGCCCCACCCCTCAAGGATTCCCAAGGGCCCCTGTACGACGCTGTCCCCAACCT
Organism: Arthrobacter sp. P4_F10; assembly: GCF_056401435.1. Taxonomy (NCBI): domain Bacteria; kingdom Bacillati; phylum Actinomycetota; class Actinomycetes; order Micrococcales; family Micrococcaceae; genus Arthrobacter; species Arthrobacter sp. P4_F10. Next base: position 277,842 of record NZ_JBFUJJ010000002.1, read on the forward strand.
TCGCTGCCGGTCACGGCGTGGAGTGGGCATCGAGTGGCAGGAGGGCGGCCATGTCTGGATCGGTTCACGCCGCGGATCCCGAAACCTTCGACCCCGACGTCGGACCGGTTCTGCTGGTTCTCGTGGCGAAGTACCGGGACCTGGACATTGAGTCGGCCACCCGGCTCCAGGCCGTTTCCTCGGAGCTGGGCCAGAATCTGCTCGCCTGCAGTTCCGCCGTGTCCGGGTCCGTGGTCGTGTCCACATGCAGCCGCTTGGAAATCTACGGCGAGGTGGCGTCCAGGGAGCATATAGATGCCGTCTGCTCCGAGGCCCTGGGCTCTGTCCGCCTCTGCACGCGCCTCCCTGTGGCCCAGCTCGCGTCCCTGTTCGAGCACTCCTCTGGAGCGTCGGCCGCGGAGCATCTCTTCGGCGTTGCGGCCGGCCTGGACTCCGTCGTGGTCGGTGAGCGTCAAGTCGCCGGCCAGGTCCGCCGCGCGCTCGCTGCAGCACAGGCAGCAGGCACCGCGAGCGGGCTTTTAGTCCGGCTGTTTCAGGAGGCGTCCCGCACGGGCAAGGAGGTGGGGGCGCGGACCGCGCTCAGCAGCGCCAGCAGGTCCATAGCCTATGTGGCCCTTGAACTGGCGGCCGCCGGAGCAGCGCACCCATCCCTGGCTGATGCGTCCGTCGTCCTCTTCGGCACCGGTTCCTATGCCGTTTGCGTCGCGGAAATCCTCAGGAACAGTCGATGCCCCACCATTTCCGTCTTCTCCCAATCCGGCCGCGCGGAGGCGTTTGTGGCGAGCAGGGGCGGTACGGCGCTGACGGCACGGGAGCTGCCTGCCGCTGTTGCCCGGGCAGACATCATCATTGGCTGCAGCGGCACGGAGACCCGCATAGGTGCCGCCCAACTGGCCGGTTGGAGGGATGACACAGGCCGTGCCCTCATTGTCATCGATCTCGCACCCAGCCATGACTTCGACCCCCGGGTGGCGGATCTGCCGGGCGTTGAACTGATCACCCTGGATTCAGTGCGTTTCGCGGCTCCCCCGGCGGACGCCGAGGCGCTCCGCCTCGCCGGCGTCCTGGTCCGGCAAGCGGCGCTTCGCTTCGAAAAACAAGAAGGACTGCGCGTAGTCGACGCCGCCATTGTGGCCCTGCGCGGCCACGTCCACCAGGTCCTCGAGGCTGAAATGGCGCGCGTCATGAAGGAATACGGGTGCGGCGCCCAGGCTGAGGATGTGAACCTCGCGATGCGTCGAATTGTCCGCCGACTGCTTCACATCCCAACGGTCCGCGCCCGGGAATTGGCCTCGGACGGCCGCCAGTATGAGTACGCTGCCGCGCTGGAAGCCCTGTTCGGCCTCAGCATTCAGCTCACCGGCGCCCGGAACCCCGGGGCATACAATCTTGCCTTGGAAGGTGTCCCGGCCGCGCCGGCGGCTTCGTAGCCGTGTCCGTAATAATCCGCTTCACAATCGCTGGCCGTCTTTTCCCCGGCTGCGCGGATGTCCTACGCTCGATGCAGGTCACGAGTGCCAGCGCTAAACCCCGGTTTGCTGGCCGGCAACCCTCCAGACGCGGTGGGGTGCCCCGGGTGACGACCTGGCCGGTCCGGAACGGACCCGGCAAGCGCGGATTCCCATGATGTGGGGTCCTGGTCGAGTGAGGTCCCATGACAACTGCCATTTTTCCCGCAGCCCCCGAATTCCACGCCGCTGCGGCCCGCCCGCTGGCCGCCGTCACCGGCGCCGAAATCCAGGCCCCGCTGATCACCGGCGGCCACGCCCGCTACGCCAACCTCGACTACGGCGCCTCCGCCCCGGCACTGTCCGTCGTCTCGGCCTACCTGAACGAAATCCTGCCGTACTACGCGAGCGTGCACCGCGGCGCCGGCTACGCTTCGCAGATCAGCACGTCCGTCTACGAGAACGCCCGGGACATCGTGCGGGACTTCGTGGGCGGCCGGCCGGATGATTCGGTAATCTTCACCCGCAACACCACCGATTCCCTGAACCTGCTGGCCGGCTGCCTGCCGCTCCGCGACGGACGGCCGGTGGGCGAGGTCCTCTACCTCGACATCGAGCACCACGCCAACCTCCTGCCCTGGCAGAACGTCCCGCACCGCAGCGTCGTGGCCGCCCCCACCCTCGCGGCCACTGTGGACCGCCTGCGGGACGAGCTCGCCCGCGGCGGCGTGAGTCTGCTGGCCGTCACCGGCGCTTCCAATGTCACCGGGGAGATCCTGCCGATCCGGACTCTTGCCACACTGGCGCACGAGTACGGCGCCAGGATCGTCGTCGACGCCGCGCAGCTGGCCCCGCACCGGCGGATCGACATCGCCGCGGACGACGTCGACTACCTCGCCTTCTCGGGGCACAAGCTTTACGCCCCGTTCGGCGCCGGCGTGCTGGTGGGGCGGACGGACTGGCTCGACGCCGGCACCCCGCACCTGGCCGGCGGCGGCGCGGTCCGGGACGCCCGGCTCGACTCCGTCAGCTGGACCACCGGACCCGCCCGGCACGAGGGCGGCTCGCCGAACGTCCTCGGCGCGGCCGCCCTGGCCCGCGCCACCCAAGTGATCGCGGCCCTGGACCCGGAGCAGTGGCAGGCCCACGAGGACGCCATCCGGTCCTTCCTCGTCGAGGGTCTGCACGGCATTGACGGCGTGACCGTTCACCGGATCTTTGCCGATTCGACTCCCGCTTCTTCCCCCGGAGTCGATCTGCCGGGCACCGGCACCATCGGCGTCGTGAACTTTTCGGTGGAAGGCTACGACGCCGGGCTGGTGGCCGCCTACCTGTCGGCCGAACACGGCATTGGCCTGCGCGACGGCCGCTTCTGCGCCCACCCGCTGCTCAAGCGGCTCGGCCTGCCTGCAGGCTCCCTGCGCGCCAGCTTCGGCCTCGGCTCACGGCTGGAGGACGCCGAGCGCCTGTTGGCCGGCCTGCAGCAGCTGCGGCAAACGGGACTCGGCTGGGACTACGTGGTGGACGCCGGCCGCTGGGTGCCGGCCAACGATACCCGCAGCTACCCTCACTGGGCGCCGAACACCCCGGGCACCGCTGGTGCCGCGCCGTGCACGGAGGACTAGGCACGGCGGACTAAGCAGGCGTACTAACCCGAGGCAGGATCAGGACCCCAGCGCCGGTGCGGTAAATTCGAAAGGTATCTGAAACCAGCAGGACCTTCCCGAAGGAGATCGCACGTGGCAAGCGGCGGACCCCAACTGCACAGTAGCTCCAAACTGCACAGTGGTTCCAAACTGCACAGTGGCCCCAAACTGCACAGTGAACGTCGCCAGGAACTCGGACAAAGCTTCCAGGACGGCGGGGAGCACTATGAACGCGTCCGCCCTAGCTATCCGCAGGAGTCGGCCGACTGGCTGATTCCGGCGGGGGCCAAGGACGCCGCGGACATTGGCGCCGGCACCGGAAAGTTCACGGCGCTTCTGGCAGAACGTGGACTGCGCACGGTGGCTGTTGACCCCTCAGCGGACATGCTCGAGCAGTTGCGCCGGACCCTGCCCGGTGTCACCGCCATCGAGAGCAGTGCCGAGAAGACGGGCCTGGAGCCAGAGACGTTCGATCTCGTCACGGTCGCCCAGGCATGGCACTGGTGCGACCCTCGCCTGGCCAGCGCCGAGATTGCCCGGATCCTGCGGCCGCACGGCGTGCTGGGCCTGATCTGGAACCAACTGGACACCGCTGTGCCCTGGGTGCACCGGCTCTCACGCATCATGCACGCCGGGGACGTCCTCAAGCCACACTTCCGCCCGCCGGTGGGCCCCGAGTTCACCGGAGTGGAGAGCCACCTGACCCGGTGGGAGGATTCCGTCACCACGGAGGACATCCAGGAGCTGACCAAGTCCCGCAGCTACTACCTCGCGGCATCGGAGTCCACCCGGGCCAAAGTCATGGCCAACCTCGACTGGTACCTGCACGAGCACCTGGGCCACGCCCCCGGCGACGTGCTCCGGTTGCCTTACCTGACCCAGACGTGGCGGGCCTTCCGGATTGCGTGAGGCCATCGCCGGGGCTTATCGTTTCGGTATACCTAATAATTACTTGTAGTCGCACAAAACTTTGACACTGGCTGCTATTCCGGCCAGCCAATCATCGCGTCAACGTGGACGCGCCAAATCACAGGAGCGGCAGTGCTGGATGTAAAGGGCCACGAGCAACCGCCCCAGGGCGCACAGACCTACAAGCATCCGGGTGCCCGCAGGGCGCTGATCGGCCTGTTGGGGCCAGCGTTCGTGGCGTCAATCGCGTACGTGGACCCCGGAAACGTGGCCGCCAACCTGACCGCCGGCGCCCAATACGGCTACCTGCTTGTGTGGGTCCTCGTGGCCGCCAACATCATGGCAGTCCTGGTCCAGTACCAGTCCGCCAAGCTCGGGATCGTCACGGGCAAGAGCCTCCCGGAGATTCTCGGCGAGCGGCTCAAGCCCTTCTGGCGGCGCGCCTTCTGGCTGCAGGCCGAAGTCGTGGCCGCCGCCACCGACCTCGCAGAGGTAGTGGGCGGGGCAATCGCCCTGTACTTGCTTTTCGGACTCCCACTCCCCCTCGGCGCCGTGATTGTCGGCGCGGTGTCGATGCTCCTGCTCGCGGTGCAGGCCCGGCAGAAACAGCGGCCCTTCGAATTCATCATCATGTTCCTGCTCGGCATCATCACCATCGGCTTCCTCGCCGGGCTGTTCATCAGCCCGCCGGATCCGGGGGCGGCCCTGGCCGGGCTCGTGCCCGGCTTCCAGGGCCCGGACACGGTGCTGCTGGCCGCCAGCATGCTAGGCGCCACCGTCATGCCGCACGCCATCTACGTCCACTCGGCCCTGTCCCGGGACCGGCACCGGCCAGACGAACACCAGCATGTTCCCCCGGCGGCCGTCGCGCGCCTGGTCCGGGCTACCCGGTTCGACGTCGTGGCCGCGCTGGCCATCGCCGGCCTGGTCAACATCGGCATGCTGCTCCTTGCCGCCTCCACCCTCGGCGGCGAAGAGGGCACGGACACAATCGAGGGCGCGCACGCCGCCATCACCGCCAACCTCGGGCCCATCGTCGGCGTGATCTTCGCAGTCGGGCTGCTCGCGTCCGGCCTGGCATCGACGTCGGTGGGCTGCTATGCCGGCGGAACCATCATGCAGGGTCTGCTCAAGATCCGGATCCCTGTCATGGCCCGCCGCGTGGTGACCCTGATTCCGGCCGTTGTGCTGCTGGCAGTCGGCTTCGACCCCACCTGGGCACTCGTGTTGAGCCAGGTGGTCCTCAGCTTCGGGATTCCCTTTGTCCTGGTCCCGCTGGTGGTGCTGACCAGCAATAAGACCCTGATGGGCCGGTTTGCCGACGGCCCGGCCCTCCGAGTCGCCGCCATCATCAGCGTGGTGCTCGTCGTGGCACTTAACCTGGTCCTGCTGTGGCTCACTTTCTCCGGAGGCAGCTGAAGGTAGGCTTAGGTCTGTGAAGACCAGTACGCCCTCCTCCTCGATCGAGGACTACGTCAAGGTCATCTATTCGTTCACCGAGTGGCAGCGGAAGCCGATCACCTCCACGCAGCTGGCGCAACGCCTTGGCGTCGCCAACTCCTCGGTTTCGGAAATGGTCCGCAAGCTCAAGGACCAGGGCCTCGTAGACCACAAGCCCTACAGCGCCGTCACGCTGACCAGCGACGGCGTCCGGCTCGCCCTGTCCATGGTCCGGCGGCACCGGCTGATCGAGACTTTCCTCGTCCGGGAGCTCGGGTACCGCTGGGACGAGGTCCACGACGAAGCAGAGCTCCTTGAGCACGCCGTCTCCGACACCTTCATTGAACGGATGGCCGCCAAGCTGGGAAACCCGACACGGGACCCGCACGGCGATCCCATCCCCGCCGCGGACGGCTCCGTGCTGGTGCCCGCCGCCCACCGGCTGAGCGAACTCGACGACGGCCATACCGGCCGGATCACGCGGATCAGCGACGAGAACCCGGAGCTCCTGCGCTACCTCGCCGCCGAGGACATCGATCTCGACGCCGAAGTGGAGGTGGTGGGCCGGAGGCCGTTCGGCGGCCCGATCGTGGTGCGGATCGGTTCCGCCGCGGAGCCGCGGGAATTCGATTTTGCCGAGGAAGTCGCTTCGGCCCTCTGGGTCCACAGCGACGCCGCGCACGCAGGCTGCAGCGTTACCGGCCCATGAGTGAAAAGTGAGCTGAGTGAAGAGCGTGCTGGACGAGCGCCGGGCCGCGCCGCGCCCCGGCGTGCCGGGCTGGAAAGCCTGGTCCGCCGTCGCCGTCGGCGGGCTGATCGGAACTGAGCTGCGGTTCGGCGCCGGCCTGATTTTTCCCGAAAGCGCCGGCGCGGTGCCATGGACCACGCTGGCGATCAACGTGGCCGGGAGTTTCATCCTGGCCACCCTGACCACCATCTGGATCGCGCGGCCACAGACGGCCTTCTGGCTGCGTGCCGGTATCGGTCCTGGCCTCCTGGGGTCCTTCACCACCTTTTCAGCGCTCGTGATAGTCCTTGACCAGCAGATCCGCGCCGGGTTCCACGCCACATGGCTGGCCTACCTCGGGCTCTCGCTCGTCCTCGGTCTCGGGGCCGCGGCCGCCGGCTGGAAAACCGGCAAAGCGATTGCCGACCTCGGCGGGGGTGCCCGATGATGACCGCGCTCGTGGTGGGGTTATGCGGGGTGGCGGGAGCACTGCTGCGGTTCGCCGTCGACTCCTGGTTTGCGCACCATCAAGGTTCCCGTCCGCACTGGCCGTGGGCAACGTTTGCGGTCAACGTCGCCGGATCGTTCATCATCGGTTTGTCCGTGGGCCTGACCGGCCACCTGGAGTTGGGAGCCGACTGGCACGCCGCCATCGCGACCGGGCTGGCCGGCGGCCTGACAACCTTCAGCTCATGGACCACAGCAACGGTCCGTCTGGTCAGCGAAACCCGTTACCGGGCGGCGGCGCTCAACATAGGCTCGAATCTCATCGCGGGCCTCGCGGCCGCGGCCCTCGGACTCTTCCTCGCCGGCTAAGACTCCCCCAGCCCGCTGATGGCCTGCCTCAGCCCGGCCAGGACCGGGCCCGCGAGCGAGTGTGTCGAGCCTTACACCGGGGCGTCCCGGTGGCTCCGGGCCGCCGTCGTTCCCGTATCGTTGAAGGATGGTTACCCGACGTGAAGCAGCCCAGATCCTCGACATTCCCCTGGAGATGGCGCACCGTCACGGCATCCCCTCCCGGCTGTCCGAGGCCGAGCTCGGCGAGCTGCTGGACAACCCCCCGGCATGGCTGGTCCAGTCCAAGGCAAACCGGACAGGCAAGCGGCCCATTTGGGTCCAGATCACCTGCGCCGTCTGCGGATTCTCCGAAGCCGCACGGCCCAAGAAATGGTGGCCGGACTTCACCTATGTCTGCTGCGCCCACCATGAGGCCCGCGACATCCCCGTCCTCGGCCCCGGGCTCGTGCGCAGTGTGTACGACGGCGTCGGCAGCCGCTTCGCAGGGATCGTGGACGCCGCGGTTCCCGAGGCGTAGCTTAAAAGACGGGGCTACTCCGGGCCCCTGCCGTGAGGGAGAGCACCATGCCTGACAAGACGCCGCACCAAAGCGTGTCGAAAAAGCCGGTTAAAACGATCAAGGAAAAACGGGCCGAGAAAAAGGCGAAGCACATCGTTGATGCCCACACCGATCCAGTGGCACACATCAAGAAGCGCTGAACACTCAAAGGGGCCGGAAGCCGTTGCTTCCGGCCCCTTGCTGTGTCCCCTAACTTGTTCGTTTGCCGGGCCCCGGGGGCATTGGGGCTCACCCGAAACGGATGATGCGGCGGGACTCCCGTTGGCGCTTTAGTGGTCTTGGGATCCAACCGTCATGTCCCCGATTCCGTGGCCCTGTCCGCGCGAGGCCGTTCCAGCTATTGAGCAGTTCCACCTGTTGGCCGCCCGGCCCGGCACCGGAATCATTCGACGCGGGTGGTGACGCCCCGGCAGGGACCGCCCACACTAAGACCAGTGCGCCAGACAGCGTGCTCGACACAGACCGGAGGAATACCAGTGACAACCACACCGGAGACTGAGGCCCACGGGCCGGTCGACTTCGTACTCCTCGAGTTCCCCGTGGCGGGACTGACGGGACGGGCGAGTGAGGAACTCGTCAAGCTCGTCGAGCAGGGCGTGATCCGCCTATTCGATCTCCTCGTCGTCATGAAGAATGACGACGGCACTGTCGAGGTGCTCGAACTTACCGACCCAGGTGGTCCGGCGGCGGGGTTCTCCTACTTCGACGGCGCGCAGACCGGGCTTTTGGGCGATGACGATATCGCCGAGGCATCGGCCGCGCTTCTCCCAGGGACGGTTGCCGCGCTGATTGTCTACGAGAACATCTGGGCGGCACCGTTCGTGGCGGCGGTACGCGACAGCGGGGGCGAACTCATCGCGAGCACCCGGATCCCTGCGCCGGACGTGATGGAAGCCCTCGACGCCCTCGAGGCCCGCGACGCCGAGTCGCCGGCACCTGCCGCGGCGCCGTTACCTGACGCGTAAGACCTGACACATCATAAGAAGCGATCCGACGGGAGAAAATTATGGGACTTCTTAGGGGTATAGGGCGGACGGCGGTCGTTGCCGGGACAGCCAGTGCGGTCAGTGGCCGCGTCCAGCGCCGGCAAGCCAACAAGTTCGCCGAGAAGGACGCCGCGACCGCGGCCAAGCAGCAGGAGGCCTACGATGCGCAGATGGCCCAGCAGCAACCCCCACCACCGCCACCACCCGCATACCAGCAGCCTGTCTACCAGCAGCCGCCGCCCCCTCCCCCTGCCCCCAGTGGCGGCATCTCAAACGAAGCCCTCGAGCAGCTCAAGCAACTCGGGGCGCTGAAGGAACAAGGGATACTCACGGAGCAAGAGTTCGTGGCGCAAAAGGCGAAGATCCTTGGCATGTAACGCAGACATGTAACGCACGCATCTAACGCCGGGCAGCCGAGAGGGAAGGGAAATGTCAGAAGACACTTCCCTTCCCTCTCTCATGGGACCCATCTAGGCATGAGAACTATCTACGGCGCCATGACGACGAAGCCCGCCGGGGGAACGTCGATCCTGATCGCCAAGCCGTTCCGCGGCTCAGCGGCTACCAGCGAGCCCACCGTGTTCTCGTCCGTTGAATAGAGGCACACGAACTTGTCGCCGGCCGAATGCAGGCCGGCATCGATGGTCACCCATGCTGTCCGCCGGGCCGCCCAATCGGTGTTGATGGCGCAGACAACCTCTCTGTCCGACAAAATCCGGCTCCAGGCCACGATTGATGTCATCCTCCCGGCGCCGACGCGTTCCGGGTACCAGAACGTGACGCCGTCGTCGGAGATAGGGCGCAGGTACTGCCGGCCGCGCCGGAGCGCGAGCTCCCGCTTCCGAACGGCAAGGATTTTCCCAAGTTCCTGGTAGCTGTCCCGCGACTCGTCGAAGAAGTGCCTGTCGCGGCTACGGAACGATCCGAAGGGGCCGCCGAACATTGCTTCCCTGATGTACCGGTCTGCCTTGAAGTCGTCCGTGGGCCGCGGAATGACCTCAGGCGGAAATTTCCCGTCGAATCGCTGCTCGCTGCCGTAGTAGATGCACGGGATGCCCAGCGTGGTGGCGTTCAGGGCAAGGACGGCGAGTTCCAGGGCCCGGCCGTCCTGATCGGCGGCGAACCGTGCCTTGTAGCTTTTCCCTTGGCGGACCAGGTCGTGGTCGTCGAAGCTTGTGACGACGTGGTTGCGGAACCAGGTGTGGGTCGCTTTATCGACCTGGATCGAGTTGCGGAAGAGATCGAAGTATTCGGCGGGGTCGCTCCAGCCCTTGACCGCATCGACCATTCGTCCTTGCACGTCCGCCAAGCCCAAGGCAGCATCGAGCCCGGTCAGGTCCCGGAGCCTGATGGCCTCTTCCCGGCTCCCGGTGATTTCTCCGACCAGGAAAAAGGAATCCTTGCCGATGGTCTGGGCGAATTCATGAATGGCGGAGGCGAAGTATCGCGTGGCGCCGGGGTCCATGTGCTTGACCGTGTCCACGCGGAAGCCGTCGATGTCGGCGTCGGCGATCCAGTACTGATATGCCTCGACGAGGGTCTGGAAGGCTGCCGAGGGCTCATACCCGTCCACCGGCCCGGTTCCCTGATGGATGTCCTTCAGCCCAAAGAAGTCCCCCTCGGTTGTCTCCTGGGGATCGTCCCAGTGGACGATCTGACCCTTGCGGGTAAAGGCGCCGTCGGTCTGGAGTTCACTCGGCCACACCGCGCTGTCCATATCCGGGGGATTAACCGGCGCGGGGAACGGCAGGCTGGGAACGCCGCCGGGGTCCCGCCACCCGGTGACCGGATAGGTGGCGCCGGTCCAGTCTGGAATGTAGGGCTGCCCTGTGGCGGGATCGACGGTGTTGTATTCGAACACGTCCGCGGAATGGTTGAGGATGACGTCGAGGATGACGTAGAGCCCGGCGTCGTGGGCGGCGGTGACCAGCTCTTTGAAGTCCCGGGCTGTGCCGAAGTGGGGGTCAACGTCGAGGAAGTTCTGTGTGCCATAGCCGTGGTAGTCATCCACGCCGGGGCGTTGCCGCAGTATGGGGCTGATCCAGAGCGCGGTGACCCCGAGCCTCTTCAGGTAGCCGAGTTTGGACTGTATCCCCTTCAGAGTCCCGCCGAGCCACTGGGTTCCCGCGTTCTCCCAGTTCTGAATATCAGTCGCGGCTTGCACGGCATTGTTCGCGTCCCCCGGCGAAAACAGCGGCGTGCTGCCCCGCACGATCTGCCCGGCGGCGTCCTTGTAGCCGTCCTCCAGTTCGTTAGAGAAACGGTCTATCAGCAGGAAATAGATCACCTGGTCCGACCAGTCGCGCGGGGACGGGTGATAGTGGTTTTGTTTCGCTGCATCCATCTGCATGATTGCCAAGTATGGAGAATTTGTCCGCGACATGGAAGGGCATTCGGGTTTCTCCGGTCTGCCACGGCACGCTGACCGTGTATCGGGTGCACCGCCCGCTGCAGCGACCGCCCTTAACGCACAGAACTCCCCGCCAACCGGAGTCAGCGGGGAGTTCTGTGAACCCAATACGGGGTGGAGCACCGTTGCCGGGGCTCCGATGTGGAGATGGGGGGAATTGAAAACCCGTTTAGCTACTTTTTTGGACAACCGTTGTAGCTAGGCTCCCTCTACATTCCGCAGTTCTTACCCATGTTTTGTTCACGTCGTTCTAGGTCGTGTTGGCGGCGCCAACAAAGAATCCACCAAAAAGAGCCTCACCGGACCTCCTGCACAAGGAGTCTTCGGTGGGGCTCTTTTTGCGTGTTCGGGTCTAGCGCTGGCGGCCGTTCCTGGTGAGGCCGGCGGCTCGCACCGCGCCGGCCACGAGCCCCAGCAAATCCTCGCCCAGGACCTCGCAGATGTCTTCGACGTCGTTGGCCGTGAAAGCGACCTCATCACGGAGCCGCTTCGAGATGTAGCTCTGCGAAGCTAGAATAACCGTACAACCTTCGGCCGTCAAATGAGTCGGCAGCCCTGATCAGAACGCAACCAGGCCCGCGGAAATGGCCTCACGAAAAAGGGCTGCAGTGGTGTCCACTACAGCCCCTCTTCCCGATCCCCCTACAACGAGGCGTAAAGTTTGCCGGTGGACGTCCGCCAGCCTCGCGTGTCGAAGAGTGCGGAGTTGCCCATCACCGGGTCCGTGATGGGCCGGTTCTTCCATGCGAAGCGCTCGACGTAGGGCATCTTCCGCATCTCTGCCACCGTGGCCTTCATGAAGTACTCGGTCGTGGCCCGGCTGTACCGGCTGGGTTTTGTTGAGCTGGCCTGCCAGTCCGCGACCGCATATTCAGTCACCCAGATCGGCTTCCCGTACTTCTCGTAGAGGCCGGTGACATTGGCGAGGAAGTCTTCGACGTTGGGCCACGCATAGCGGTGCATGGTCATGAAGTCCACGCGCAGGCCCTTGTTCTTGGCCTTCGCCATGAAGTCTGACAGCCACGGGCTGGTGGGATTCACCGCCGCGGGCGAGCCGAGCCTGAGCCCGGTCTTTTGAAGTTGCGGCCACAGGCTGATCGCCTGGTCGACGCTCATGTTGGCCTGCGCCGTGTGGTCGGGTTCGTTGAAGCCGAGCAGGTGCTTGGCCTGGGTCTGCGGCAGTCCGCTCATGATCTTGGCGATGGCGCCTTCTTCCAAGCGCTTGGCGTTCTTGACCATCGGCGTCCAAGGCGGGGTCGTGAGGTTGCAGTACGGTTCCCAGTTGTAGTGCCAGGCGACGTTCAGCATCTTGATCTGGGCCCTCGCGAGGTCGGTGCTGTTCGAGTAGCCGATGCCCTTCAGGGCCGGCGTTGCCGCGTGGCTGGCACTCGCGTTGGCCGCGAGAAGCGCACCCGGCGCCGCGAGTGCAGCCAAAGGCACGGTCAGAAATTTGCGGCGGTCCATGAGGTCCTTTCGAAGGCGGAGCATTCCGATGACCGTAAGAGCCTATTCGGCTCCCCGCACTGTTCAGCACCAAATTGCTGCAGGTTTGCCACAGCATTGAGGAAAGACTTGGTGTTCACCACATGCCTTCCGTCATCAGCTGATATACGGCTGGGTCCCACTACGATGACGGCATGGCATCGTTCACCCTCGACGGGCAGACCTACGAGTACCTCAGGTCCGCGGCGGGTCACTCGGCGGAGGAGACGAAGTCGTGGGAGTACGGGAACTACCCAAGGGTGATGGCCCGTGTCCCGTTGGCCGCCGGCGGCACGGTGGACGTCTACGCCTCCGCCGAGCGCTGGAACGCCTCCAACGTCCTTGTCTCATGGACTGATGATGACGACCATAAGCACTGGGCATGGGTTCCGGCCGGCAACGTCAGACGCGTCACCGAATCCGAATGGGACATCGAGGAATACCGGCGCTGCCCCGAAAAACTGTGCGCCATCAAGTGGGGAAACCGGCTCCCCGGCTTCCTGCCCGAGGAGACCTTACTGACGCCGGCAACGCGCATGAAGCAGATTCATTTGGCGGCCCGGAACGTGATTTCGGGGGCCTTGAACGGGGTCTTGCCGTGGCAGCGCCGATACTCTAGTCCGCTGCCGCAAGGGCAGGGCTGACGCATTGGAACCTCAGTGACAAACTTTGCACCCGGAGAGGCCCGTTTCACAGTCAGGCTGGAGACCATGAACATTTCGCCTGGGGCCTCGACCACAACTCTGTCGAAGGATCCAATGTCGTGGACTCCACCATCGTAGGAGTGGTAGCTGCCTTCCGGCTCTCCGTATGGTCGAAGAGTAACGGCGTTCGCCCTCGTGCCGATTATCGGGTGGGTGGCCGACTGTCGAGGAAGGAGATTCAGCATTGAGTCCTTAACTGCTTGAGGTGGTATCCCCTCAGCCAGACGCTCTCGGATCGTTTCTGCCTCGCTGGTCGGTAGGGCGCGATGCTCTCCGATCCGATAAATCCACATCGGCCAGTCATCCTGCGGTGCCCGGACATAACTCTGGAACTCCGGCCATGCCAGCTCGTGATCTTTTTTTCCGCCCAACTCCTGGTAGTTCGTGATTAGCCACTGGTAGGGACCTTTGTACTTCCCCTCTCCAAAGAGTTGGAATCCAGTCAGGACGATGCTGAGGCGGGCAGTGGCCGGTCCAAGGTGCCGGATCCTCGGCTCGTTCCAGGCCGCGGTGAGGAGGAGGCGAAACCTTTCAACGGCAACACCGAAGTCGAGTTCGGCTTCTTCAAGAGCCTCATACATGAGATCCATGAGGACTTGAATCGTCGGCTGGCTCTTCTTCCCGATAATGGCCAGTCCGGTATACCCCATCAAGGCTTGAAAGGTTGGCGTCTGAATGTATGTCACCTTGGTTGCGTCTTCGCTATAAACCCCCATTGCACCGCGGTAGAACGTGCTGAGGCGGCGGTCCGAAAGCTGAACGATGAAATCGGGGTTAGCGGCGACGGTTATGAGCGTCAACTGGTGATCTCCAAGCTAGTCTCGTGTGGGTGCGGAAGGTCCAGCGTGCGGGCCGCGTCCCCGCCAAAGCGCGCATGCAAGCCCGATGTCCCGTCTCGATCCAGTCTAGACTCGGCGACCGACGGCCCGGCGGCCGGTCCCTGAGCAGTCCTATTGGCGCCAGCGCGGCTGGTAGTCCGGGTGGTCCATGTACGGCTCGGCGATGATGAACAGGAACTTCTCCATGTAGTCCTGGTCTCCTGCTGGTTCGAAGTCCCAGTCGATGCGGTTGAAGTGCGCGATGATTTTGCGCTTGACGGCGCACTCGAGCAGGATCCGCATGGCGATGATGTTCGCCCAACTCTCGGGGTAGGGCTCGTGCTGGAGGGAATCCAGTGACTCGGCTTCGTCCTCGTCCAGCCGCGCTTCCAGAAACTCGATGATGTCCACCATGCGCTCATACTGCCACTAGCCGAGCGCGTCCGCAGCAGCACCGTCGGAGGCCTTGGCTGGGCCGCTAGCTGGCCGAGCTAAGAAATGTCGTTCCCTTTGATCGTGGTCAGGAGCGTCGTGGCCACGATTTCCTGCGACGACCCGAGGCCCACCCAGACGTAGCCTTCCGCGACGGCGCTGAGGTGCCAAAGCTGGCCGCCCATCGGGACGGCCGTGACCGACAAGCCCGGCTCGAAGGTACGTCCGTGGTCCCCCGTGTCAGCGCGGTCGAGGTGCACCCTGGTTGTTGTGGTCGCTTCGAAGACCGACAGGAATCGCGGGCCAGAATCGGAGTCGGCTTGCGGCCTGGCGCGTCGCCCCGGCGCCGAAGACACCTCAGCGACGTATCTCTGCAAGGCTCCTCGAATAACCTCCGTGACCGTGTCTGAGCGCCGGGCGGCGACTACTTTGGCTTCCTCCCAGAGTTCGTCGTCAATCCCGATCGACCGGGTAGGTGTCCCCTTGCTCATGATGCGCGTGCCTTTCATTCATTTCGGATAGGCATACCTTACGGACTGTGTGCGCAAAGTACCCAATGTCTGTACAGGAACCCCGCACCAAGTTGCGATGGCGCAATGGCGTCCTCTACCGTGCCCTTAGCAGCGACGCGGGGCGATCAGCCGAGGGCGTCGGCCGCGGCGGCGTCGGATGCCTTGGCCAGTCTCGCGTAGACCCGCAGCGTGGTCTGCGGGTCCTCGTGCCCCAGCCGGGCCTGCACCACGTGCACGGGGACACCAGCGTCAAGCAGGTGCGTGGTGTGGGCGTGCCGGATCTCGTGTATCCAAGGCTTGCGGTCCAGCTCTTTGCCGACCAGCTCCCCCATGAGCGGCTGCCAGACTTCTTTGTGGAAGCGGGAGTTGCGGACGTAGTCGCCGTCCGGGCGGTGGAACACGAAGTCATCGAGCCCAATCTCCTGCAGGCGCTCCGCGAGAGCGGCGGAGAGGCTCGCGTTACAGGTCACGGTGCGGTTGGCCTTCTTCGTCTTCGGCGGCCCGATCTCTTCGCCCTTGCCCTTGGACTTCCATGCCCGGCTGACGCGCACCGCGGCGCGCCCGTCCCGGATTGTGATGTCCCGCCGGCGCAGCGCTGTTGCTTCGGAGTACCGGAGGCCCGTGCCGCCCAGGAAGCGGATAAAGAGGGAGTAGTGCGGGTCGATGCGCTCGGCAAGCATGACTAGATCCTCGGGCGAGAGGTAGACGGCTTCCCGCGCCTCGTTGAGATCGGCCTCGGCCACCCCCTTGGCCGGGTTGCGGGTCATGGTCTCGGCATCCATGGCGGTAACGAACGCGGCGGAGAGCAGCGCGTGGATGTTCTGCTTGGTCTTACGCGAGAGCGGCTGCCCCTTGGTCTGGTTGGCGCCCTGCTCTACCGTGAGTCCGTCTAGCCAGTCGATGACGGCGGATTTGTTGACCTTGTCCACGGCGTCCGGCCGAGGTCGCTGGAGGCGACGTGCGCGGCAGCCATCTTCCGATACTTCGCGATCGTGCCGGGCTGCGGCTTGCGGAGCAGATCAAAGTGCCGAACCACGACTTCGTAGACGGTCGGCGCCGTGGAGTCCTTCCGGACCTTCGCCGTGGCTGCAAGCTTGTAGCTGTTCCCATTGGCATCAAGGAACGCCTTCAGCTCGAGCGCCTTGTCAGGAAGGACAGCCAGCCGCGGGCGGCCTCGTAGCGCTCCCCCGCTAGTTCGATCTGTACCGTTCCGTCCCGTGTTGCTTCCATGCCTGTCCCCTATCGGTGCCGTTTCTCGCCAACAAAATGGGCCGTCCCGCCAACAGGCAAAAAGAAAACCCCTAGATCACAAGGATCTAGGGGCTAACTCTAGTGGAGATGGGGGGAATTGAACCCCCGTCCGATGTCGTGTTGTCAGGGCTTCTCCGGGCGCAGTTTGCGTTGGATTTTCTCGGCCCCAGCCATGCTACAAACAGCTGGCTGATCCGGGCCCAGTCATCTAAGAGTCCCGTTTACCCCGATGACGGAGGTAAACAGCAGTGGCTATCTAAATGACGCCAGGATCCGGGGCAATAGCAACCTCGGGCTGACGGACTGTCTTACTGCTTAGGCAGCGAGAGCGAAGTCAGTGCGTTTTGATTCGGCACTTATTGGTTTGCAGACAGCGTTTACGAGATAATTCTGCATCCTCGGCCCGCTTCACCTGTCGCGACTAACATCGTCGAAACCGATCATCCCCGTATTTTTTTATCAAACCCGGACCGGACACTTTCGGATCCTTCCCGGACTACCAATCATAGCGCACCGCCTCCAGGAAACATTCCCAGCGGCCCGTTGCGGCTAGCGGCGGTTGCGTTCGCGCATGACCCGCTGCGCCTCGCGCTTGTCCTGCTGTTCGCGCAAGGTCTGGCGCTTGTCGTATTCCTTCTTACCGCGGGCGACGCCGATTTCGACTTTCGCGCGTCCGTCCACGAAGTACAGCTGCAGCGGCACGATCGTGAACCCCGATTCGCGGATCTTGTGCGAGATCTTGGTGAGCTCTTCGCGGTGCAACAGCAGCTTGCGGCGGCGGYGTGCGGCGTGGTTGGTCCAGCTTCCCTGGTGGTACTCGGGGATGTGGATGCCCTCCATCCACAGCTCGTCGTTGTAGAACGTGCAGAAGCCGTCAACCATCGAGGCATGGCCTTCGCGCAGGGACTTAACTTCCGTGCCCATCAGCGCAATGCCGGCCTCATAGGTGTCAAGGATGAGGTAGTCGTGCCGGGCCTTGCGGTTGGTGGCCACTACCTTACGGCCACTTTCTTTGGGCACGGTAGGACTCCTAGGTTTTGTTGGTGGTTCACTCCGGCCTGATGGTGCGGAGTCTTTCCAGTTTACGGCAGGGCGGCGGCCGGCGCAGATGCTGCAGCGCCGGCCACCGGACTGGCTACAGCAGGTTCATCGGGTTCACGGCCCGGCCGTTGAGCCAGGTTTCGAAGTGCGAGTGGCAGCCGGTGGAGTTGCCGGTGGTGCCCGAATAGGCGATCAGCTGCCCCCGGTTGACGTGCTGGCCGGCCGAGACCGCCACGGACGTGTTGTGGTAGTAGATCGTGGTCAGGGAGTTGCCCTGGATGACGCCGTGGGAGATCTTGACGTTGTTGCCGCCGCCGTCGTTGGCCCAGCCGGCCGAGAAGACGGTGCCGGCCGCCGCGGCGTAGACGGGCGTGCCGCAGGGGGCGCCGAAGTCGATGCCGGTGTGCATGTAGCCGCCCTGGCCGTAGAAGTCGATGGTGCCCGCCGGCGTCGGACGCCAGCCAAACCCGGAGGTGATCGGAATATTACCCGGGAACGGGTGCTGCAGGCCAAAGGCCGACGGTGAGCCCTGGGCCGGCGGGACATAGGGCTGGGTGGCTTGGCCCCGCGCGCGGGCGGCGGCCGCCGCGGCATCAGCGATGCGCCGCTGCTCGGCCTCCCAGGCCTCACGCAGCTTCCGGTCGCGTTCGGCGATTTCGGCGGCGACGGCGTCCTGCTGCGCCTTGACCTTTGCCAGCTGGTTCTGGATGCCGGGCTTGGCGGCCTGGAGTTCGGCGTCGAGCCGGGTGGTGTCGGCGATCAGCTTGTCCACGGCGGCCTTCTTGGCCTGGGCCTCGTCCCGCGCCGCCTTTTCCCGGGCCAGCGCGGCGTCGGCCTTGGCCTTGAGGTCCGTGATCTCGGCCTCGACGGCCGCCAGCCGCGCCTGCGCGTTGACGTTCGTGGCGTTCTGCTGGGTGAGCTTGTCCATCGCGGAGTTCTGGCTGCGCAGGGCCTGGTCCGCGAGGTCGATGGTGTCCGTCAGGCTGCTGCCCTGGTTCGAGCCGAAGAACAAGGACAGGTTGGACGGGACGCCGCCGGACTTGTACGCCTGTGTGGCGATCTGCCCGATCAGCTTCCGGGTGTCCGCAATCTTCTGCTTGTCCGATTCGAGCTGCAGCGTGATTTTTGCCTTGTTTTGCTGCGCCAGGTCCACGCGGGCCGCGAGGGCCTGGACTTCCTGGACCGCTCCGGCCACCCGGCCCTGGGCGTCCAGGAGGGCCTGCTGGGCACCCGGGAGCTGGCCCTGGTACAGGACCAGGTCCGCCGCCGCCTGGGCGATCCGGCCGTCCACGAATTCGAGGGAATGCTGGACCCGGGCCGCTTCGTCGCGGAGCGCGGCCTGCTGGTCCTCAAGGTCGTCGGCGAATGCCACCGGACTCGAGGCTCCCATGCTCCCGGCCAGGACCAGCGCCAGGGTGGCGCTGATCATCCGGCTGCGGCGTCCCACCAAGCGAAGCCGGAGCGATTGCCGTACGGGGCGGCGGGCCATCGGTGTCATAAGCATTCCCTTTTCGTTGCGCAAAGCTAGACCCGCAAGTACCGGCGGAGGGTCAGCAGGGAGGAAATTCCGGCCAGGACGACGCCCAGGCCAATCAGGGCAGGAGCCAGGATCAGGGTCTGCCCGGGCGAAATGAAGGCGGTGTCCGGATACTGCTTGGACATGACCTCGCCGAGGAAGAAGTGGGCCACGGCCCACAGCGTGCCTGAGGCCAGGGCCGCGCCGATCACCGCGGCGATGACGCCTTCGAGGATGAACGGCAGCTGGATGACCATCTTGGACGCGCCCACCAGGCGCATGATCCCTGTTTCCCGGCGGCGGCTGAACGCGGAGAGCCGGATGGTGGTCGCAATCAGCAAGATGGCGCAAATGATCATGACGCCGGCGATGCTCACGGCCACCAGGGACGCCGCGTTCATGGCCGAAAACAACCGCTCCAGCAGCTGCCGCTGGTCGATCACGGTCTCCACCCCGGCCTGGGAGGAGAAGGTCTCGCTGATGATCTCGTACTTCTCCGGGTCCTTCATGTTGATCCGGAAGGACGCCGGAAGCTGGTCCGGGGTTACCGAGTCAACGATCGGCGAATTGGAGAACTGTTCCTTGAAGTGCTTGTAGGCGTCGTCTTTGGACTCGTACTGGAAGTCGTTGACGTACTGGGCCACCGCGGGCGACTGCAGCAGCTTGCGCAGGTTGTCCTCCTGCTCCGGCGTCGCCGGGCCGGTGGCGCAGCCGGTCGCCGTCGAACCGTCACTGCAGAGGAAGATGGCCACCTGGACTTTGTCGTACCAGTAGCCCTTCATCTGGTTGATCTGCAGCTGCAGCATGCCGGCGGCGCCGACGAAGATCAGCGACACGAAGGTCACCAGGATCACGGAGATCACCATGGACAGGTTGCGGCGCAGGCCGCTGCCGATCTCGCTCAAGACGAATGCAAGCCTCACGCCTGTCCCTCCCCAGCAAGGCGGACCTCGGCGCGGGCTTCGGCGCGTGACCCGGCCCGGGGCGGGACAACCGGCGGCTCGTCCCGGCCGCTGGCGTCGCGCAGGCGGCGCGACTGGCCCACCACGGGAATCATGGAGGTGTAGAGGGCCTTGGCCTCGTCGCGGATCACGACGCCGTTCTTGAGTTCCACCACCCGTTTGCGCATCTCGTTGACGATGTCGTCGTCGTGCGTGGCCATCACCACGGTGGTGCCGTTCTGGTTGATCTTGTCCAGCACGCCCATGATGCCCATGGATGTGGTGGGGTCCAGGTTTCCGGTGGGCTCGTCGGCCAGCAGGATGCCGGGACGGTTCACGACGGCGCGGGCGATCGCCACGCGCTGCTGCTCACCGCCGGAGAGTTCGTGCGGGAGGCGGTTTTCCTTGCCTTCCAGGCCCACGGTCTTCAGGACCTCTGGGACGGTGTCGCGGATGACGCTGCGGCTCTTGCCGATGACCTGCATGGCGAAGGCGACGTTGGCGAAGACGGTTTTCTGCGGCAGCAGGCGGAAGTCCTGGAAGACGACGCCGATTCCGCGGCGCAGCCGCGGCACCCGCCAGCTGGAGATGTTGGCGACGTTCTGGCCGGCGACGTAGACGGCGCCGGAGGAGGCGCGGTCCTCTTTGAGGACCAGGCGCAGGAACGTGGATTTGCCGGAGCCGGAGGCACCGACGAGGAAGGCGAATTCGCCACGGTCGATCTCAAGGTTGATCGAATCCAGCGCCGGCCGCGCCTTCTGGTCATAGACCTTGGTGACATTTTCGAAACGGATCATGGCCCTAAGTACCCTGCAAGACGGGGCCGCGAGGGCCCGGTTCTGCCGCCGGGGCAAGGGCTTTCGTTTGGGGGAAGTAGAGCTCCGGCCCCTCGACTATACGCACGGGTAACGGCGGAACCGCCGGAACGGCGGGGCGTGTCGCGCGATTGTCAGGGACCTGCCAGCCGGGGTTCCGGCCGGGGCGTCGAGCTTACTTCTCGGCGTTGCGGTTGTCCGTCCGCCAGCGGATGCCGGCGTCGATGAAGTCGTCGATTTCGCCGTCGAACACGGCTGAGGTGTTGCCGACCTCGTGCTCGGTGCGCAGGTCCTTGACCATCTGGTACGGGTTCAGGACGTAGGAGCGCATCTGGTCGCCCCACGAGGCTTTGACGTCGCCGGCGAACGCCTTCTTCTCCGCGTCCTCCTGTTCCTTCTTCAGCAGCAGCAGGCGGGACTGCAGCACGCGCAGGGCGGCGGCGCGGTTCTGCAGCTGCGATTTCTCGTTCTGCATGGACACCACGGTGCCGGTGGGGATGTGGGTCAGGCGCACGGCGGAGTCGGTGGTGTTCACCGACTGGCCGCCGGGGCCGGAGGACCGGAACACGTCAACGCGGATCTCGTTGTCCGGGATGTCGATGGAGTCCGTCTGTTCGATCAGCGGGATCACTTCCACGGCCGCGAAGGACGTCTGGCGCCGGCCCTGGTTGTCGAACGGGCTGATCCGGACCAGGCGGTGCGTGCCGGCCTCGACGCTGAGCGTGCCGAAGGCGTACGGCGCCTTGACCTCGAAGGTGGCGGATTTCAGCCCGGCCTCCTCGGCATAGGAGGTATCCATGATGGTAGTCGGGTAACCGTGGCGCTCGGCCCAGCGCAGGTACATCCGCAGCAGCATTTCGGCGAAATCCGCAGCATCCACGCCGCCCGCGCCGGCCCGGATGGTCACCACGGCTTCGCGCTCGTCGAACTCGCCGGAGAGCAGGGTGACCACTTCGAGGTCGGCGAGCGCCTTGCGGACCGATTCGAGCTCCGCGGCGGCCTCGCCCATGGAGTCGGCGTCGTCCTCGTCCTGGCCGAGTTCTACGAGGACCTCAAGGTCGTCGATCCGGGCCACGAGCTTGTTGAGCCGCTCCAGCTCGGTCTGCTTGTGCGAGAGCTTCGAGGTGATGACCTGTGCGGCGGCGGGGTCGTCCCACAGATTGGGTTCACCGGCCCGCTCGCTGAGCTCGGCGATGTCTTCCTTGAGCGCCTCGACGTTCGAGACGTTCTCGATGGACGCATAGGTGGCCCGCAGCGCGCGGATTTCAGCGGGAAAATCAATGTTTGCCATGGTTTTTTAAGCCTACGCTATGTGTCCTAGCCCCCTGACCCGCCCGGGTTGCCGTATCACTTTGAGTTGCCTTTATCACTGGTTGCGCTATCACTTTGAGTTGCCTAAAAGCCTGTTTGGCAGCATTTACTGATAGGGCAACAGGAGTGACGCGGGCAGCTCAGCGGCTGAGGCGGGACCGCGCCGTCGACGTCGCCTCGATCCGGATGCCGTCCGGCACCAGGAAGTTCACCACCGGCGGGTGGACGGCCGCGCTCAGCACCACGACGGCGGTGGCACCATCCGGGCTGCCCGTGGACGGCGCCACGGTCAGGCCGCTGAAGTGGCCGAACGCGCCGTTGCGGCCCAGATAGTCGACGGCGGCGCTGCGCACCCTCGCCCCGCTCAGGACGGCCGACGGTGTGCCGCCGGCGTTGCCCAGCTGGCCGAGGGTGAAGCTGTCCGCGGCGGCCACCGAGGCGCCGTCCGCGAGGGAGAGCAGCTTCTTGTGTTCGAGGTAGACGCTGGACGCGGCCATCACGACGGTCGCGACCAGCAGGGCAACCACTATGAAGCCGATGCTCAGCACCAGCACCTGGCCCTCTTGCCGGCGGGCTCGGGGCTGGTATCCGAAGTGCCGGGCCCCGGGGTGGCGGACGGCGCCTGCAGGGATTCTCACCGGAACCTGCCCACCAGCTGGGTTGCCGATGCGCTGAGCTGGCTCGCGTTCAGGTGAAGTGCATCGGTGAAGGGCACAAACGGCAAGGGCACCGTGAGGTGGACGGTGACCGTCACCGCCGAGCCGGGGGCCAGGCAGTCGGCCGGCTCGCAGCGGGTGTCGACGCTGGCGTTTTCCGCCGATTGGCCGTAGTCGGCGAGCGCCAGAACCACGGCTTGCTCCGCAGCGGCCTGGCCGCTTGCCGCGTCTGGCTGGGCAACGTAGACCTTGGCGGCCTGGTCAGCGGCGCCGACCACCGCGAACGAGCCACCCTGGATCTGGCCCACGGTGATGATGAAGTACACCAGCGGCACCATCAGCAGCACGGAGAGAAAGACGAACTCGACCACGGCACTCCCCTGTTCCGGCGAGATGGCGTCCTCCGGGCAGGTGCCGTGGTCCGGGTTGCCCCCGGGGTTCCGGGAGAGATCGGGGTTCCGGGAGAGGCCAGGGTTCCGGGAGAGCCGGCCCGCGCCGTCGGCAACGGGGAGAGCAGGGACGGGACGGAACCGTGACCCCGACTGTGACCCTGACCGTGGCCGTTCACGGCTGGATGGCCGCATGGCCCTTCACCTCCAAGAGCGCCCGGGGACCGATGAACCCGATGACGGGCAAGGGGGCCCGGACTGTCACCTCCAGCGTGCGGATGCCCTGGTACGTCGATTCGCTCGTGGCCACGTCCCGCGCGAACTCGGAGTTGAGCGCAGCCGTGATCAGCTGGACCGTCCGGTCCCTGGCATCCCCGTCGTTGCGGTCGGCCAGCGTGCCATAGCGGGCTCCCGAGGCGGCGGCGTCGATCAGCGTGTTCCGGACGTGGAGGATCAGGGTGAGCTGGACGATTGCGAGGAAGAGCAGGCTGAGCAACGCGCCGATCAGCACGAAGTCCACGACGGCGGCGCCGCGCTCAACGCCGTTGCTGAGCTGCAGGTTTTTACTGTGGCGCCCGTTCCCCTCACCCTGAGCTGCCACCGGCTACTGTCCGACCTTGTCCATGGCCTGGTTGAAGAGTCCCTCAAGCGCAGGACCGGCGAGGGCCAGTAGGGCGGCCACGAGGACTGCCGACATCAGGGTGATCATGACCCAGCCTGGGACGTCCCCGCGCTGGGAAGGGTCGGCTCCCCCTTCGGTGTGGTGCCCCAACCGCGGTCGCGACGCGGCAGACCACCAGGTCAACAAGCTGAGCGCGCAGACCACCAACGCCACCCGAGTTCCGAAGTTCTTCACCGTGTCCTCTTTCCTGGTTCTTTGGTTTCATGGCTTTTCTGTTTTTCTGGAGTCCTGAATGTTTCGTTTCTGTTGGTTCGTGACGCTTCACTGGCCGATTGCGCGCTTCGCACCACGGTTTGGCCGGTCTGGGGCCTGCGCGGCGTTCTTCGTATCCTGTTCCCTCGTCGTATGACTTTTCTTGAGTCCTGCCCTTTCGGCCCGGGTGGCCCCTCTCGTTCTATTCGTCCTGTTTGTCGTCGTGGTGCGGGAGGTCTTCAGAGTCCGAGACTGACTGCAGCCAGGCCGGGGAAGACGGCGAAGATGACCGTTAGCGGAAGGACTCCGAAAACGAGCGGGACCATCATGCCGATTTCCTTCTTGCCCGCAGACTCCATGAGCTCCCTCTTGGCCGTGTCCCGGACATCCTGCGCTTGCGCCCGGAGAACGTCGGCGAGGGGCGTTCCGCGCTCCACGGCCACGATCATTCCGTCAACGAAACGGACCAGCGGCCCCTGATCGGTCCTGGCCGAGAACTCGTGGAGGGCTTCAACGAGGGGTTTGCCGGACCGCGTTTCGGCGAGGACACGGGCAAATTCCTGCGACAGTTCACCCCGTGCGCTGCGGCAGACCCTGTCCAGCGCACCAGTGGCGCTTTCGCCGGCGCTGACGGCCAGGGCCATGAGTTCGGCGATACTGGGAAACTCCGCCATCATCCGAGTCTCCCGTTTCTTGATGTGCGCGCCCAACAGGTAGTCCCGAAGCAGGAACCCGCCGACGGCGCTTCCCACGACGGCGACAACGGCGACGAACGGGCTGAAGCGGCCGATCGAGCCGGCGAGCGCCACGACGCCGACGGCGAGGACAAAGCCGCCGGCCGCCCAGAGGAGCTGCTCAGCCCGGAAGTCCACTGCTGACTTGGGGCTGCCGGCGCGCGCCAGCCTGCGGTTCAACGCCGTGGCGCCAAGGTTGATGCGGCCCAGGGACCTAACACCGTCGCGGATCGCAGGGCGGAGGATTCGTTCCAGCGGCCCAAACGGGGTGAGATTCCTTGGGGCTGCGCGCAGGAGCCGGGATTCCAGGTTGTGGGTTCTCAATTGCGGGCCGATACGTTCGATAAACGTCGTTGGGCGCATGAAGGGAAGCCGGACGAGGAACAGCCAGAGGCCGGCCCCGAGCACGGCCCCGCACACCGTGGCGCCCGCCATCAGCCCCGTCATCGCAGGACCCGCTGCTCTTCCGGCAGCGCACCGATTCGCAACATGATGGCGTAGGACACCAGGGAGACGGCGAGGCCGCCCAGAAGAACCGCAGCACCGACCGGGGTGTTGTAGGCCATCACGGCCTCAGGACGGCTGGCCAGCAACACCAGGACAATCCAGGGCGCAGCGACGGCCAGGCGGGCGGCGTTGACGGTCCAGGATTGCCTCGCCTCCAGCTCACTCCTGGTCCGGGCACTCTCCCGCAGGAACTCGGCGAGGGTGCCCAGCAGCCGCCCGAGGTCCGAGCCGCCCACCTCCCGGGTGAGCCGGAGGGCCTCGACGATCCGATCCGCCACGGGATCGGCCAGTCGGTCCTTGAGCCGGGTGAGCGAGGGATCAAATTGGCCTCCCGAACGGTAGTCGGAACCGAAGTCCACAAACACGTGTCGAAGCTCCACGGGGCCCTTGTCGCCTAGTTGGATCAGGGCCTCGGGCAGTGACAGGCCCGCCCTGATGGCTGAACGCAGATGATCAACGACGTCGGGCCAGAGCTGGCGGAGGACCGCCGTGCGCTTTCTCGCACGCCACCGGACCATTGCCATCGGCAGCCAGCCGCCAAACAGGCCAAAGCATCCCGAGATCGGCCATGACCCTGTAACTGCGTAGAACGCGAGAGTTGCGAATGCCCCGATTCCAAGGCACGAGGCGAGCAGCCCTGCCGCGCTGACCTTTTCGATGCCCGCAGACCGCAAGAGGTCCTCAAGCCGACTGGTCCGGGACTTGCGCCGAGCGCGCTCAGGCTTTTCCCAGGCGGACCACCAAATCAGCAGGAGACCGGCGCCGCCCAGCATCCCCAGGAGCGGCGCCATCAGCGCTGCTCCAGCAGCGCAGCGACGTCGTACCCGGAGCGGGCAAACTTTTCCGCGGCCGGCATGGAGTTGGCCTTGGGCAGTAGCTGCCCGTCCGAGATCGTGAACACCATGGAAGACTCGATGATCCCGTTTTCCACCCGGCGGCCGAGTGACAGGATCTCCGTGACCTGCCGGCGCCCGCTGGCGTGCCTGCTGCAATGGACCACGAGATCGATGCAGGACGCGACAGTGGGAACTACGAACGCGCTGGAGATGTTGTCGCCGGCGAGCAATGGCAGCGTACAGATTTTTGTCACCGCATCGTGTGCGGAGTTCGCGTGCACGGTGCACATCCCGGGAAGGCCGGAATTCAAAGCAATGAGCATATCCAGGCTCTCGGCCTCCCGGACCTCCCCGACCACCAGCCGGTCCGGCCGCATACGCAAGGCCTCCTTCACGAGCCGCCGCAACGGAATCTCCCCCTGCCCCTCCAGGTTGGGCTGCCGGCACTGAAGACCCACGACGTCGCGGAGCGGCAACTGCAGCTCGAAGATTTCCTCCACCGTGATGACCCGCTCGCGCGTGCCGATGCTCGCGGCGAGGCAATTGAGCATGGTGGTCTTGCCGGCCTGGGTGGCGCCCGAGACGAGGATGTTGAGGCCACTGGCGACGGCCGCACCGAGAAACCTGGCCGCCTGCGGGGTCAGCGTTCCCAGCTCCACCAGGTGCTCCAGCCGGCTGGCTTTGACCACGAACTTGCGGATGTTGATGGCCCAGTGACGCCGGGTAACATCCGGGATCACCACGTGCAGACGGGATCCGTCAGGGATGGCCGCATCCACGAACGGTGAGGACATGTCCAAACGCCGGCCGGAGCTCTTCAGCATCCGTTCCACAAGGTCCCGGACCTGCTGGTCCGTCAGCGACACGGAGGTCAGTTCCGATTCGCCGTTGCGCGCCACATAGATTTCGTTCGGCGCATTGAGCCAGATTTCCTCGATGCCGGGATCGTCCAGAAGTGGCTGGAGCGGACCAAAGCCCGCCACGGCGTCGAAGACGAATCTCCGGGCCGACTCCAACGGACCCAAGGGAGGCAGTGGCGCCAGGAGGGCCCGTTCGTCGTAGTCGCTGACCGCCGCTTCGACCAGGCGCCGGACTTCCCCGGACTGCCGCAGGGGGTCCAGGCCGCGCCGGCGGATCAGTTCGCGGACCTCGTCCTCGACAATGCGTACAGCCTCCATGTGGCCCCCCATATGACTGCCGCCCCTGTGACGAGGCGATGAAATTGGCTTAAACCTAGGCGGCGCTGACCGGCCGGACAAGGGGTGCGGCGGCCCTCTGTGGATAACAGTCGCCGCCGCAATTCAACACCAGCCACACCGGTCACAGCAGGCTCACGGGTCTCACGCCTCCGCCGGGCCGAACCCACCGGTTGCTCAGACTGCGCTTTTGAACCCTGAGCCTCGTGGCCATACGATCGACGGGGGGACAGACTGGCCCCGGCGTCCCAACGCGGTGTTCTGCATGAATCTTCATGGGCAGCATTCCGCCTTGGCGCTCCAACGGCGCAGGACGCGTCTCTCATACCGAAATGGTGCACTGAACCCATGAGCCTTCCCTCGCGCAGAGCGCTGCGGCCCCGCAGGACTGAGCCCATGCAAAGTGAGCCCACGGAAAAGAGGCCCACGCAGACGAAGATCCCCGCACCGGTCCTGCGCTTCGGCGCCATCTTCCTGCTCCTGTCCCTCTTCAGCACCCTGTGGAGCCTCGCTTCGCCCCTGATGTCCTACCCCGACGAACCGGCCCACACCGTCAAGGCCGCCGCAGTGGCACGGGGGCAGTTCCTGGGAACGTCGGGCCAGAACCAGGGCGAACAACTGCTTGTCGTGGTGCCCAAGTACATCGCCGACACCGGATCGCTGACCTGTTTCGCGTTCAAGGTAAACGTCACCGCCGATTGTTCACCCGGGCTAGACGCCGCCGAGCGGCAGCCGACGCCCGGCGGGACATCAGCCGGCAACTACAACCCGCTCTACTACCTCGTGGCGGGCCTGCCCTCCAGGATCCTGAGCGGCGAACCGGCCATCTATGCCATGCGGATCCTCAGCGGCCTGTTGTGCTCGCTGTTCCTGGCCGCCACGCTCTTCGCGACAACGCAGTTCGCCAACCGCCGCTGGCCCGTGGTGGCGGCCGGGATCGCCATTACCCCGATGGTTCTCTACCTCAGCGGGGCGATCAACCCGAATGCGCTGGAGATCGTCACCACGTCCGCGGTGTTCGTCAACCTTTGCCTGGTCCTTGAAAATGCGCGGGACCTGTCCAGGTTCCGGTTCAACATCATTGTTGTTGGGGTCTCCGCCGCTGTCCTGGCCAACACGCGCGCCCTGTCACTGCTGTGGCTTGCTCTGGCGGTCATTGCCGCCCTGCTCATGGTCCCGCTCCGGGACCTGCTTCTGTTGCTCAAGGACAAGCTGGTCCTCGCCATGACGGGCCTGATAGCGCTCGCAACAGCCTGCGGTCTCCTCTGGCTCAAGACTTCCAACACTCTCGCCAGCTTGCTCGGAACACCGAGCACCACCACTCCCGAGCAGGCATTCGGAACCATGCTGGACCGGACCTTCGAGATCGCAGCCTCCTACGTGGCCCAGCTCGGATGGCTGGACACCAACGGCCCCACCGGCGTCTTCTATTGGTGGGCCTGCCTCACCGGAGCACTTATGGTCGCAGCGGTGTCCATCAAACAATGGCGACCCCGGCTGGGATTCATCGTGCTGTTCGCCGCAACCATCGCCATCCCGCCAATTCTCCAGGCGCAGGTGGTCTCGGAGCTGGGCTACATCTGGCAGGGCAGGTATCTTCTGCCCGTGGTAGTCCCGATGCTGCTGGCCGCGGGACTCGCCCTCCGCTTCCACCCGTTTCCGGATTCGCTCTTCGCCAAGAGAATCGCGAAATGGGCGATCGGGATCACCGCGGCCGCGCACACCGCAGTGTTCGCCAACGCCCTGCGCAGGTACGGTGTCGGAATCTTCACTGAAGCCAACTGGGGCGACATGTTCGGCGCGGCCAAGTGGGAGCCCCCGCTGGGCTGGCTCCCGCTGACCCTGGCCTATTTGGCAGTGACCGCGCTGGCGGGAGTCCTGCTCTACCGTCAGCTGTCCCCCAGCCAGGCCCGGTTCGAGGAACCGTTGAAGTCCGAGCCAAGCCYGCGCTAGTTGCGGTGGTGGGTACCGCCGGCAGGAGTGGCGGAGGCATCCAGGTCGACGGTGTCGCCCTCGTGCGCCGGCGCGGCCTTGAAGATCCAGTGCTTGTAGAGCAGGAAGTTCCACACTGTCGTGACGACGGTGGAAATCACCTTGCCGAGCGCATAGGACTGGCCGGCATCTGCGATGACGTTGACGATCACGTCTGTAGCCACGACGTTGAACACCACGAGGGCACCGTATTTAAAGAAGCTGACGTGTGCCCGGGCGCCGGACTGGAAGGTGAAATTCTTCTGGACAAAGAAGTTGAAAACCAGGCTGGTGAGGAAGGCGATCGGGGTGGCGATCCACAGATCGACGCCGCCCACCTCATGGAGGAGAGCCAGGAGTCCGAGGTCGATGGCGAAGGAAAGCCCTCCCACCACGAGGAACTTAACCAAGTAGCCGTCGCGCACAATGGTCTTCATGCGGTGAGCCAGGCTCACAGTTCTATCCCCATGATCCCAACAAACCGCCTGTAATCGTTGACATGTCCGGGCATCGTGTTTAGCAAGGACATCCGGCAAGTCTAGACCAGCACCGCCCACCCTGTGGACTGCCCGGCCCTGTGGACTGCCCGGCGGCCTGATCTGAAAACCCCTCGACACGGCGGGACCGGTTAGGGTAATAGGGAACGGTTTTCGGAGGCATTCCGGAACGGGAAGGGATTTTCTTTTGCGCAATCGGTCCACGGGCGGAGCTCTCGCCTGCATTCTGCTGTTAGGAATCGGAGTGACCGGTTGCTCCAGCGGCGCGCCCGTCAGCGAGGTCCGGGGATCACTCACGGCGATCGGCACACCCGTGCAGAAGGACCCGATCGGTGCCTGGAGCAACGCCTGGAGCAAAGATCTCACCGCCACGTCGCTGAACTACTCCCCGGACGGATCCAACGTTGGACTGACGGCCCTGGCCACGCGCCAGGCCTACTTCGCAGCCCTCGACGGCCCCCTCAGCCCGGAACAGCAGAACCAGACCAAGGACGTGTGCGGACCGGCCGGGGCTTTTTCCGTTCCCGTTTCCGTGACCTCCATCGGAGTGGCCCTCAACAACCCGAGCCTTCGCAACGTAAAGCTCAGCCGCGAAGTCCTCGCCGGCATCTTCTCCGGCTCCATCACGCGCTGGGACGCGCCTGAAATCGCGGACATCAACCCCGGGACCGCCCTGCCCTCCGACGACATCGCCCCCATCATGGCCACGGAGCCCAGCGTGGAAACCGAGGCGGCCACAAAGTACCTCAGCGCCGACGCCGCGTGGACCTCGGGAGTGTCCGCCACGTGGCCGAAGACCGAGAACGATAACGCCGTCACGGTCAAGAAACACTCCGACCTTGCCGACAAGGTCGACAAGACCCCGGGCGGCATCGCCTTCATGGACCTCGGCTCGATCGGCAGCCGCTTTGAAACCGCGCTGCTCTCCTTCGGCGGCGGTTACGTGCGCATGTCCAAGGACTCGGCCGCTACAGCCGCCCAAGAGGGCAGCACCCGGACCCTGCCCACCGGGGTGGAATTCGCGCTGCCCGAGACAAGCGAGCAAGGCTACGCCCTCGGCGTCGTCGGCTACCAGGCGTTCTGCAGCGAGTATTCGAACCACCAACTCAGCACCCTCGTGAAGTCCTGGGGGGAATTCGTCCTCAGTCCCGACGGCCAGGTCACGTCAGCGTACTTCGCCAATGTCGCCTCACCCAGCGAAGCTGCCATGCGGGAGTCCAAGAAACTGATTGACACGATCGGGGACGCACAGTGATCCACGCAACCGAGGCGGAACAGCCCTCCCCTGCAGGCTCCGCGCCGGGCACCGGAAAGGCGCGGCGGTTCGCGTTGTCACCGGCCACCCGCAGCGGCATGGGCATCTTCCTTCCCGTCTTCGGCCTCCTCTCGATCCTCATCACCCTGTGGATCCTGGCCACACCGCTCATGGCCTATCCGGACGAACCCTCGCACACCATCAAGGCGGCCGCTGTCGCCCGGGGGCAGTTCTTCCCGAGCCCCGGCGAATCCTACGGCCACGGAGTCCACGTGCAGGTTCCGTCCTACATCGCCAACGTGCAGTCACAGATGTGCTTCCCCTTCCAGGTGACGAAACCGGCAGGCTGCGCCCCGGCGATCCCCCTCGATGACAACGACCTCACCATCGGTGTGACATCGGCCGGGCTCTACAACCCCTTCTACTACTGGCTCGTCGGGCTGCCCAGCCTCTTCATGTCCGGTGCGCCGGCGATCTTCGCCATGCGGATCGTCAGCGGCCTGTTGTCCGCCGCCTTCTACGCCGCCGGCTTTACCGCCTTATCCCGCCTGCGGCACCCCAAGTGGCCGCTCGTCGCGGCGACGATTGGGACGACGCCGATGGTCCTGTTCCTAGCCAGCGGCATCAACCCCAACTCGCTGGAAATCGCTGCGTCCATGGCCGCCTTCTGCGGGCTGGTGTCCGTGCTGGAGAATTCGCGGCACCTTGACCGGGCACGCCCGGCCATCCTGACCGTCGGCATCGCGGCCGCGGCACTCGCCAACACCCGGAACGTGTCCCTCCTGTGGCTGCTCTGCGGCGCAATCGTTGCCTGCCTCTTCTTCCGGCGCGCGGACATCGCCGCCATCTTCAGGAACCGGGTGGTGCTGGCGGTGACCGCGCTGACCACCGTGGGAATCGTCCTGGGCGTGGCGTGGAACTTCCTCATGTTCAGGGCGCCGGCCTCCGCCGGTGAAGCCCCGGCCGGGATTTCGAACGTCCAAGGCGAGGTGCGCCCCTACAACGCGTTCCTGACCATGATGGACAAGTCCTTTGACTTTGCCGGCCAGTACATCGGCGTCGCGGGTTGGCTGGATGCCCCCGTTCCGCAGGCCGTCCACATGTTCTGGAACATGTTGCTGTTCGGCCTCATCCTCACGGTGTTGCTGGTCCGGCCCTACCGGCTGCAGGCCGCGTTCTGGGTCGCGGTCGCGTTGCTGGCGGTGGTCCCTGCCGTGGTGCAGGCCGCCCTCATCAACACCGCCGGCTTCATCTGGCAGGGCCGGTACAGCCTGCCGCTGTTCACCATCGCGATCATCTCGGCGGGGCTTGCCATGCGGTTCCGGCCGTTCGGACGGAGCCCGCAGAGCCGGACGATCGCCCGGATCCTGCTGCTGGCCGGCTGCATCGCGCAGACCTACGCGTTCGTGAATGTGCTCCGGCGCTACGTCGTAGGACTCCAGGAAACGGCCAACTGGCAGACGATGTTCACCGTGCCTGGCTGGCAGCCGCCGCTGACCTGGGAGGTCCTTACCCTGGCCTTCGCTGCCGCGGTGCTGCTGTGTGCGTCCAAACTCTTCGGCTACCTTTTCCCGGGCCATGCCCTGCTCCCGAAGGGGCCATGGCTCAGGAGGAAGCGCTCCAGCAAGCGTCCCGCTGCCGCCACGGCGGCCAACTGAGCCGCACTCCCCCGGCCTGCACAAAACAACACCAGGCCAGCACCAAAAAAGACCCGTCCACGCGAAGCGCGTGAACGGGTCTTTTTTGCCAATCCTCAGTGCTGGGAAACCGATGCCCCCATGTACTCCTTGAGCCGTTCGGACGACAGCGGCGGGACAAACCCGGTGGCCTTGATCTTCGCCAGCTCGAGGGCGCTGTTCAACGGGCGCGGCGAGACGGCCTTGCCCTTGAAGTACTCCTCCGTGCTCACGCCGGTCACGGCCTCCCGCGGCTTGCCGGCGAGCTCGTAGACGTCCCCGGCGATGTCCGCCCAGGACTGCGGCTCGCCGTCGCTGCTGAGGTTGTAGACACCGTAGGCGGCGCCCGATTCCAGCAGGTGCCGGATGCCGGCGGCAATGTCTTCCGTGAAGCTCAACCGCCCGATCTGGTCGTCGACAACCGACGGTTCAATGCCGCGCTCCGCGAGCGAGGCCATGGTCCGGACGAAGTTGTTGCCCTCGCCGATCACCCAGCTGGTGCGCACGATGTAGTGCCGGGGCACCACGCTGACGACGGCGTCGCCCGCGGCTTTGGTCTGGCCGTAGACGCCCAGGGGCGCCACCGGCTCCGATTCATCGTGCGTGGCGCGGGCGCCGTCGAACACATAGTCCGAGGACACGTGCACCAGTGTGAGGTCGTGCTCGACGGCGGTGCGGGCCAGCCGGGCCACGGCGGTGACGTTGACCGCCCAGGCGGCGGCACGGCCCTCGGCCGACTCGGCGGCATCCACCGCAGTGTAGGCCGCGGCGTTGATGATGGCCGAGTAGTTCTTCCAGTTGCGTCCGGCGAAGGCATCCTCGCTGCCGAGGTCCAACTCGTCCCGGCCGGCAAACTCAACGGACGTGTCGCCGTCGTACTGTTTGCGCAGGGCCTTGCCGAGCTGGCCGTTGGCGCCCACCACGAGGACCTTTTTCGGCGGCATCGGGGTGACGTCAGCCAGGCGCGGGTGCGCCTTGTCCTTGTCCGAGAGCTCCGCCTGGCCCAGCGGCACCGGCCAGCTGATGGCCGCCGTCTCGTCGGCGAGGTTCAGGAACGTGTACTGGCCCTGCGCGTCGGCGGACCAGTGGTCGTTGACGAGGTAGGTGTAGGCGGTGTTGTCCTCCAGCGTCTGGAAGGCGTTCCCCACCCCGCGGGGAATGAAGATGGCCTGGCTGGGATCCATCTCGGCGGTGAACACGGCGCCGAACGTCGGGCCTTCGCGCAGGTCCACCCAGGCGCCGAAAATCCTGCCGGTGGCCACGGAGATGAACTTGTCCCACGGCTCGGCATGGATGCCGCGCGTGGTGCCGGCCGATTCGTTGAACGAGATGTTGTTCTGCACCGGATGGAAGTCGGGCAGGCCGAGCGCCACCATCTTTTCCCGCTGCCAGTTCTCCTTGAACCAGCCCCGGTTGTCGCCGTGGACCGGAAGGTCGTAGAGGACGACGCCGGGAATCGGG
The DNA here is from genome assembly GCF_056401435.1 of Arthrobacter sp. P4_F10. NCBI lineage: Bacteria > Bacillati > Actinomycetota > Actinomycetes > Micrococcales > Micrococcaceae > Arthrobacter > Arthrobacter sp. P4_F10. Next base: position 311,640 of record NZ_JBFUJJ010000002.1, read on the forward strand.
GTTTCGTGCGCTGTGAGCTTCTTCGAGAACTCGATCGTCATTATCTACTGGCCCTGTTCCTTGTACTTGGCTTCCGTCGCGGCCTTCTGCGGACGCCACCAGTCCTCGTTGTTCCGGTACCAGGCGATGGTGTCTTCAATGCCGGCCTCGAAGTTGGAGAACTGCGGCTCCCAGCCGAGTTCGTCGCGAAGCTTGGCGGAGTCGATCGCGTACCGCATGTCGTGCCCGGGCCGGTCCACCACGTGGTCGTAGGCGTCCGGCGCCTGGCCCATGTGCTTGAGGATCAGTTCGACGACGTCCTTGTTGTTCTTCTCGCCGTCGGCGCCGATCAGGTAGGTCTCCCCGATCCGGCCCTTGGCGATGATCGCCAGGACGGCGGACGAGTGGTCATTGGCGTGGATCCAGTCCCGGACGTTCTCGCCCTTGCCATACAGCTTGGGGCGGATGCCGTCGATCACGTTGGTGATCTGGCGCGGGATGAACTTCTCCACGTGCTGGTACGGGCCGTAGTTGTTCGAGCAGTTGCTGATGGTCGCCTGCAGGCCAAAGGACCGCACCCAGGCGCGGACCAGGAGGTCCGAGCCCGCCTTGGTGGAGGAATACGGGCTGGAGGGGTTGTACGGTGTGCTCTCGGTGAACCGTTCCGGGTCATCGAGCTCGAGGTCGCCGTAAACCTCGTCGGTGGAGATGTGGTGGAACCGCTTGTTGTGCTTCCGCGCGGCCTCGATCAGGGTGTACGTCCCGATGATGTTCGTGTCCAGGAACGGTCGCGGATCGTGCAGCGAGTTGTCGTTGTGGGATTCCGCCGCGTAGTGGACCACCACATCCGTTGCGGCAACCAGGCTCTCAACCACAGCGGCGTCGCAGATGTCGCCCTGCACCAGCGTAAAGCGGTCTGCAGGCAGGTCCGCCAGCGACTCTATATTGCCCGCGTAGGTGAGCTTGTCGAGGACAGTGACGTGGTGGTCTGTGTTCTCCAGTACGTAGTGGACAAAATTGGAACCGATGAATCCGGCACCGCCGGTGACGAGGAGTTTCTGCATTAGGCCAGCTTACCGGCTGCCTAATTTCTCCCTCGCCGGGGGCGGCACACCAGCCGCAACACTGGCCACAGTAGTAACAGTGATGGCAATTGGGTACTCTTTACGCACATACGGGGGTGATCCTGGCCTCTGTCCAGATCCTCCGGAGTAATGGTGAAGACTATCAAAATCCACAAACTACGGACCGCCGCTGCACTCTGCCTTCCTCTCGCGCTGGCGCTGACCTGGGCCAGTCCTGCCGCTGCGGCACCGGCGCCCAGCCCCTCTCCCGCTGTCACCACCAAGGCCCCTGCGCCCACCGCATCGGCGGCTGCGGCGACACCCAAACCGACGGCGACGGCGGCTACCAGCGCCGCCCCGATAAAGGCAACCGCGCCGGCCAGCACCCCGGCGACCACGGCGGCGCCGGCAACGGCGACCCCGTCAGCCCGTGTGCAGGCCGCCATCGCGCCGGAGTCCGCGCCGGAACAGGGCCAGGCGAGAATGGGCCGGGCCGGCCTCAATCCGGCCTCGACCTCCGCCGCCATGGCCACGACGCAGCAGGTCCCGGTGGCCCAGGCCACCGAGCCCTGGGTGGCAGAGCAGCCCTTCGCCACGCGCGGGCAGCCTCTGGGCCTGGACGTCAGCGGCTGGCAAGGCACCGTCAACTGGTCTTCCGTGCGCGCCAACGGCGCCCGCTTCGCGTACGTCAAGGCCACGGAGGGCACCACCTTCCGGAACAGCGAATTCGGGGCGCAGTACACCGGTGCGCGTTCCGTCGGCCTGCTCCGCGGCGCCTACCACTTTGGCCGCCCCGATGTCTCCGACGGCGCCGCCCAGGCCCGGTTCTTCGTCAACAACGGCGGCGGCTGGTCCCCGGACGGCGTCACGATGCCCCCGGTCCTCGACATCGAGGACAATCCCTACGCCGGCCTCAACCGCTGCTACGGCGCCACGCCCGGGCAGCTGGCCACCTGGGTCAGGGACTTCACCCGGACCGTGTACCGGATGACCAACAAACAGGCCATGATCTACACCAGCTACTACTTCTGGCGCGACTGCCTGGGCAACACCAGCGAATTCAGCAAGGTCAACCCGCTGTGGCTGGCCTCCTACTACACCAACGGACCGTCCGTGCCCGGCGGTTGGCCTACCTACACGGTCTGGCAGTACGCCAACGCCTTTGCGGACGCGTCCCAGACCGTCAGGGCCACGTTCCCCGGCGACCAGAACGTCTTCAACGGCTCGATGGACCAGCTGCGGAAACTCGCTTCCACGCCTGACACCTACCCAATCGGCCTCATTCCCGGCGCCACCCTGCTCAGCGGCAAATGGGCAGGCGACGGCAAGTCCTACACCGGCTGGTTCAAGGACGGATACTGGTGCCTGCAGATGCCCTCGGCCCCGCGGCGCTGCTTCGGTTACGGCAGCCCGGGCGACAAACCCGTCGTCGGAGACTGGAACGGTAACGGCCGGGCCGGGATCGGCATCTTCCGGAACGGCATGTGGTGGCTCGTGGACGACATCAACACCAGGGCCATCACGAAGGTCGTCGGCTTCGGCGTCGGATCCGACACCCCAATCGTTGGCGACTGGAACGGCTCCGGCCGCGACGGGATCGGCATCTGGCGCAACTCCAGCTTCCAGGTCAGCTACAACATCAGCAATCCGGTGGTCAATGAGTACAGCGGCTTCGGGATTCCCTCCGATACGCCGATCGTCGGCGACTGGGACGGCGACGGAAGGACCAGCATCGGCGTGTGGCGCAAGGGCGAGTGGTGGCTCAGCAACCGCATCAAGTCCCCCGTTGTGTCCAACTTCATCGCCTTCGGGATCGGCACCGACCGACCCATCACCGGCGACTGGAACGGGGACCGGCTGACCACCGTCGGCATTGTGCGCGGCAACAACTGGCAGCTGACCAACAGCCTCGCCAAACGGACAGTGGACATCTCCTACTTCTAGGAACAGCGGATGGGGGTTTCCCGCTCAGGACGCCGCGCGGAGCCTCCGGCGGGCCTCGATCATGAGGCGCAGGAGGACCACCCGGGCGGCCAGGATCACGCGGAGCGAACGCCAGCCGCGCGGGGTGGCATTGCTCTCGTGCAGCCTTCGCCGCAGGGTCGAGGCGTCCAGGTGGCCGATCGAGCCGGCCGTGTTGCCCAGGATCGCCAGCCAGAGGTCGTGGGACTCGCGCAGGTACGCGGGCACCGGGACGAAGCTGCCGAGGACTTCACGGCGGAAGGCCATCCCGCAGCCGTAGTACGCGCGGTAGCCCACCAGGATGCCCCAGAGATTGGCCCGGTGGCGGCCGCTGTCGGCCGCGCGGAGCCGGGGAATCCGGGGACGGTCACCGCCGCCGAGCACATCGAAGTTGCTGGCCACGACGGCGTGCGTCGCCAGTGCGTCCAGCATGGCGTCCAGCCGTCCCTCGATCCAGACATCATCCTGGTCCGCCAGGAAGATCGCGGCGCCGCGGCTGGCCCGCACGGCCTGCTCAAAGGAGCGGACGTACCCCTGGTTGGCGGCGGCCTCGATCAGGCGGATCCGGGGGTCGCCGTGCTCCCTGATCCGCGCCACCGTGTCATCTTTTGAAGCATCGTCCACGATCACGATCTCGTCGTCCGGGCCCAGCTGGGCCAGGATCGAGGCGAGCTGCTCCGCCACGAACTCCGCGCCGTTGTACGTTGCCATGCAGATGCTGGCCCGGAGCGGAACGTCGGGCAACAGGTTCTGATCGTTCATCTGCACCATCCTAGGGGACCGCGGGCAGCGCCTTGGCATCCCGTAGGATCGAGGGACGATGTCTAAGAAACAAGGATTCCGGCTCGAATGAGAACCGTACTGCTGCGCCTTTCAGGGTTCACCATTTTGCCCCTGCTGTCCTTGATCACTCCGCTCCTCCTCATCCCCGTCATCTCGGGCTTCGTCGGCGGCGAAGGAATCTCCAGCGTCATCTCCGGGCAGGCGATCGGCACCTTTGCCGCCACCGTGCTGATGTGGGGCTGGAACGTGGACGGGCCGGTCGCCGTCGCCCGGGCAGCCAGCAGTTCGGACCGGGCCGGCGTCTACCTGCGCAGCATCCGGACCAGGCTCATCCTGCTGGTCCTGACCCTGCCCGCCGCCGCAGCTGTCGCCGCGATCGTGGCCGTTCCCGCGTTCCGGTGGGAAGCCGTGGCCATGACCTGCGCGGTCGCCATCGCCGGGATGTCGCCGTCGTGGTTCTGCATCGGCCTGGGCCAGCCCCGGCTGCTGGCCGTCTACGACACCGTCCCCCGCTTTGTCGCCACCGCGCTGGCGGTCCCCGTACTGCTGATCAGCCACCAAATGTGGTACTACACGGGCCTGCTGGCAGCAACGACCCTGGCCTCCCTCATCGTGTTTCACCGGACCTACTCCCCCGGAGGAAACTGGTGGCCCCGCGATCTCCGCGGCGCCGTCCGCGAACTGGGGGCCCAGGGCCGGACGGCGGGCATCAGCCTTGCCGGCAATGCCTATGCCTCCACGCCCGCCCCGATTGCGACCGCCACCACCGCGCCGGCGGCATCGGGCAGCCTGGCGACGGCGGACACGCTGTACCGCTTCGGCCTGTTCACCGTGGTGGCCCTCGGCAACGCCTTCCAGGGCTGGACCCTGGAACACGGAGCGTCCGGCCGCAAGAAGCGCCACCTGGCGGCCATTTGGTCCCATATCGGGCTCGGCGTGATAGGCGCGGCCGTCCTGACGGTCGCCGGACCGTTTGTCAGCAGCCTCCTTTTTGCCGGGCAGGCCCAGGCCACCACCCAGTTGTGCCTTTACTACGGGCTCGCCTTCCTCTTCCTGAGCGCCAGCACCCCGTTCATCCGCAATCTGCTCATCCCGGCCGGCCAACAGGGCCTTGTGCTTCGCTGGACGCTGATTTCGGCCGTGTTCGGGGTCGCGGCCATGATCTATGCCGGGTCCATGGGGAATGCCCCGGGCATCGCCCTGGGCATGGCCCTCAGCGAAGCCATCCTGTTCGTGACCTTGCTGATCCCGGGGTCGAAACTGCTCGCCACAGAAAGCAAGGAAACCGTTGACGCCGAATGATCCATCCCCGACCGTCGCCGCCGTCGTCGCCGCCTACCGCCCGGACCCATCCCTGACCGACACGGTGCGGGCCCTCCAGCAGCAGGTGGGCCACGTCGTCGTCGTGGACGACGGATCGCCCGCCGGGTCCGAAGCCGTACTGGCGGCCCTCGCCGAGGCCGGCGCCCTGGTGGTCCGTCAGCAGCAGAATTCCGGGATCGCGGCCGCGCTGAATGCCGGCGTGGCGGCGGCGCGGGCACACTGGAACCCGGACTTCTTCCTGACACTGGACCAGGACTCCCGTCCCACCGGCGAGTACGTCCGGCGGGGCCTGGCCACCTACGCGCAAGCCAGTGCCGCCGGTGTCGGCGTCGGATTCGTGACGGCCGCCTCATACAGCGGACACCCGATCCCCGTGCTGCACGCCGACGGCCCATTCGTTCACGCCTTCGATCCGATGCAGTCCGGTTTCCTCATCCCGCGCTCCACGGTCGCCAGGATGGGCCCCTTCGAGGAGGCCCTGTTCATCGACGGCGTCGACTCCGAATTCACCATGCGCACGCGTGCGGCCGGGCTCGCCGTACTGGTGGGCGAAGGCTGTGACATCGCCCACGACCTGGGGCAGCGCGAACCCGGCCGGCTCTTCGGCCGGCCGTTGAAGGTGCTGGGCCGGGAAATTTCCTACAATTACCATTCCCCGAGCCGGGTCTACTACATCTGCCGGAACGGGACGCTGCTGACCCTTCGCTACCTGCGTAAATATCCGGGCTGGGTGCTGCGCCGCCTCGTTGAAGAGACGAAGGCCCACGTCCTTCGCTTTACCTTCAGTCCCGGCCGCGGCAAGCTCCTGCGCGCCGCCGCCGCGGGGTTCGCGGACGCTTTCCGGGGCTCCACGGGGCGCATTCCGGCGGAGCTCGAGCGGCGCCTGCGCTGACGCCGGGGGCGCCCGACGCCGCCCGGGCGGCCCGCGCCAGCGAGGACCCTGCACTGAATTGATATAGTTTGGACGATATGAAAGCCCAACCCTCCCCGCGCGTCCTGGTGATCATGCCTGCCTGGAACGAAGGCGCCGTAGTTGGCAGCACCGTGCGTGAAGTCCTCCGCACCAATGCCCGCTACGACGTGCTGGTCGTCAACGACGGCTCCACGGACTCGACGGCGGACGAGGCAGCAGCGGCCGGCGCGACCGTCCTGAACCTGCCCTTCAACCTCGGCGTCGGCGGCGCCATGCGGGCCGGCTTCAAGTACGCCCAACGTCTCGGCTACGTCCAGGTAATCCAGGTGGACTCCGACGGCCAGCACGATCCCCGGAACATCGACGAAGTCCTCGCGGGCCTTCAGCACGCGGATATCTCGATCGGCGCCCGCTTCGCCGACCGCGGCGAATACAGGGTCACCGGCCCCCGCAAGTGGGCCATGCAACTGTTGGCCAAAGTCATTTCGGGCCTGGCCAAGACACGCCTGACGGACGTCACCAGCGGCTTCCGGGCCGCCAACGAGCGCGCCGTCGCCCAGTACCTCGACCACTACCCCGCCGAATACCTGGGCGACACGATCGACTCCCTCGTCGTGGCCATCCGCTCAGGCTGCACGGTCACCCAGGTACCCGTGGAGATGCGGGCACGCCAGGGCGGGAAGCCCAGCCACAACCCCGTCAAGGCCGCCATCTACCTCGGAAGGTCCGTGTTCGCCCTGCTCTTCGCCCTCACCCGGAAACCCACACGACTGGCCACCGTGGCCGCTGAACCGGCAGGAGCCTAGGGATGGGAAATATCGCCGCCTTCCTGCTGGCGCTCGCCATCGTTGCCCTGGTCATCGAAATGCTCCGGCGCAAAAAGCTCCGGGAGAAGTACGCCGTCCTCTGGCTGATCGTCGGCGTCGCCACCCTGGTACTCGCGGCCTTCCCCCGGCTGCTGAACATCGTCGCCGAATATGTCGGTGTCCAGATCCCGTCCAACCTGCTGTTTGCCATGAGCATCCTCATGCTGCTGGGCGTCTGCCTGCACCTGTCGTGGGAAATCTCCGTCGTGGAGGACGAAACCAGGACCCTGGCAGAGGAGGTGGCCATCCTGCGCACCCAGCTCGAGTCCCTGGAGCAGCACCGCCACCTGTCTGCGCTGGACACGGCCCGCCCCGATCCGGTCGCGACTCCCCTTCCGGCCCCCCACCCGAGTCACCTCCCTGATTCCCGCCCGAATCCCCTCCCTGATTCCCACCTGAATCCCCTTCCAGGGGCGGCCGCACCCGCCGGCATGCACACCACCGACCGCCCCGCTGACAGCTCGGATTCCTAAGATGCCCCTCGATATTTTCATTCCTTACTGGGGCGACCCCGGCTATATGAAGGAAACGGTCCGCAGTGTCCTGGCCCAGGAAAACGGCGATTGGCTCCTGACTGTGGTTGACGACGCCTACCCCGGAACGGAAATTTCCGAGTACATGGCCGGGATCCAGGACGCCCGTGTCCGCTACATCCGCAAGGACGTCAACGCGGGCATCACGGAGAACTACCGCACGTGTGTGGGGATGGCCAGCCAGGAAGTCATGGTCATACTGGGCTGCGACGACGTCCTGCTGCCGAACTACGTTGACGTGATTCTTGCCGCTCACCGGCGCTTCCCCGACGCAGCGATCATCCAGCCGGGGGTGCAGGTCATCGACGAACGAAGCCAGGTGGTGGCCACGCTCGCGGACTCCGTCAAGCAGAAGATCGTCCGGCCGCGCGGCCGCGGCAAGCAGCTCATCGCCGGCGAGGCCATCGCCAGCAATCTGATGCACGGGGACTGGCTGTACTGGCCCTCCCTGGCCTTCCGGACCGACAAGATCCGCGAAGTGGATTTCCGGGACGGGTTCCCGATCATCCAGGACCTCGCCCTCATCATGGACATGATCTACAAGGGCGACCAGCTGCTGATCGAGCCCACGGTGTGCTTCCAGTACCGCCGGCACTCCAACAGCGCCTCCTCAACCAAGCTCGTTGACGGTTCACGGTTCGCCGGTGAACGCGAATACTTCGCCCTGTCCGCGGCGCAGGCCGACGCGCTCGGCTGGCGCCGGGCAAAGCGCGCCGCAAATCTGAGGCTTACGTCCCGGGCGCACGCGCTCTCCCTGCTTCCGCAGGCCGTCCTGGACCGCAACTCCACAGCCGTCAGCGCACTCGTGCGCCATTCCTTCGGCAAGTAAACGCCCCGCAACGAAAGGTCCGCTGTGACTTCTTCTGAAACCTCCGCACGCCCCGGCGGAACTGTCCTTGTCACCGGCGGCGCCGGTTTCATCGGCTGCGCCATTTCCGCGTCCCTCGCTGACGCGTTCGACCGGGTCGTCGTGGTGGACAGCCTCCACCCGCAGATCCATGCCACGGGCGAGCGTCCGGCGGAGCTGGACGGGCGGGCGGAACTGATCGTCGCCGACGTCGCCGAGGCCCAGACCTGGGACACGGTCCTGGCGCAGCACTCCCCCGACGTCGTCATCCACCTGGCCGCGGAGACCGGAACGGGCCAGTCGCTTGAAGAGTCCACCCGGCACACGCACGTCAACGTGGTGGGCACGTCCCAGCTCCTGGACGGGCTCAACCGCCACGGCAAGCTCCCGCGCAGGATCGTCCTGTCCTCCAGCCGCGCCGTGTACGGTGAGGGCGCCTGGAGCGACAGCGACGGCAAGCCTTTCTACCCGGGCCAGCGCACCAGCGCCACCCTGGACCAGGCCCAGTGGGACTTCCCCGCCGCCACCCCGCTGCCGATGAAGGCCTCCGCAACGTTCCCCGCCCCCGTGAGCGTCTACGGCGCCACCAAGCTGGCCCAGGAACACGTCCTGCAGGCCTGGGCCAAGTCCTACGGCGTCGAGACCGTCATCCTGCGGCTGCAGAACGTGTACGGTCCCGGCCAGTCGCTGATCAACCCCTACACCGGCATCATGAGCCTGTTCTGCCGCATGGCGATGGGCGGAAAGTCGATTCCGCTGTACGAGGACGGCGAAGTGCGCCGCGACTTCATCCTGATCGACGACGTCGCCTCCGCGATAGTCGCCGGCGCCGTCTCCCCCACGGTCCAGGGCGAGCCCATGGACATCGGATCCGGTGAATTCCAGACCATCGGCACTGCGGCGAAACTCATCGCGGCTCACTACAACGCCCCCGAACCGCACGTCACCGGACAGTACCGGCAGGGCGACGTCCGGCACGCGTGGGCGGACATCTCGGCCGCGAAGGACGTGCTCGGGTGGACCCCGCAGTACAACCTCGCCCAGGGCATCGACCGCCTCGCCAACTGGATCGACGCCCAGCCCGACGTCCAGCCTGCCTGACCCGGACGGACCCCCAGTGCCTCAGACTGCCGCCGTCGTTTCGCTGTTTAACCCCGACGACGGCGTGCTGGCGAACGCCGCTGCCCTGCTCGCCCAGGTTGACTCCGTGGTGGTGGTCGACGACGGCAGCCCCGAGGACACCGCACGGATCCTGGCCGAACTGGAGTCCATGGGCTGCAAAGCAGTGCGGCTCACGGAGAACTCCGGAATCGCGGCCGCGCTCAACGCCGGAATCACCGCGGCCCTGGCTGCGGAGACGAAACCCGACTATGTCCTGACCATGGACCAGGATTCGCTGCTGGACGCCGGCTACGTCGACGCGCTCCTGGACGCCGCGGCGGCCGCCGCGGAAGCCGGCGTCCCCGTCGGCATGGTCGCCCCGGCCTCGGTCCGGGGCCTGCCCGTGCGCCGCGGCCCGGTCCTCAACGGCATCCAGCTCGGAGGGGAGCCCATCCAGTCAGGACTCCTGGTGCCCGTGCCGGTGCTTGAACGGCTCGGCCTCTTCCAGGGCACGCTGTTCATCGACGGCGTGGACAGCGAGTTCTTCCTCCGGTGCGAGACCCAGGGACTGCGCACCGTGCTGGCCCCGAACGCCGCGCTCAATCACGCCCTCGGCAGCCCGGCCGCAGCCAACGTCTTTGGCCGGGACGTGTCCGTCGGAGGCCGGCCGCTGAAGGTCAGGACGGCCGCCGACTGGCGCTACTACTATCTCTTCAGGAACCGGATCCTGCTCGCCCGCCAGTATGGCCGGCGCTTCCCGCTGTGGACGCTCAAGGGACTGCTGGCCGACTACCGCCACCTGGCGATTGTCACGCTGCTGGCCCCCGGCCGCGGCATTCGGCTGGCGAACGCCCTCCGCGGCGTTGCCGACGGCGTCCGTGGCGTCTCGGGACGGCGCGCGCGGCGCTAGCTGTACTGCGCCGGGAGAGTGGGACTCCGGCGTGAGACCCCGGCGGTAGCCCGCGGCGCTAACCCGCGTTCTTGGCCCGCCGCATGATCGGGCGCTCCACGAAGAACCAACTCGCCGCAGCCAGCGGGATTGTGCACAGCGTGGCCGCCACCGTGAACCACCACACGCCCCAGTGGTACGCCCCGAAGACCGCCAGCAACTGCTGGACGGGAAACGCATAGATGTAGGCGCCGTAGGAGATGTCGTGGCGGCCCACAATGGCCGGCTGGGGAAGCCAGGTGGAGATCCAGAGCAGCCCGTAGGCAATAAAGGGTGCGGCGAGCTGGCCGCCGAAGCCGTCCACGAAGAAGATCGACAGGCCAGCCAGCACGATCGAGACCGGCCCGGCCACCTTGTGGATGCCGATCTTGCTGCTGAGAACCTGCACGACGGCGCCGCCAAGGAAGTACGGGGTCAGGCGTGCGGCGAGCTCGAAATCCAGGTTCGACTGCAGGTAGGGCTTGATGACGCCGATATTGGCCCAGAGGACCACGCTGGCGATGAACGCGGCAATCACGGGCCACGGGGTCTTGCGGACCAAGGGCATGAACCCCATCACGGCGACCATCAGGTAGCACATGAACTCAAAGTAGAGCGTCCACAGTGAGCCGTTCCAGGCGCCCGGATAGGGCACGCCTGCCGGGGTGCCGGCAATGTCATAGCTGACAATCCGCAGGGACAGGTTCGCGAAGATGGAGTTCAGGGGTGTGGTGGCCGTCTGCAGGAAACCGTGCAGCGAGCCGTGTTGGATCACGTAGGCAATCGGGGCGAAGACGAACGCCATGACGATCAGGCAGACGATAAACGCCGGGAAGATGCGGGCGACGCGATGAACCAGGTACCGGCCGATCCCGCTGCCAAAGCGGCTGGCGGTAATCAGGTAACCGCTGATGCCAAAGAATCCGGCCACGGCCCAGCCGCCAAGGTTTTCACCGCGGAACCCCCAGCCGTTGCCGGCGCCGACGACGTGCCAGCTATGCGCCAGCAGGACCGAAAACGCCAGTATCAGCCGGATGAGGTTCAGGCTGTTCTTCCTCGGGTCCAGCCGGCTCCCCACTGCCGGAGCCGGCTTTGCTTTGGGTGTCAGTACAGCTGCGCTCAATCCCGGTATCCTTCGTTGCGTAGTCCAGACCCGTTACTTAGTCCAGACCCGTTATTCTACCTTGCACGGGCCCTGCACCCCCGGCGCAGGGTGCCCGGCCCAGCTGTCGCGTGCGCCCAATCCGGCTCCGAGTTTGCTGTGACCGGCTAAGGTACGGGAGGATTGGGCCCATGCGTGGAATAATTCTGGCCGGCGGTACCGGCTCCCGGCTTCACCCGATCACTCTCGGCATCAGCAAGCAGCTGGTCCCCGTGTATGACAAGCCGATGATCTACTACCCCTTGTCCACGCTGATCCTTGCGGGCATCCGGGACATCCTCATCATCACCACACCCCATGACGCGGAGCAGTTCCAGCGGCTCCTGGGCGACGGGTCCAAGTTCGGCGTCAACCTCACCTACGTCCAGCAGCCCTCGCCGGACGGCCTGGCCCAGGCGTTCGTGCTCGGTGCCGAGCACATCGGGAACGAGACCGTGGCGCTGGTCCTCGGTGACAACATCTTCTACGGCCAGGGCATGGGCACGCAGCTGCGCAAGCATGCCGACATCGACGGCGGTGCCGTGTTCGGGTACTGGGTCCGGGATCCCAAGGCCTACGGCGTCGTGGAATTCGACGACGACGGCAAGGCCCTCTCACTCGAAGAGAAGCCCGCGAAGCCGCGCAGCCACTACGCCGTGCCGGGCCTGTACTTCTATGACAATGACGTCATCGACATCGCCAAGAACCTCAAGCCCTCTGCGCGCGGTGAACTGGAGATCACCGATGTCAACCGGACCTACCTGGAGCGCGGCAAGCTGCAGGTAGAGATACTTCCGCGCGGCACGGCCTGGCTGGACACCGGAACCTTCGACGACCTCAGCGACGCCTCAAACTTCATCCGCACTGTCGAGCACCGCCAGGGCCTTAAGGTCGGCGCCCCGGAGGAAATTTCCTGGCGGCTGGGCTTCCTGACCGACGACGAACTTCGCCAGCGTGCGGAACCCTTGGTCAAGAGCGGCTACGGTGCCTATCTGCTGGGACTGCTGGACCAGACCATCTGACGTGCCCTGCTGTCCTGATGTGCCCGCCAGTGGCGGGCCGCTACTTGTCGGTGCCCGCATCAGCCCCGGGCTGAAAAGTTGAACTGGCTCCAGACGCTGCCATACGTGCTGGAGGCGATGCTTTTCCTCCTGTTGCCCGGCGGCCTGGTAACGGTCAGCCTTGGCCTGAGGGGACTGTCGGCGGCTGCCCTGGCCGGGCCGGTCACGATCTCCATTGCGGCGGTCCTGGCCGTACTCTTGCCCTTCGCGTCTATCCCGTGGACAGCCGCTGCCGTCCTGGCCGGCGGCGTTCTGCTTTCTGCCGTGATCATCGGAATCCGGCTCCCCGGGATCCGGCGCGCTGGCGGCAGCCTGCGCCACGCCTTCATTCCCTGGCACCACGCCGAGGCATCCCAGCACCCCGCGCGCCGAACAAGGAGCGCGGCCCGGGTCGCTGCGGCGTTCTTCGCGGGCGCGGCGCTGATCCTCGTTGAACTCGCCTTGGCTTTCGGTTCTCCGGAGAGTTTTTCCCAGACCTTCGACAACGTGTTCCATCTGAACGGTGTGCGGTACGTTCTGGATACGGGCAACGCCTCTTCGCTGTGGATGTCCAAGATGACCAGCGGCGACGCGGCGCCCTACTTCTATCCGGCAGCCTGGCATGGCCTCGCCGCGGCCCTCGTCCAGCTGACCGGGCTGCCGATTACGGTGGCCGTGAACGTCCTGAACATGACCGTGGCGGCAGTCGTGTGGCCGTTGGGCTGCATGATGCTGACCCGGACGGTGGCCGGCAACCGGCCCGTGGCCGTCGGCGCCGCAGCGATCCTGGCCGCAATGTTCGCGCCGTTCCCGATCCTGCTGCTGGATTTCGGCGTGCTGTATCCGAACTTCCTGGCGATCAGCATGCTGCCGGCCGCCCTGGCCAGCATTGCCCTCTTGTGCCAGGTGGCGCGCCACCTTCAGTGGCCGCCCGCGCCCCGGTTCACGCTGCCGCTGCTGATCCTTCCGGGACTTGCCCTGGCCCACCCGAACGGATTCATGTCGCTCGTGGCGCTCTCGGTGCCGATCATCCTGCAGGCCTACGCACGCCTTGCCGGCAACCGCGAACACCGGTCCCGGCACCGCACCGCCTGGATCCTCGCCAGCCTGGGGCTCGGCGTCGGGGCCGTGGCCCTGTATGTGCTGTGGACCAACATCCGGCCGCCGGAAGATGCCGCGTTCTGGGAACCCGTGCAGACGCCCCGCGGTGCTGCGTGGGATGTCCTGGCGAACGGCGCCATTGACCGCCCCGCTGCGATCGGCGTCAGCGTGCTGATGCTGATTGGCCTCTTCCTGTGCTGGCGGCGCGGCGGCAGGACGTGGATGATCGCCGGTTTTGTCATCACCGGCGTGCTGTACGTCATTGTTTCCGGCACCCTGAAGGGCGATGTGCGCGCCGCGCTGACCGGGATCTGGTACAACGACAGCAACAGGATCGCGGCGCTCCTGCCGCTGACGGCCTTGCCGTTCGCCGCCGTCGGCGTCGACGCCGTCGCCGTCTGGCTCCGCCGCTGGCTTGACCGGCTGGCAGGGTCGCCACAGAGCGCCGGCCGCGGCACCAACGCCGCTTACCTTGTCATCTGCGGCGTGCTCGCCCTGGCGGTCGCCGCGTCCCAGATCCCCTCAATGAGGACCGCGATCGGTTCGGCCCGGAAGAACTACCTCGAGACGGACCATTCGCTGCTCGTCTCAACGGACGAACAGAAGGTCATCGACCGGCTGGACGAGATCGTTCCCGCGGACGCCGCCATCGCGGTGAACCCGTGGACGGGCGGGGCGCTGGCTTATGCGATCGCCCATCGGGAGACCACGGCCAAGCACATCCTGACGGCCAACACGGCCGCCGTCGAAACACTCAACCGGAACCTCCGCAATGCGGACAACGATCCGGCGGTCTGCGCCGCACTGAAAGCCACCGGTGTCCGCTATGTCCTGGACTTCGGCCCCAATGAAGTCCACTTCGGCGAACATCCCTTCCCGGGACTGGAGAACCTGAACAACTCGCTGGCCGTCCGGCTGGTGCTGGCAGAGGGCGGCGCCCGGCTGTACGAAGTGACGGCCTGCCGGGAGACTTGAGGACTGGGAAATGAGGACTGGGCAATGAGCGCCCCAAGCGCAGTTCCGGCTAGCTGAGCCGGGCCAGTTCGGCCAGTTTGGCTTTCACCGCTTCGGGCTCGGCCGTGTCCGCCGGGAGGGCAAGCGTCACCCTCACCACGGTCAAACCGTCCACCATCTCCACGACGTACTCCGTGGTCCCGGTCAGGCGGTTGGCGGAATACCATGCCTTGGCGCCGAGGTCCGGGACGGGCTCGGGCGACATCATCAGCCGGGGCAGCCCGAGCCCGTCCAGGCCTGCCTGGTCCGGCGCGGTGGTCTTCGACACGATCAGCGCATTCCCCAGGTCCGCGGCCTGCCCGGCAGCGACGGGGGCCAGGGCAAACGTGCAGGCGAGCTCGGCCACGCCGTCCTTCGACGACGCCTGAACGTCGGCCGGCTGAACGTTCCCGGCCACGGCACCCAGCACCCGACGGATGTCCGTCAGCGCCGGCTGCGCGCACTCGGCCCCCGGGGCCGGCACCACCGTACGGCCGTCGTGGGTCAGCGGTTCGTTTCCGGGGGCGACGCCGGACGTCCCCGTCGGCGTCGGGGCCGACGGGGCCGGCGTCGTACCCGCGGCTGAAGGCCCCGGCCCGGGCGCCGGGGCTGCAGTGCAGGCGCCCAGGGCCAGGCTCGCCGCGAGGGCGAGCAGGCCGCAGTAGCGCACCGGACGCCGGCGGCCCGGAGCGCCCTGCCGGGCAGGGACCTCATGTAGAGGGACTGGGTTGGCTGAACTAATGCCGGCGGAGCTAATTGAAGATGTCATACGCGACCCCCATGACAAACCGGTCGCCGGGATGCGCCGTCCTCAGATACTGCAGGAGGTCGCCGTCGTTGAGCGAAATACAGCCCCAGGTGGGGAGGTTGTTGCCGTGGAGGAAAATCGCGAAACCCGCATTCATGGTGATGGGCGCATCCGGTGGCCGGTTGTAATTGATGACGACTCCCTGGCGGTAGTCATGCGACGGTCGGGTCGCGAAGTACCACATGTTCTCGTCCGGGAAGACGTCCGAGCTCGATTCGAAGTACTTATTGTAGTTCCCGTTGAGCCGGCCGCCCCAGCGCGAATAGGGATTGAGGGTCCGGTAGGAAAGGGCCGTTCCGGGGTTGCCCAGGCCGAAGGCCTGGGTGACGGTGAACGATCCCGTCGGGGAGAACATCTGCCAGGTGGGTCCTGTCGCGACGCCAGGCGCGGCGAAGCCGGACTCGCCGGCATGGCCCAGCGCGCCCCACTCCTTCGCGTAGCTTCCGTCCGGCTGCCGGACGCACGTGATGAAGGTGATCCGGGTGGACCGGTAGGTGTCAGCGATCGCGAAGGACACGCGTGAGGCTCCGCCTGTGCGGTACTTCACGGCCCCGGAACTGATGGCCGGGCAGTACGCGGCCGGGGTCAGCCGGTAGCGGACCCCAGTTCCGGGAATCCATTCGAGCCGGCCGTATTGGAAAGACTGGCTGCAGTAACCGCTCCGGTTGCAGGCCTCGGCCGTGACGGGATATCCGAGGGCGCCGGCCTGGGCCTTGCGGGCCGTATAGAACTGTCCGAGACCTCCCCACACCGCCTGGGTGCCGGCACCGGCCGCGTAGTAGATCCGTCCGCGCTGGAAGGCCTGGGAGCAGCCGCCGCCACGGAGTCCGCATTTTTCCTGGCCCGTCGGGTAGCCCAGGTAGCCGCGGCTGCCGCCAAGGGCGAGGTAGCGGGCATTGATGGCGCCCCACACCGGGAAGGTACCGGCGCCGGGAGCGAAGTACACAGCGCCGCGTTGGAAGCGCTGCGTGCAAGCCCCGCCGGTCAGCCCGCACGTCTCGACCGCTATCGGGTAGCCCAGGTACCCCTCGAGGCCGCCGAGGGATTCATAGGTGGCGTTGATGGCACCCCAGACAGGGTAGGTTCCCTTCCCGGTCACGCTGTACAGGCTGCCGTGTTGGAACGCCTGCTGGCAGACTACAGGCGCCCCGCCACAGCGGGCAGCCCCGAGCGGGTAGGCGAGATGGCCCGTGACACCGCCGGCCTTGAGCCAGGCATTTTCGATGCCCGCGGACAGCAGGCGGGCGCCGGTGGCTTCGCTCCAGACAATCGTTCCGTGTGCGAAGCTCTGCTGGCAGCCGCCGCCGGCAAGCCCGCACTTCTGCCCTGCCGTGGCCGGGCCCACGGGGCCCGTGGCGCCGCCGAGGCGTTCGTATTCGACGCCGATGGCGCCGGGGACGCGGATGGCCGCCTCCGCCGCGGCCGGTGTCGGTGCCGCGGTCGCTGCCTTTGCTGTGGGTCCGGCTGCCGTAGCAGCTCCGGACGTCGGCGACGCAGTCGTTTTCGGCGTGGGCGTGGGCGTGGGCGCTGGTGTCGGTTTCGCCGAAGCCGTGGCCGAAGGTGTCGGTTTCGCCGAAGCGGCGGTGCCGGGCGCGGCCGCGGCCGTGGCCGCGGCCGGCGACGGGCTCGACGGGCCCGGTTGGCTCGTTGCCGGCCGGGACAACTGCTGGGCCGGTTGAGGTGCCGGGGAGCTATCCGCGGCGGCTCCCTGGGCGAGGCTTGCCGCCACGATTCCGGTGGCGGCCGCGATCGCCACGGCCCTTGTCATTGTCCGCAGCCGGCCGGGCCACGAGGGCCTCCGCCGCCGGTCTCGCCGCTCCCTGGACCCCACAGCTGTCATTTTTGCTCCCCGCATCCCCCGGTACGGGGCTGAGCCCCCGTTTCGGGCCCATCCTAACGGACGGCCGGGCCGGGAGCCGGCCGGGCACGCCGCTAGAGGGCGGGCCGCTGCAGGGCGGGCCGTTACAGAGCGAGGGACCTGCGCCGGAGCTCGTTGACGACGTCGTGCACTTCGCCGTCCATAACAATCTTGCCGTGTTCGAGCAGGACGCCGCGCTCACACACGGTGGCCACCAGGTCCAGGTCATGACTCACGACAAACAGGGTCTTCCCCATCTCGGAGAGCTCCTTGATCTTCGCGATGCACTTGCGCTGGAAGGGCTCGTCGCCCACCGCGAGGATCTCGTCGATCAGGAAGACCTCGGGGTCCGTATGCACGGCGATGGAAAACGCCAGGCGCAGGTACATGCCGGAGGAATAGAACTTCACCTCGGTGTCGATGAACTCACCGATTTCGGAGAATTCCACGATCGAGTCGAACTTCTCGTCGATCTGCTTTTCGGTCATGCCGAGGATGGCGCCGTTGAGGTAGACGTTGTCCCGGCCGCTGAGGTCATGGTGGAAGCCTGCGCCCACTTCGATCAGCCCGGCGACGCGGCCGCGCGTGCGCACCGTGCCGCCGTCGGGCTGCAGGACCCCGGAAATGAGCTTCAGGAGCGTCGATTTTCCGGAACCGTTGAGCCCCATGAGTGCAACCGTTTCGCCCTGTTTAACCTCAAGCGAGACATCCTTCAGGGCCAGGAACTTCTT
The DNA here is from genome assembly GCF_056401435.1 of Arthrobacter sp. P4_F10. NCBI lineage: Bacteria > Bacillati > Actinomycetota > Actinomycetes > Micrococcales > Micrococcaceae > Arthrobacter > Arthrobacter sp. P4_F10. Next base: position 329,611 of record NZ_JBFUJJ010000002.1, read on the forward strand.
CGAGAGGTCGCCCTTGCGTCCCTTCACGAGCCAGACGAGGGCTTCCTTCAGGGAACGGGTGTGGCGGAGTACGAACTGCTTCCGGATATCGGTGCAGATGATGGCGACGTGGCCGTGCGCGGTCATGTCAGAGCTCCTGTGCGAAGTGAACGGCAAGCCGGCGGAACGTCCACTGCCCGAGGAAAAGCACGGCCAGCGTGATCAGCAGGGCGACGGGCAGCCAGAATGTCAGCATGCCCGGCGGCGAGGCGTCGTTGACCAGCTGGTCCGCCTTGAGTGTCGGTTCCCAGAAGGCCCAGTGGAAGACCTCGACGGCGACCGTCATCGGGTTCAGCTGGTAGATCCAGAACCAATCGCCCATCACCTTTTGGACCATTGACCAGAGGTAGAGAACCGGGGAAGCCCACGTGACCACCATGACGATCATGTCCACGATATTTTCGGAGTCCCGGAAATAGACGTTGACGGCGCCGAACAGCAGGCCAAGGCCCGTGCCCAGCACTGCCACCATGACGAAGATCAGGACCACCGCGGCGAGCTGCAGCAGCGTCGGGGCCCACCCCACCACCAGGCACGCGCCGACCAGCACCAGCAGCTGGGGCAGGAAGTGCGCTGCCGACACCCACACGGTGGCCACCGGGAACAGTTCCCGGGGCAGGTAGATCTTCCGGATCAGGTCACGGTTGTCCACGATCGAGCGGGTGGCGTTGGACAGCGATTCCGTGAAGAAGTTGACCAGTACAATGCCGGAGAACAGGTAGATCGCATAGTTCGGCGTTCCCCGCTGCAGGTTCAGGAAGATGCCCAGCGCCACGAAGTAGATCAGGAACTGCACGAGCGGCTTCACGTAGGACCACAGCAGGCCCAGCACCGAGCCGCGGTAGCGCACCTTGATTTCCTTGCGCACCAGCAGCTTCAGCAGGAAGCGGTCGCCGTAGACGTCCAGCAGCCCGTGCCCGGTTCCGGGCTTGATCAGCTGGTCGGTTTGACCAGCCATCTACCTGCCGTCCTCGGAATTCGCCTCGAACGTCTTCTTCCACGCGTCGATCGAGCTGATCTCGGCCACCGCGCGGCGGTACTGTTCAGCAAGGCTGTCCCATTCCCGGAACAGCTTCGCGTGCAGCATGGTCGCCTCGGTCAGCATCGCCTTCAGCTTCTTCGGGTCGCGCTGGTACCACGAGGCACCGGTGCCCTCCGCGTTGGAGACCACAACGCTGTCGTAGTGCGCCACCCGGTACCACCGGTTGTCCCGGTGGGCCAGGTAGCCTTGGGGCCGTTCGGCGCTTTCCGGTCCCGGCGCCTTGATGAGCTGGCGCGCAACGGTCTTGATGCCCCACGGAATGAGCTGCTTCTTGCTGGGCAGCCCCACAACGGTCCCGCCCATCGGACCGCGGCCGATCTTTGGCGCCGGGAAGTCATCGACGTCTTCCTTCAGCTGGGCGTCCGGGTACTGTGCCTTCAGCGCGTTGATTTCCGGCAGCTTGGTGCCGAGCACCTTGTGGAGGTCGTCTGGTCCGTTCAAGAGGTCGCGCAGCGCGTCGATCCGGCCGTGTTCGGTGAAGTACTGCATCGAGACGAGGTGCTTGACGTCGGACTGGAAAGATTCGCGCAGCACGCGGCCGCCCTTGGGGTACGGGCTGTGGATCAGCGTCGTGATCAGCCGGTTGCGTGCGTGGAAGTAGGCCTGCCAGCCGACGAGGTCGTCCTTGTCGATCCAGGACACGTGCCAGACGGCGGCACCCGGCATTGAGACCGTGGCAAAGCCGGCTTCCCGGGCGCGCAGCCCGTATTCGGCGTCGTCCCATTTGATGAACAGCGGCAGGGACAGCCCGATTTCCTGGATCACCTTCGTGGGGATCAGGCACATCCACCAGCCGTTGTAGTCAACGTCCACGCGGCGGTGCAGCCACGGCGTCTGGCGCAGGTTCGCGACGCTGAAATCGTGCCGCGTTTCCATGTCGGCGTGGGGCAGGGCCGGGACGATCCGGTACGGGTCCACGACCTCGCCGAAGGTGTGCAGGACGCTGCGGTTGTAGAGGTCGAACATGTGGCCGCCGACAATTGTCGGCTTCCGGCAGTGGTCGGCGAACGTCAGGAGCCGCACGATGCTTTCGGGTTCGACGACGATGTCGTCGTCGAGCAGCAGGGCGTAGTCGCTGCCGTTTTCGACAGCCTCGAACATGCCGCGCGCGAAGCCTCCGGAGCCGCCCAGGTTTGCCTGGTTGATGACCCGGAGCTTGCCGCCGAGGGCGTCCCGGACGGCGGCGAAGCCCTCCTGGTCCTCGACCTTCTGCGTGCCCTGGTCCACGATCAGGATTTCCTTGACGTTTTCAAGGACGTCCGGGTTATCGGCCAGGATCCGGGCGTTGTTCAGGCAGAAGTCGGGCTTGTTCATGGTGGTGATTTCGAGGGTCACCTGGCCCTTGGCCGCGGGACCGCCCGTGGCCTCCCACGCACCGTTGTTCAGGACCAGGTCCCCGGTGCTGGCGGCCAGGTCAAACCAGTACCAGCCGCCGTCGCCGAAGGGCTTGAGCGAGAGTTCGAACGTGGAGGTGGCGTCGCCGTCGACGTGCTTGCCGTCGACGCGCTGGACCGATCCGCGGGCGTTCGACTTGTAGACCGTGACCGTTCCCGGACCGCTGGTCTCCACGACCAGGCGGACGTCCCGAACCGAGGTCCACCGGCGCCAGTAACTCGCCGGGAAGGCGTTGAAGTAGGTGCCGAACGAGAGCTGTTCGCCGGAGCGCACCCGCATGGAGTGCCTTCCGAGGAGGTCCTCGAAGTGCGCTACCCGGCTCTCGGAGCTGAACATCTGCAGCTTGTCCTCGAGCAGTTTCGGGGTGCGGGCGAATTCGTCGTTCTCCCGGAGCCGGATGCCGCTGGCTGTGCCAGCGTCAACGTAGAGGGGTACGGTGTCGGTCTGGTCGGTCGATGGCAGGATGACCCGCTGAATCGGGTTCCAGCCGGGTGTCGTTTCAGCGGCGCTCATGCGTCCACTCCTCCGCTTTCAATCGTGGCGCCGGCCTCGAAATGCGGCCGGATCTTGTTCTCGAACATGGTCAGGGCAGAGCCGATGGCCATGTGCATGTCCAGGTATTTGTACGTGCCGAGTCGTCCGCCGAAGAGGACATCCTTCTCGGCTGCCGCGAGGTCCCGGTACTTGAGCAGGCGATCCCGGTCCGCGGCGGTATTAATCGGGTAATAGGGCTCGTCGCCCTTCTCCGCCGCACGGGAGAATTCGCGCATGATGACGGTCTTCTCCGTCTGGTAGTCGCGTTCCGGGTGGAAGTGGCGCGGTTCGATGATGCGCGTGAACGGCACGTCGTCGTCGTTGTAGTTGATCACTGAGGTGCCCTGGAAATCGCCGACGTCGAGGACTTCTTCCTCGAAGTCGATGGTTCGCCAGGAGAGATCGCCTTCGGCGTAGTCGAAGTACCGGTCAACGGGCCCCGTGTAGATGACCGGGATGTTGCCGACCACCTTGTTTTTGCTGTACTCATGCGACTCGTCGAAGAAGTCCGTGTTCAGCCGGACCTCGATGTTCGGGTGCTCGGCCATCTTCTCGATCCAGGCCGTGTAGCCGTTGGTCGGCAGGCCCTCGTACTTGTCGTTGAAGTACCGGTTGTCATAGTTGTAACGGACAGGAAGGCGCGAAATGATGCCCGCGGGCAGGTCCTTGGGATCCGTCTGCCACTGCTTGCCGGTGTAGTGCTTGATGAACGCCTCGTAGAGCGGCCGTCCGATGAGCTGGATGCCCTTGTCGTTCAGGTTCTGCGGATCGGTGCCTGCCAGTTCGCCGGACTGTTCCTTGATCAGTTCCTGCGCCTGGCCGGGGGTGAGGTTGGCCCGGAAGAACTGGTTGATCGTGGCCAGGTTGATGGGCAGGGAGTAGACCTCGCCCTTGTGCACGCCGTACACCTTGTGGACGTAGTTCGTAAACGTGGTGAAGCGGTTCACGTACTCCCACACACGGTCGTTGGAAGTGTGGAAAAGGTGCGCACCGTAGCGGTGCACCTCGATGCCGGTCTGCTCTTCCTTTTCGCTGTAGGCATTGCCGCCGATGTGGTGGCGGCGGTCGATGACGACTACCTTCAAGCCCAGCTCCGTGGCGGCCTGTTCTGCGATTGTCAGGCCAAAGAAGCCCGACCCTACGATGACGAGGTCAGCGGTCACAAACTCTCCTGATTCGAATGCGGGCAGCCCAATGTTGCGCATTGTCTGCTGCACTAGCCTACCCGAGGCTCCATTGCAGTCGGCGCCCGGCCCCCGCCGCGCGGCCCGCGTCCGGCCCGTGTCCGGAGCTCGTACGGAGCGCGCTCGGAGCCGGCCGGGGCGCGTACGGGGCGCGCTCGGAGCCGTCTGGCCCGTCGCCGGGCTGCCCCCGTTTATCCACATGGCCTAATTTCCGGCGCGCAGCCGGGCCGAGGCATCCCTAACGTGGAACCCGGGCCGCCACGCAGGAAAGGATGCCCCGGATGATCTTCCACTGCACTCTCGCACCTTGCACCCTCATGGCAGGTTCGACGCCGGACGGGCAGCTCATTGAGCTGTCCGTCGAGGTCCCGGAGCCCTGCCCGGGCGCGGACCTGGAGGCCGCCATCGCCCGGCGCTACGGGACCGGCGGGCTGTCCGTCCGGGGAGCCCCGGTCACCGCTCTGACGGTTGGCGTGCCTCCCCTGGTCCAAGGTGCCGTATTGGTTGACGGTGCGTTGGCCGACGGTGCAGGGGTCGTTAATACGTCGGGCGCAGCATCCCGCCCCGGACCCGGCCACCCCGAAACAGCCACTTTGCTGCTCGCAGTGGACAGCGGTCCCGGCGCGGGCACGCTTGTCGCGCTGCGCCGGGGCCAGCTCCGGATCGGACGCAGCGGTACCGAGATCGTGATCCCGGATGCCGCACTTTCCCGGGAGCACGCGCGCCTGGACGTCTCGGACTCGGACGTCACGATCGTGGACCTCGGCAGTGCGAACGGAACCAGCGTCGACGGCCGGAAAGTGCGAATGGCCCCGGTGACCACGGCGTCCGCGATCCGCTGCGGCGACTCCACCATCTCGCTCCGGCTCGGCCCGCCGGTGGTGCCCAATGCTGCCGCGGACTCCGTGACGGCGCTTGCGGGCTCCAGCGTTGCCGCGCCGCTGGTCGTCCGGGGCAACGCCGCCCCCGGCCACCGGGCCGCCGTGGCGTTGACGGCGGTGCTGCCGCTCCTGGTCGGCATCGGTCTGGCGCTTCTCACCGGCATGTGGATGTTCCTGGCCTTCACCGCAGTCTCAGGCGTATCCGTCCTCGTCCCGTTCCTGTCGGGCCGCCGCCAGCGCCGCGAGCTCAACGCAGCTGTGGCGGAGGCCGCCCTGCAGGACAGGGAACGACGCCGGCGTGCGGCTCCTTCCGCGGCGGACCTGGTCATCGGTTGCGTGGCCGGGGCACCCCCGGCTGCCTGTGCACCTCACGGGGAGCCAGCGGACGTCTGCCTGCGGCTCGGGCTGGCGGATCAGGCGGCGAACATCCGGCTGGAACCACCCGACTCCGGCTTCCGGCCGCCGCCGCTCGGCCAGGTGCCCCTGACCTTGGACCCGCCGCCGGCGGTGGTGACCATCCACGGCCCGGCGCCGGCCGTGGCCGGGCTGGTGCGCTCGTTCATCCTGCAGCTGGCTGCCTATCCCCTCGGCGGCAGCACCCGCCTGGTGCTGCATGGCCCGGCGGACACGGTGCCGTTGTCAGCGCGTTTCCTGCCCCGGGTCACGTTGTCCGCAAATGACGCCACCACCGCGACCCTGTTGGCTGCCGGTCCCGGCGGATTGAATGGCGGTCCGGGCGAGGGATTCGACCGCGGAGTCCTCATCCTTTGGGACACTCCCGGCCAGTCAGGGGCCTCGCCCGGGCCGGACAACGCTGATGCCGGGCCGGCGTTCCGGACCCTGGCCGCGGCACACGGGTGGAGCGTGATCGAGTGCTCGCCGGAGCAGGGTCCCGCAGAACACCCCGGCATTGTCCTCGGCCGGCGCAGCACCCTCATCACCGCCGGGGCCCCGCCCCAGGACTTCGTCCCGGATCTGGTCCCGGCGGTGGTCTTTGACCGCTTTTGCCGAGGCATCAATGCCACACGGCGCACTCCGAAGGCTCCCCCGCCGTCCATCCCACGGCACTGCAGCCTGGCCGATGTCCTTCCCCTCGCGGCGCCGGACATCTCCCGGCGGTGGTCCCGGACCGGCGCCGAGTCCGGACTGGGCACAGCGGTCGGCACGGGGAGCCAGGGGACCCTGCAGATCGACCTGAAGGCGGACGGTCCGCACTTCCTGGTTGCAGGGACCACCGGTTCCGGGAAGTCGGAGTTTTTGCGGACTCTTGCCGCCGGCCTCGCGGCTGGCCATCCGCCGGACCGGGTCAACCTGCTCTTCATCGATTTCAAGGGCGGCTCGGGCCTGGGCCCGCTGACCGGGCTCCCGCACTGCGTGGGCATGCTGACGGATCTGGGCGCTGCGCAGGTGGAGCGGACGCTCGTTTCATTGCGGGCAGAGGTCCGGCGGAGGGAGGAACTGCTCGCCCGGGTGAATGCCCCGGATCTCGCGGCTTATGAGTCGTCGCCGGCGGCAGGCCCGCAAGTCCCCTATCTGGTCATCGTCGTGGACGAGTTCAGGATCCTCGTGGACGAAGTGCCCGGCGCCCTCTCAGAGCTCATGCGGATTGCCGCCATCGGCCGGTCACTGGGAATCCATCTCATCATGGCCACGCAGCGCCCGCAGGGAGCCCTGAACGCCGATATCAGGGCCAACGTCACCACCCGCATCGCCCTCCGCGTCCAGTCCGGCCCCGAATCGTTCGACATCATGGGCTCCGGGCAGGCGGCCGCCATCCCCATCGCACGTCCCGGGCGCGCGTTCCTGATCCGCGGCGCACAAGCCCCGGAGGAGTTCCAGACGGCCACCCTGACGCCCCGGACCGCCGTGCGGTCAGACGGAGCGGTCACGGTGCGCACGGTCACGGACCATCTCACGGGGCCGCCGGCAGTAGCCGATCGCCTGACCGGCGGCTCCTGCAACGATGAAGCCCACGACAGCGGCGCGGCCCTGACGCCGGCACACGGGGCGGCGCCGCTCATCGACGCCGCCGTGGGCCTGTGGCAGGAACTCGGCGGCCGGCCGCCCCGCCGGCCGGTGGCAGATCCCCTGCCGGCCCTGCTGCCGGATCCGGGTCCCGGGCCCTCCGACCGGGACACGGTCCGGCTGGGGCTGGTGGACCTGCCGGAACTCCAACGCGTCAAGGAGCTGGGCTGGAGTCCTGCCGGGCACGGGCATCTGGGCCTTGTCGGCGCTGAAGCCGGCGCCAGCGACGCCGCCCTGGCCCTCGCTGTCGATCAGCTCCTGGCCGGCCGTGTGGAGTCGCACCTCTACATTCTCGACGCCGCCGGTGTTTTCAACGCCGCCGCGACGGCGCCCCGGGTCGGCGCGGTGGCCGGCCTGCATGAATTGCGCCGGGCCGCCAGGGTGCTGAGGCGGGTGGCCGAAGAAGTCACGTCACGGCTGAGTGCGCCCGCGGCCTGGTCGCGGACCCGGCTGGTCCTGGTGCTCAGTGGCTGGGGCGCCTGGGTTTCGGCTTTTCGTTCCGGACCGCAGGCATGGGCCGAAGAACTCGTTCATGACATTGTGCGGGACGGCCCCCGGGCAGGGATAACGGTCATCGTCTCTGGCGAGCGCGAGCTGGTGACCGCCAGGTTTTTCGGGGGCCTGCCCAACCGGATCTTCTTTCCCGCAGGCTCTACCGACGAGGGCCGCCTTGCGTGGCCCCGGCTTCCGGCGTTGGAGCCGGTCCCCGGCCGCGTGGCCGTGTTCGGTGTTTTTGTGCCGGCCCCTCTGGCGACCGGGCACGCGGCCCAACTGTTCGAACCGACGGCCGCGGGCGGGCAGTGCCCCATAGGCGGAGCCGTCACGACGAGGCCCTTCCGGGTGGACGCGTTGCCTGTGTTCGTGAGAGTGGACGAGGTGCTGGCCCACTGCGGCACCCCCGGGCCAGGGCAACGGATTCCGCCGCCCGCTGGCTTGCCCGCAGCCATGCCTGGCGCCGCGCACTCCCCCGTCCCAGCGGCGGCACTGCTGCTCGGGCTCGGCGGAGACGAACTCCGGCCGCACGGGATTCGGCTACCGGCAGGCAGCGTCCTCGCGGTCCTCGGCGGCCCGGGTTCCGGAAAAAGCACGCTGCTGGCCGCGCTCCCGGGAATGAACCCGACGTGCACCTGGCTCGCGCCCCGGCCGGGGTCCGAACCCGGCCAGTACTGGTCCCGGCTCCGCGCCAGCGCACTCGCGGGCACCCTGGACCGGACAGCGATTGCGCTCGCAGACGACGCCGACCTGCTGGCACACGAAGCCAACAGCGCCCTGGCGGCCCTGAACAGTCTGGGCTGGAGGGTGATCCTCACGGCAGGATTCGGCCCGGGCTTTGGGCAACGGGTGGATCTCGCTGCCGTCGCGCGCAGCCAGGGACGGGCGGTCCTGATTCGCCCGCGGGGGCTCCTGGACGGCGAGCCGTTCGGGGTCCGGATCGAACCAGAGCACAGTCCTCCGCCGGGACGCGCCGTCGTCATTTCCGACGGCCAAGCTACGCCGGTCCAGCTGGCTGCCCCGTGCTCTCCTGTTCAGCTGGGGGCTGCCCTCCCGCTGGCTCCGATCCGGCCTGCCGGCGGACCGGACCGGGTCTCCCCCGGGCAGGTCCGGCTCTCCCCCGGGCAGCACGCCGCGCGGGACGGCCCGTTACAGGGCGGGCGGGGCCCCTGCTGCCCGTGACGCGAACGCTATGACCCGCTTGTCGAACAGGAGCACGATCGCCGTCACGGCGGGGATCAGCATGGCCAGTCCGGCCAGCGGATAGCCTCCGGTCAGCGTCGGGAAGCCAATGGTCAGCACGAAGAGCTGGGCCACCAGGGCACCTGCCCGCGGCCAACGGAAGCCCCGCAGCAGGAAGCGTGCCACGGCAAAGAGCCATGCGGAGAACGCCAGCAGCAGGCACAGCGTGAAGACGGCACCCCAGAAGGAAAGCACCGGGGCTCCGGTCAGGAGTTGGGTCCCGTACCAGCCGCCGGCCACGAGCAGCGCCAAGGCCTCCAGCGCGACGACGACGGCGATGACAACAATTCCTCTTGGCCGCACAGAGTCTCCGGCAGCGGCTCCGGCAGGGGTTCCGTCCGGATGCCGGCGCGAACTTTCGCCGGGATGCTCGCCGTCACTGTCGCCGCGGCTCTCTCCGGGATTCTCGTCGCCGCGGCTCTCTCCGGGATTCTCGTCGCGGCGGCTCTCTTCGGGATTCTCGTCGCGGCGGCTCTCTCCGGGATCTTCACCGGGGCGTTCGCTGGGATTTTCACCGGGGTTTTCACGGGGGTCTTCAGGGTTCACAGGGGGCCTTGACACACTGGCACACTACCGGACATAGTCGTCTAGATGTGAGGACGCCGCCACTGAATGTGATGCATCGCTCACGGTCTCGAGGCATCTTGACCTCTATTACCCCTTGTTTACACAGCGTTAACATGACACGCTTAATCCAGATGACCGAGGGGGCCCCAATGGGCCCTTTTCTTATGAAGCCTCTAGTGAATAATTTCACAAAGGCGTTTAACGAGTTCCCACGAATGGAGTGACTGATCAGCATGGATTGGCGTAACCGCGCAGCCTGCCTTGACAAGGACCCGGAGCTGTTCTTCCCCGTTGGAAACACGGGCCCTGCCCTCCTGCAGATCGAGGAAGCGAAAAGTGTTTGCCGCCGCTGCCCCGTTGTGGATACCTGCCTGCAATGGGCTTTGGAGTCCGGCCAGGACGCCGGAGTGTGGGGCGGCATGAGCGAGGACGAGCGCCGCGCCCTGAAACGCCGCGCTGCACGGGCACGACGCGCTTCCTGATCCCGCTGCCCAAGCACCGGCAGCTACAGCGCCGGCAGCCACCGAACGACCCTGCAGCAATGGCCGCGGACCCTAAGGTCCGCGGCCATTGCCCGTTTAAGCCGCCGGGTGCAACGTCAGCGCGACGTGAGGCTCAGGACAATCTGGACTGCGGTTCCCCCGCCCTCCCTGGCCTGCCAGTGGATGGTGCCGCCGAGTTCACTCATGACCAGTGTGCGGACAATCTGCAGGCCAAGGCCCTCGACATACGGCGTGTCCGGCAGTCCGACGCCGTCGTCCTCCACCGTCACGGTGAGAAGTTCGTCCCCGTCCTCGGTCTCCGAGCGGTCGGCGAGCAGCGAGACAGTACCGGTCCGTCCCTCCAGCCCGTGCTCGACGGCGTTCGTGACCAGTTCGTTGATGACGAGGGCCAATGGGGTGGCGAAGTCGCTCGGCAGTTCCCCGAAGAGGCCCGAACGCTGGGTTTTGACCTGCTGTGAGGGCGAGGCGACCTCGGCCGAGAGGCGGAACTGGCGGCCGATGAGTTCGTCAAAATCGACGCTCTGGGTCAGGCCCTGCGAGAGCGTCTCATGCACCAGGGCAATGGTCGCCACCCGCCGCATGGCCTGCTCGAGCCCCTGCTTGGCCTCGTCGCTGACCATGCGCCGCGACTGCATCCGCAAAAGAGCCGCGACGGTCTGCAGGTTGTTCTTCACCCGGTGATGGATCTCGCGGATGGTGGCGTCCTTGGTGACAAGCTCCATCTCCCGGCGGCGCAGCTCCGAGACGTCCCGGCACAGGACCAAGGCACCGAACCGCTGCTGCTCGTCGCGCAGCGRGATGGCACGCAGCGAAAGACTCACACCGCGCGACTCGATTTCGCTGCGCCACGGCATGCGGCCCGTGACGACGAGCGGCAGGGTTTCATCGACCATGCGCCGGTCCCGCAAAAGTCCCGCCGTCACCTCGGCGAGGGACCGGCCCTCGAGGGACTCGCCGTCGCCGAGGCGGCGGAACGCAGAGACCCCGTTGGGGCTGGCGTACTGCACGATCCCCTCGGCGTCGAGCCTGATCAGGCCGTCGCCCACACGCGGGGCGCCGCGGCGCGAGCCTGTGGGCGACGCGAAGTCCGGCCACAGCCCCAGGGTTCCCATGCGCAGCAGATCGTAGGCGCATTGCCGGTAGGTGAGCTCGAGCCGGGAGGGCATCCGTGAACTGGAGAGGTCCATGTGGGAGGTCACGATCGCCAGGGTGCGGCCGTTGCGGACCATCGGCACGGCCTCGACCCGCAGCGCCATATCGCTGCTCCAATTGGTCTCGTTGGAGCGCTCGATCGCGCGGCTCTCCCACGCCTTGTCGACCAGCGGTTGCAGGTCCGACCTGATCCCCTCCCCCACGAAGTCGGCGTGGAACACCGTGTGCGTGGTGGAGGGGCGGACGTGGGCGAGGGCCACGTAGCCGAACTCAGGATGCGGAAACCACAGGGCGAGATCGGCGAACGCGAGGTCGGCGACCATCTGCCAGTCGCCGACCAGGAGGTGCAGCCATTCGGCGTCCCCCGGGCCAAAATCAGCATGTTCCCTGATTGGGTCCGTAAAGATTGCCACAGCACCTCCATTTGCGACACCAGGGACGGCAGTCCCTTAGCGTCGGACGATTGACCTCAAGAGCCTCAATGCTACCGACAGTGAGGCCATGTCATCGGCCTCGAGCGCATTGACCTCATCAAACATGGACTTCGCCCGGCCCAGCTGCTCCGCGTTCTGGCCCTCCCAGGCCAGCAGCCGCTCTTCGGCCGGAGCCCCGGCCGGAGTGTTCTCCAGCACCGCCGTCGTCATGTCCGAGACCGTGGAGTAGAGGTCATCGCGCAGGGCTGCACGGGCCAGTGCCTGCCAGCGGTCCGCCCTCGGCAGCTTGGTGATGCGTTCGAGGAGGGAATCTGCATGGAAGCGGTTGAAGACCGTGTAGTAGACGTGGGCAATATCGGCCACGGATTCCTTGCTGACATGGACGATCTTGGCGATGTCCAGGAGCACGAAGCTCTCGAACAGTTCCGCCCAGCGGTGTGCCAGGTCTTCCGGAAGGTCCCAGCTGCGCGCCTTCTGAAGCCATTCGGCCACACGGGCGCGGTCGTCGCCCCGGAGGTAATCGAGCAATCGGGCCCGCATGGGATCCATCAGCGGCTTGAATTCGGCCACGATCTCGGCGATGGGACGGGACGCGGAACCCTGGCCGAGGAGCCACCGGACGGCGCGGTCCAGCAGCCGCCGGATGTCAAGGTGGACGGTGCTCCAGTGTTCGGTCGGGAACGACGCCGGCAGTTCGTTGAGTTCCTTGACCATGATGTCCAGCTCGTAGACCTCGCGGAGGGCAACGAACGCCTTGGCGAGGGCCGCTTCCGTGGCCGAGGTTTCCTCAATGGCGCGGAACGCGAAGGTGATGCCGCCGAGGTTGATCATGTCGTTGGCAACCACGGTCGCGATGATCTCGCGACGCAGCGGGTGGGTATCCAGTTCGGCGTCGAACCTCTCCCGCAACTGCTCCGGGAAGTAGGCCCGCAGCGTCGTGCGGAACCACGGGTCATCGGCGAGGTCGCTGTCGCGCAGCGCGGTGGCAAGTTCGATCTTGGCGTAGGCGGCCAAGACCGAAAGTTCCGGGGAGGTCAGCCCCTGGCCCTGTTCCAGGCGCTCCTGCAACGTGGCCGTGGTGGGCAACGCCTCGAGGTCCCGTTTGAGGTCCGCCGACTTTTCCAGCCAGTCCATGAGCCGTTCGTAGCTGGGGCTCCATTCGGAGACCCGCATCCGGTCGTTGAGGAGCAGGATGTTCTGGTCGATGTTGTCCTCGAGCACCAGCCGGCCGACCTCGTCGGTCATCGAGGCCAGGAAGTCCGCACGCTCGGCGGGCTCAAGCTTGCCCGCCGCGACCATCCGGTCCACGAAGATCTTGATGTTGACTTCGTGGTCCGAGCAGTCCACACCGGCCGAGTTGTCGATCGCATCCGTGTTGAGGATGACGCCCTGCAGCGCGGCCTCAATGCGTCCGCGCTGGGTCATCCCCAGGTTTCCGCCTTCACCGACCACCTTGACCCGCAGTTCGCGGCCGTCCACGCGGATGGAGTCGTTGGCCTTGTCGCCAACCTCGGCATTCGTTTCGGTGCTGGCCTTGACGTAGGTGCCGATGCCGCCGTTGTAGAGCAGGTCCGCCGGGGCGAGGAGGATGGCGCGCAGGAGCTCCGGCGGGCTCAGCTCCGTGGTGCCCTCCGGGAGGCCGAGGGCGGCGCGGACCTGTGCGGACACGGGGATCGACTTGGCCTGCCGGGCAAAGACGCCGCCGCCTTCGCTGATGAGCGCCTTGTTGTAGTCATCCCACGAGGACCGGGGCAGTTCGAAGAGCCGTTGGCGCTCCGCGTAGGACGTTGCCTCATCCGGAGTGGGGTCGAGGAAGATGTGCCGGTGGTCGAAGGCGGCCAGCAGGCGGATGTGCTTGGAGAGCAGCATGCCGTTGCCGAACACGTCGCCGGACATGTCGCCGACGCCCACCACGGTGAAGGGCTCGGCCTGGGTGTCGAGGTCCAGCTCGCTGAAGTGGCGCTTGACCGATTCCCAGGCGCCGCGGGCCGTGATGCCCATGGCCTTGTGGTCATAGCCGACGGAGCCGCCGGACGCGAAGGCGTCGCCGAGCCAGAAGCCGTATTCGCCGGCCAGTCCGTTGGCGATGTCGGAGAAGGACGCGGTGCCCTTGTCGGCCGCGACCACCAGGTAGGAGTCGTCGTCGTCATGGCGCACGACGTCGGCCGGCGGCCTGACGGTTTCGCCCTCGGCCGTCACGATCAGGTTGTCCGTGATGTCCAGGAGTCCGCGGATGAACGTCTTGTAGCTCTCGACGCCCTCGGCCATCCAGGCGCTGCGGTCGGCCGCGGGGTCCGGGAGCTGCTTGGCGTAGAAGCCGCCCTTGGCGCCTGTCGGGACGATGACGGCGTTCTTGACGGTCTGCGCCTTCACCAGGCCCAGGATTTCTGTGCGGAAGTCCTCGCGCCGGTCCGACCAGCGCRGGCCGCCGCGGGCCACCTTGCCGAAGCGGAGGTGCACGCCCTCGACCCGGGGCGAGTAGACCCAGATCTCGAACATGGGCCGCGGGAACGGCAGGCCCCCGATGAGGGACGGATCCAGTTTGAAGCTCAGGTGGGGCTTGTTCTGGTAGTAGTTCGTCCGGAGCGTGGCTTGGATCAGGTTCTTGAACGTGCGCAGCAGCCGGTCGGCGTCGAGGGTCGCGACCTGCTCGATCGCAGCGTCGAGTCCGGCGAGGACCTCGACTTCCCTGAGCACGCGGTCGGCGTCGCTGAGCGCCGGGTCAAAGCGTGCCGCGAACAGGGCGCTGAGTCCCCGCGTGACATCCGCGTTCGCCAGCAGGGTGTCGGCCAGGAACCCGAAGGAGTTGGTGTTGCCCATTTGCCGCATGTACTTGGCATAGGCGCGCAGTACGACCACCTGGCGCCAGTGCATGCCCTCCCGCAGCACCAGCCGGTCGAAGCTGTCGGACTCCACGGCGCCGGTCACGGCAGCGCCGAAGGACTCGCCCAGCAGCTGCCCGGTGGCTTGGGGATCCACACCGGCGGGGTACTTGAGGCCGAGGTCGTAAAGGAAGAAATCCCGGTGATCCGCGGTCTCGATCTCGAACGGGCGTTCGTCCAGGACCTCGAGGCCCAGGTTGTGGAAGTACGGCAGGATCTGGCTCAGGCTCTTCGGCTCCAGCATGTAGAGCTTGACGCGGGCGTCCTCTTCCAGCGTGGCGCCGGCGCCGTCGGGCAGGTAAACGTGGACGCCGGGCTGCTCCTTGACGCCTTCACCGGCCCGTTCGGCCGCGGCACCGTACTTTTCGAAGCGGTCGATGTCCTGCAGCGCGTCTTCGATCTCGTAGTCCACCCGGTAGCCGGCAGGGAACGCCTCCGCCCAGACGGCGGCCAGTTCCTTGGCGCCGTTCTCCCGGACGCCGGCGCCCCCGCCGTCGCCGCGAGCGCGCAGAACTTCGGAAATGCCTTCGCCCCAGGAGCGGGCGGCCCGGACCAGGCGCTTCTCCAGCTCGTCGCTGTTGACGTTGCTGACGTCGGCGTCCTTGGGCAGCCGGATCCGGAAGAAGAGGCGGGCCAGAGCGGACTCTGTCATGCGCGCCTCGTAGTCGATGGACACGGCGTTGAAGGTCTCCCGCAGTTCCTGCTCAATGCGCAGGCGGACGTTGGTGGTGTAGCGGTCGCGCGGCAGGTAGACGACGGCGGACATGAACCGGCCGTAGATGTCGGGACGGAGGAAGAGCCGCGTCCTGCGGCGTTCCTGCAGACGCTGGATGCCGGTGGCGATGGCGGCGAGGTCCGGGATTTCGATCTGGAACAGCTCATCGCGCGGGTAGGTCTCGAGGATGCCCAACAGGTCCTTGCCCGAGTGCGAGTCCGGCGGGAAGCCGGCGTCATGGAGGACAGCGGCAACTTTTTCCCGGACCACGGGGATGTCGCGGACGGAGCCGGCGTAGGCGGTCGTGGCGAAGAGGCCGATGAAGCGGCGTTCCCCGTTGACGTTGCCGGCGGCGTCGAAGCTCTTGACGCCGATGTAGTCCAGGTACGCCGAGCGGTGCACGGTAGAGCGGGAGTTTGCTTTCGTGATCACCAGCGCGCGCTTCTCGCGCGCCTTTCTCCTGCCGGCGTCGGTGAGGTGCTGGACCTGGCGGCTGTCCGCGCCGGCGCGGAGCAGGCCGAGGCCGCTTTCCTCGCGCAGTTCCAGCACATCCTCGCCGGATACGTTCACGAGGTCGTATTCGCGGTAGCCGAGGAAAGTGAAGTTCCCGTCATCGAGCCAGCGGAGCAGGTCCTGGGCCTGCCGCAGCTCGGCAATCTGTGCCCGGTTGGCCACCCTGTCCAAATCCGCGGAGATCTCAAGGGCCTTCGTCCGCATCTTCGGCCAGTCTTCGACGGCGGCGCGGACGTCGCCGAGCACCCGGGTGATGCCCTTGACCAGCTCGGCGCGCTTGCCCTCGCCCACGAGGTCGATCTCGACGGCGATCCAGGATTCCATGTGCGAGGCGTTGTCGCCCTCGGCGATCAGGTGGGAGAGGTTCGGCATGGCCGCCGTGTCGCCGCTGGAGATGCCCAGGTGGGAGGGTACGCGTGCCACCTTGACCAGGTCGCCGGTAGCGCGGTTGCGGGTCACCACGAAAAGCGGGTGCAGCACGAGGTGGATGGGTGCGTTCTGGCGGACCAGTTCGGCGTTCACCGAGTCCACGAGGAAGGGCATGTCATCGGTGACGATGTAGAGGACACTGCAATCGGCCTCGTCACGGACGGCGATGTTCGCGATGCCTGGCCTCCGCGTCGCCGCGATCTGGCGGTGGGTATCGGCCCTTGCCGTCAGGACTTCCTGGGGATAGGCCCGGAAATCCTCCTCCGCGAGGTGCTCGTAGTAATCCCCGAGGTAGCTTTCGCTACTACCGATCGAAACGGGCTGATCCTCCACGCTGGACCCAGACGACATCGAAACGCCTCCATAAAAGAAGTTCACAGCCGCTTCTTTGCGGCCCTTATGTTGACCCTAACCCTTTGCCCGGCGCTCTGCTGTGGAAGAAAAGACAAAGGATTTCTTGTTTCGCTGGGCAGGTGCACAAACCAATCCGGCGATCGCACGCCGCAACTCAGATTCGGGGGCGGATTCAAGCAAAAGTGCCCCGGACAGCAGGGCGGCGTCGCTCGCTGCGGGGTCGGACGGCAGGAACGCCGACAACGGCGCCGAGGGGCCGTACCGCTCCCAGGCAGCCCGGAGCTGGCGTTCGGGCGACCGCCCGACGGCGGAGGACCTGACTTTGTTCATGACCACCTGGGGCGCTGCCTGCGGGACGGCCGCCTGGAGCTCGGCCAGACCGCGGACGAGCCTCGGCACGCCAATGGAATCGGCCGCCCCGACGGCAAAGACCGTGTCGGCCAGCTCCAGGCTCCTTAAGGTCGCGGCGTTGCGGCGCGGCGCCCCGCCGTCAAAGCCCAGCTCGTCATCGGATTCCAGGCAGAATCCGGTGTCCACCACGGTGACTTCTGCGATCTCCCGGGCCCGCTCCAGCACCAGCGTGAGCGCCGCGGGGCGCAGTTCCGTCCAGCGGTCCGCCCGCGTGATCCCGGTGAGCACACGAAACGTCCCGGCCTTGGTCGCCACCGTCGTGGCGATCCTGAGCAGGGCGTCGGCGTCGAGCAGTCCCTGGTCTGCCAGCCGGCAGGCCTGGGCCAGCCCGGCAGCCTCATCGAGCAGACCCAGGAGGGCGGCCACGCTGGCACCGTAACTGTCGGCGTCGACCAGCAGCACCGATTGCCCGTCCGCGGCCAGCTCCCCCGCCATGTTGGCGGCCACCAGGGTCCGGCCCGGCGCGCCAGCCGGACCCCAGACCGCGATGATCCGGCCCTTCGCGGCAGTGCCTGCGGCGGTTGGGTGCGCCCCGGAAGACCGCGGCACCTGCCCGGCGGCCGTGACGGCGACGGCGGAAGCATCGTCGGTCCCAGCGAGCCCGGGCCGGAGTCCGGTGCCACTGAGCTGCGCCACCGCTGCGGAAATCCGCGCCGCAAGGGCCGCGGCATCAACAGCGCGGGCTTCCGCCGCCACGCCAATGGTCCGCAGGCGGGCCGTTTCCTCCGGATCATCAGTGAGGGCGATGACGACGACGCCGACGGCGGACAGCCGGTCCACCAGCGAGGCCGTCAGTTCTTCGCTGCCCGCCGCGACGACAGCGGCGCGGGCCAGCCCGCTCTGGCAGGCGGCCAGCAGTTCCGCCAGTTCGGTGCACCGCCGGACAACGGACACGGGTCCGTGCAGACGCTCCAGGCCGCCCACCAGGTCATCGCGGGAGTCCCCCACCGTCACCACGGGAATGCTCATCGCGCGGTACCGCCCGGGTTCCACACGACCGCGATCTTTGCCTTGTTGGCCTGGGCTCCCAGCAGCTTCGGCATCTGGGCGTCCGGGACCAGCACCATGACCACCATCGACCGGGAGGACCCCAGGGCAGTGCTGCCCGAGGTGATCTGGGCAATTTCGGCGCCGGAGAGGAGCAGCGTGGGCTCGCTGAAGCCGTTGCGGGTATCCGGCAGGGCCACCCAGACGTCCACGCGGGAGCCCGCCACGGCCTGCGCGGGAAGATTTTCCTCGACCGTGACCGCGACGGGCTTGCGGTCAAGCCCGTCGAGCCGGCCTGTGCTCTCGCGCGGCAGCAGCTGGTCCTTGCCGATCCGCTGTACGGCCACGAGGCCGGCATCCAGACCTGACTCCGGGGTCAGGTAGTGCCGTTCCACCTCGCCGAGCCGTACTTTGACCCGGTGCAGCTTGTCGACGGTCAGCGTCTCGCCGACGGCGATCGGCTCCCGCGCCGCGTACGCTTCGGTGGTCTGGTCCGCGGCACCGACCAGCGAGACCACACCCACCACGGATGCCAGGACCAGCAGGATTCCGACGAGGAGCCGGGGGTCTTTCCAGGACGGCTTCTTCAAACGGGCCCCTTCGGCTGCCGCGCTTCCACTCATGCGTCCGCTCCCCCTGTCGTCGCCGCCCGTTCCCTCGATGCCGGGCACCCCTATTGTTGCGCCCGGGCGGCCCGCGCGGAAGATCCAGGGCCAAACAGCCGCAAACTGTGGATAACCGCACCAGTAGGCATCAACGGTGGCAAAATGGACTCATGCCCCGATTCCTGACTCTCGCTGACGTTGCCGAGCAGCTCCAGATCAACTCTCCGGCTGCCTACGCGCTCGTTCGCAGCGGCCAGCTCAAGGCAATCCAGGTGGGCGGCCGCGGCCAGTGGCGTGTCGAGGAGAAGATGCTTGAGCAATACATCCAGGAACGCTACGCCGAGGCCAGTCGCATGATCGAAGAGGCCAGGTCGAAGTCTGCCGGAAATTGAACTCGGCGTTCTGACTATCGGCCCGCGGCGCTGACGGATCTGATGCCCGCCAGGGCGCGAAATGGAATGGCCACCACCTGCCGGTCGGTCGCCGGAAGCCGGTCGCCGCCCTCCCGCGTCACGGCCAGATCCAGGAAATCCCGGCCAACTGTGTCAATGACGCCGTGGAGCGCGGCCTCTGCCCGGCCGGGAGAGACAAATATTGCCACCCGCGCCCGGTTCCTGGCGAGTCCCCTGAGTGCGCTGCCCAAACCGAGCCGCCGGCGGACGGCTGACGGTTCGGAGACCGCCATCCGCGAAAGGCCCACATACTGCGCGGCAGCGGCATAGGGAATCAGCACCTGGTGTTGGGGCTCATCAAGGACCAGGGCTTCGCTGCCCGCGTGGCTCAGCACCCCCTCGAACGCCGCCCCTGAGGACACGTGCACGCGGATACTGAGCCCGAGGGATCCGCGGAGCCGGTCCGCGAGCTCCACGCCCGCAGAGTCCACCAGTGCGCGCTCCGCTACTTCTGCCTCAAAATCCAGCCGCTGGCGCGCCGCCAGCTGCGCCTCCATGTCGTCAAACAGGGCGTCCCACCGCATGGCGTCAGCGTAGGCGCGCCTCCCGCACCGGTCAATCCACAGGCACCGTGAATCAACGGGCTCCAATTCATCCACAGGCACCGAACTGCATCTAGACAAACCGGTTCCTACAGGCCCAGACTTCAATCAACAGCCTTAAAAGTCATCAAATGACATCAAACAGCATCAAACAATATTCGGATCGAGTGAGGGAAGCAGCCATGGACCGGACAGCAGCACCGCAGACCCGGACCCAGAGGCTGCCCTTGCCCGCGCCCAGGCAGACGGTTCGGGCCGACGCGGCCATGGCCACTGCCATCCTGCTGCTGGGGATCTTCCTCGCGACTGCCGGCGGCTTCCTCGTCCAGCGCTGGCAGTCAGGCTCGGCACGCCGGCAGTCACTTTCCTTCGAGGACCAGCTGGGGATCTTGGCAAATACCGCCGGACTAATCGTCATCACCTGGTGGGTGATGACGCTCGCCATCGCCGCCGCAGCTGCGCTGCTTGACCGTCTCGGCCGGACCCGTGCAGCGGCCGTCACAGGCCGGTTCAGCCCGGCCTTCATGCGACGGCTTCTTCTCGCCGCCGTCGGCCTGCAGTTGCTGACCGCGCCGCTGGCCACCGCGGCGACTGTCTCCGACGGGCCCGGGCCGGGCCTGCCTGGCCAGGCAGCGGTGTCGGCATCGTGGACGCCGCCACCCGGGTGGGCCGCGGCGCCGGGGCCGCACGATCCGGCCGCCGGTTCCGCGGTAGATCCGCGGTGGAAGCCAGTGAGTCCGGCCGTGGATGCCGGCCCCCTGGCCGCGCGCCAGGTACGCTCGCCGGACACACCCGGCGCCCGCAGGGAGGTCACGGTCCGGTCCGGTGATTCGCTGTGGAGCATCGCCGCGGCCGCGCTGGGGCCGTTAGCTTCCGACGCCGACATCGCAAGAGAGTGGCCCCGGCTTTATGCGGGCAACCGCGACACCATCGGAGCCAACCCGCACTTCCTGCGTCCCGGACAGGTCCTCGTCCTCCCGCCGCCAAACTAGGGACGCGCCGCACTGCGGCCATGGCCGGAACCACAGCCAAGGCCGCAGCCAGGACGAAAACCAGGGCCCGACGGAATTTCAGGAGCAGGAAGTTCAGGATCAGGAAGTTCAGCCAGCACCAGCATCGCCAGCCATCAGCCATCAGCCATCAGCAAAGGAACCGTCATGAATGCAGTCACCGGGATCCGCTCAGCCGCGGCGACCACAGCCCCGCACGCCCCCGCCCTCCGGGTTGTGTCCGGCACGGCGGCGGCGGCCGTGCGCGCCGCCGCGGCCCCGCCGCCCCTGCGCGTTGTTGACGAGGCACGCGAGATTTGCGCGATTTCCCGCAGCACCGTGCAGGCGGCCATCGAAGTGCTGGCCGGAACGCGGCCCGCACAGCAGCTCTCCCGCCGCCTGGACCCGCGCTGCCTGGCGGCCCTGCAGCACCGCGCCGCGCTGACCCGCCGGGTGGCCTCCGGCAGCTCGCCCACGGCCGGCCGGCTGCACCGCAACCCGTCTGTCCGGTCCGTCCGGGCCTGCCGCGTTTCGGATGACGTCTACGAGGCCAGCGCGGTCGTGGTCGAGGAATCACGGGTCCGCGCGGTGGCGCTGCGGCTGGAGCGCGGCACGGCGGCCTGGCGTGTCACCGTGCTGGAGATCGGCTGAACGGCGGGGACGCAGGCAGAAGCCGGCAGAAGCGGCCGAAGGCAGAAGCGGTCAGAAACCGGGCCCGGCCTGCCAGGGAAAGGAGGCACAAAACACGGGAGGACCGGAGCTGTTGCTCCGGTCCTCCCCCATGTTGGCGTCGTGCCTAGCGCCGCTTCTTCTTTGCCGTGCGGCGGCCGATGTCCTGCGCCGCGGCCTTGGCCGGGTTTCCGGAGCGTCCGGTGCCCTTCGCCTCGATCCGGGTCTGGGCGGCACCGTCTTCGCCAGGGGCGGTGTACTGCAGCTGCGCGGGCTTCTCGGGGGCCTCGAGTCCGGCGGCATGGATCTGCGGCTCGTGGTGTTCGGTGTGCTGGCCCTCGGCATCGGCCACCACAACGTCCTCGGCCGGCGTCACTTCGACGTCGAGGTTGAACAGGAAGCCGACGCTCTCCTCGCGGATGGCCTCCATCATGGCCTGGAACATGATGAAGCCCTCGCGCTGGTACTCCACCAGAGGGTCGCGCTGGGCCATGGCGCGCAGCCCGATGCCCTCCTTGAGGTAGTCCATCTCATAGAGGTGTTCCTGCCATTTCCGCCCGATGACGGACAGGACCACCCGGCGCTCCAGTTCGCGCATACTCTCGGAGCCGATCGCCTGCTCCCTGGCCTGGTAAACCAGGCGGGCATCGGAGAGGATCTCTTCCCGGAGGAAGTCGACCGTGACGCGGGACTTGCCGCCGGCCTCGTCAATGACGTCGCGCGGGGTGAAGCTCACGGGGTACAGGGTCTTGAGATTGGACCACAGGAGGTTGAAGTCCCAGTCATCGCCGGTGCCCTCGGCCGTGGCCTCGTCGATGAAGGCGTTGATGGTGTCTTCGAGGAAGTACTGGACCTTCTCGTGGAGGTCATCGCCTTCGAGGATGCGCCGCCGGTCACCGTAGATTGCCTCGCGCTGGCGGTTCAGGACGTCGTCGTACTTCAGGACGTTCTTGCGCTGTTCGGCGTTGCGGCCTTCCACCTGGCCCTGGGCCGAGGCGATGGCGCGCGAGACGAGCTTGGATTCGAGGGCGACGTCGTCCGGCACCGAGCTGTTCATGAGCCGTTCTGCCGCGCCGGAGTTGAACAGGCGCATCAGGTCATCGGTCAGCGAGAGGTAGAACCGGGACTCGCCTGGGTCGCCCTGGCGTCCGGAACGGCCGCGGAGCTGGTTGTCGATGCGGCGGGACTCGTGGCGTTCGGTGCCGAGCACGTAGAGTCCGCCCAGGTTCAGGACTTCCTCGTGCTCGTCCTTGACGGCCTGCTTGGCAGATTCGAACGCCTCGGGCCAGGCGGCCTCGTATTCCTCGGAGTTATCCTCCGGGTCCAGGCCCCGCTTGGCCAGTTCGGCGACGGCGGTGAACTCGGCGTTGCCGCCGAGCATGATGTCGGTACCGCGGCCGGCCATGTTGGTCGCGACCGTGACGGCGCCCTTGCGGCCGGCCTGGGCCACGATGGACGCTTCCCGGGCATGGTTCTTGGCGTTCAGGACCTCGTGCCGGACGCCTTCCTTGGCCAGCAGACGGGAGAGGTATTCGCTCTTCTCGACGCTGGTGGTGCCGACGAGGACCGGCTGGCCCTTTTCGTGGCGTTCGGTGATGTCCTTGACGACGGCGTCGAACTTGACCGTCTCGTTCTTGTAGACGAGGTCGGCCTGGTCGATCCGGGTCATGTCGCGGTTGGTGGGGATGGCAACGACGCCGAGCTTGTAGGTGCTCATGAACTCGGCGGCCTCGGTCTCGGCCGTGCCGGTCATGCCCGCGAGCTTGTCGTACATGCGGAAGTAGTTCTGCAGCGTCACCGTGGCGAGCGTCTGGTTCTCGGCCTTGATCTCGACGCCTTCCTTGGCTTCGATGGCCTGGTGCATGCCCTCGTTGTAGCGGCGGCCGGCGAGGATGCGGCCGGTGTGCTCATCGACGATCAGCACCTCGCCGTCAAGGATGACGTAGTCCTTGTCGCGCTTGAACAGTTCCTTGGCCTTGATGGCGTTGTTCAGGAAGCCGATCAGCGGGGTGTTGGCGGACTCGTAGAGGTTGTGGATGCCGAGGTAGTCCTCGACCTTTTCAATGCCGGCCTCGAGGACACCGACGGTGCGCTTCTTCTCATCGACCTCGTAGTCGGTCTCGGCGTGCAGGCGCGTGACCACCTTGGCGAATTCGCTGTACCAGCGGTTGGTGTCCCCCTGGGCCGGGCCGGAGATGATGAGCGGGGTGCGGGCCTCGTCGATGAGGATCGAGTCCACTTCGTCGACGACGGCGAAGTGGTGGCCGCGCTGGACGAGCTCGGACTTGTCCCACGCCATGTTGTCGCGCAGGTAGTCGAAGCCGAATTCGTTGTTGGTGCCGTAGGTGATGTCCGCGGCGTACTGTTCGCGGCGCACCGCGGGATCCTGGTTGGACAGGATGCAGCCGCTGGTCAGGCCGAGGAAGCGGTAGACACGGCCCATGAGGTCGGACTGGTATTCGGCGAGGTAGTCGTTCACGGTGATGACGTGGACGCCGTTGCCGGCGAGGGCGTTGAGGTAGGCCGGAGCGGTGGCCACCAGGGTCTTGCCTTCACCGGTCTTCATTTCGGCGATGTTGCCCAGGTGCAGGGCGGCGCCGCCCATGAGCTGGACATCGAAGTGGCGCATGCCAAGGGTACGGGATGAAGCTTCGCGGACAGCCGCGAAGGCTTCGGGCAGCAGATCGTCCAGCTTCTCGCCGGCCTGGTGGCGTTCGCGCAGGCGGTCAGTTTCTTCACGGAGCTCGGCATCCGTGAAGGTCTGGAAGGAGCTCTCCAGGGCATTTATGGAATCGGCATAGTTCCGCAGTTGCCGCAGGGTTCTTTTGTCACCTGTGCGGAGAAGTTTTTCGATAAGTGATGCCACGTGAAGTTGCTCCCAGTCTCAAGCTGCCGAATTCTGGCGTGTTTAGTCTACGGGAGAGACGCAGGGCCGGTGGCGCCTGTTCCCTCACAGCGGATAGTGCGAATTACCGGGCAGCGACGGCTTCGGCGAGCGCCGGCGCGAGGTTCCCCGTTGGCGAGACAACTACCCCGTCCAGCCCCAGCCACTCTGCCATGAGCTGCAGTTCCGCGGCGAGTTCGACGGCGGTGTCCGCCGGCGCGCCGGCTTCCGCATGGGCGGTCCTTACCAGGAGCAGGCCGCCGGCCCGGTCCGCTTTGAGGTCCACCCGGGCGACGATCGCGTCGCGGAGCAGGAACGGCAAAACGTAGTAGCCGTACTTCCGCTTCGGCTCGGGCGTGTAGATCTCGATCCGGTAGTGGAACCCGAACAGCTCCTCGAGCCGCCGGCGTTCGAACACCAAGGAGTCGAAGGGGCTCAGGAGCGCCCGGCCGGTGGCTGAGCGCGGAAGCTTCGCCTCCGCGTGGCGGTACAGGGGCCGGTCCCAGCCGGCCACTGCGACCGGTTCCAGCCTGCCGCTGTCCACGAGGTTCCGCACTGCCACGGCGGCTGCCTTCTGCGGGGTCCGGAAATAGTCCGCGAAGCACCGCACGGTCCCAATACCGTGGGCCCGGGCCGCGGCGTCGATCAGCCGGTCCATCGCGGCAGCCGCGTCCGGTTCTGGCGCCGCCGCTTCCACGCCCGGGCCGGGGAGCACCCTGGCGGTGAGGGTGTAGCGCCGTTCGAAGGATTCGGTCCGGGAGGAGGCGGAGACCACGCCCTCTTCGAAGAGATGTTCCAGCACCCTTTTGACGGCGTTCCAGTTCCAGCCCCAGTTCTCCCGCTGCTGATCCTCCACGTGGCCGAGCCGGGCTGTGAGTTCGGCGGCGGTCATCGGTTTCCCGGCGGCCAGGGTTTCCAGCACCTTGGCCGCCACCCCGTTGCGCAGTTCGGGGTCCATGCTGTGCGCGCCCACCCATTTGCGGTTCTGCCACTGCACGAGGTCGTGGAAGTGGTCCGGCCGGATGAAGCAGGCTTCGTGGGCCCAGTACTCCATCATCCGGGGCGGGTGGGTCCCCGCCATCCGCGCCAGGATCGCTCGGTCGTAGTTGCCGAGCCGCGAGAAGAAGGGCAGGAAGTGGCTGCGGGACACCACATTGACGGAGTCGATCTGGACCAGGTGCAGCCGGGTAAAGGTACGGCCCACCGCCCGTGCGCTCACGGGTCCGGCGGGCCGTTCCTTCTCCAATCCCTGGGCTGCCAATGCGATCCGCCGTGCCTGTGCCAGGCTCAGCGATGCTTGCACGTTAGTCCCTTCGTCGGAAAAGTCTGCACCAGCTTATGCGCTGGCGGGCTCATCCTCTGAACGGTAGGCCAGGATTTTCTCTTCCAGACTCGAATGTCCGGGCTCGCACGTCTGGTCAAGGGAGATGACCCCGTAGGTCCAGCCGTCACGGCGATACACGACCGACGGCGCCTTGGTCTCCTTGTCCACGAAAAGGTAGAAGTCGTGACCCACAAGTTCCATGTTGTCGACGGCGTCATCGAGGGTGAGTTGGGCCGCGGCGAACACTTTCCTGCGGATCAGCACGGGCGAATCGCCGGCCGGAATATCGTTTTCGACATCGTACGGCGACTTCTCTGCCGCCGGCGCCTGGGCCTGAAGCTGTTGCGCCGCCTCCACGTAGAGCGGTTCGCTGGGGCTCGCCGGCTCCAGGGCTGCCGTGGCCTCGGTGACGGACTTCGGCGTGTGCCGGCCGTGGTGGACCTTTCTGCGGTCCCTGGCCCTGCGCAGGCGTTCAAGAAGCTTGTTGTAAGCGAGATCGAACGCAGCGAACTTGTCGGCGGCACTCGCTTCTGCGCGGATTACTGGGCCGCGCCCCAGGACTGTCAACTCAACCGTGAGCGATTCGGCGGTCTGGCGGGCTTTGGTCTCTTTGGTGACCTTCGCGTCTACCCTCTGGACCTTGTCTCCCAACGACGCGATCTTTGAGATCTTGTCGTCGGCATATTCGCGGAACCGGTCTGAGACCGTCAAGTTGCGTCCGCTGATCATGAACTCCATGGTGCCCTCCAAATGACTTCGGTGACACGACGGCGGTACTTCCCGGGGCCGATCTGACTGACAGTCGAGCCCCTTTCCGAGCCGCTATCGACAGGTACATCTGTTCTTGGTACCCATCTTCGACGTTAGTTCATAGACACCTGTTATTCATCCTTTTACGGTTTATTTTTTTGCGTCCCGCCGTTCCCCTGCGCCACCGCGGGGCTGGCGGCGCCGACGTCGGCGGTGGCCGGCGGGCGTGTCGCGGCCACCACGACGGCGCCGCTGACAATGGCCCCTGCGGCCCGAAGCGCACGGGCCGCCTCCGCCAAGGTGGCACCGGTGGTCAGCACGTCATCGACGATGATGCAGGAACGTCCCACGACTCGGGCAGGCCATGGGCCGGACCTGGTCCGCATGGATCCGCGTACGCGCCGGGCGCGGGCACCCCGGCCCAGTCCTTTCTGTCCGCCGGACAGGTAGCCGTCCGCTTTCCGGCCGGCCCGCAACCAGTCCAACAGTGGCAAGGCGGGGGGCATCCGGCTCCGCGCGGGCGGCATGGTTTTCCGAAGCGCGTCCGCGACGGTGAATCCTGGGATTGCATGGCCGCGGACCAGCCGACGGAGCAGGAGGTGGACGGGACTGAATCCCCGCTTGCGGAATGCGGCGGTGCTCGTGGGCACGGGGACGAGGACGAGTCCCTGCGCCGGCCCGGCCGCGGCATGGAGCGCCCGCGCCAGGCCCCGGGCCAGCTCGGCGCCCAGCCGGGCCTGCCCGTGGCTTTTGAAGGACAGCAGGCACTGCGCCAGCTCGGCCCGGTACGCCCCGGCCGCCACCACGGGCAGCAGCACGGACCCGTCCATATCCATCAGGGCCGGAGCCTGGGCCTCTGCCCGGAAAGGCCTCAGCGTCAGCAGGCGGAGCTTCCGGGAGCACGCGCCGCAGAGTGCCAAGTCCTCCGCCCCGCAGCAGGCGCAGTCCACTGGAAGGGCCAGGGCGAGCACCTCCGCCGCTGCCTCGGCCGTCAGGTCGCACAGCCTCGCCAGCGGCCGCGCGTAGCTGCCGCGGTGTCGCGCCGCTGTCGGTGCGGGCGGGGCAAGGTCCGGGTCCGCGGCCGGCCGCCCCTGGCCGGCGCCCTGGCCCGTGTGGCTGTTCATCCTTCGATCCTGGACCGTGGGCGCCCCCGGTTATAGCCCCGCGGCCCGCTATGTGGACAACACGCCGTCCGGCGCCCTCACCGGCCCTGGCTGGTAGCCGCCCACCAATAGCGGCCCACGGATAGCGGCCCAGCGCCGCGGCCCGAAGGCGCTGGCTCGGAAGGCGCCGCCGCCCGAAGGCGCTGGGTCAGAAGGCGCTGGCTCAGAAGGCGCTGGGTCAGCCGGGGAAGGACGGGTCGATAGGGCCCTTGAGCTGCGGTGACCAGCCGTTGCCCAGCCGCTGGAAGATCCCCTCGGCGGACTGGCCGTAGAGCTCGGATGTCCCGTTGCCTGCGCTGAGGGCCGTCAGTCCGGGCCACGGTGCCAGCTGCTGCGGCTGCGCCGAGGTCAGGGACAACAGTTCCGGCGAGACGGCATCGCTGCCGGAAGCCTTCATGACCGCGACCGTGGTGTCATCCACCCAGACCCCTTGATCCGGATCCCGGGGAGTCAGGAGAGTCAGGGGCGTGGTCAGATCCCTCGGGGTGCCGTCCGCGTTCCGGATGATCCCGGTGATCTGGACCTTGCTCTTGCCGTTCTGCTCCGAAATGACCAGTGCACGCGTACCGTCCCGGGAAATCCGAAACTCCTTGACGGTCCGGCCGGCGAGCCATCCCGGCGACAGGGTCACGGTGGGCACGCTGGCGTTCTCCGCCACACCGACCGGCCGGTAGGCCACTACCTCGGTGGCGCCGGCAGCACCCGGCCCGGCGGTCCAGACCCAGTCGTAGCGGCCGAACGAAGGCCGGGACAGCGTAGCCCGCGTGGACAGTGCCCTGGCGGGCTGGCCCGGAACGATCGAGTACATCGTGGTGCGGGCGGCGTTGAGGAACGCGGCGGCCTGGGACTCGGTCGACTCCGCCGGGGCCCGTGGTGACAGTGCCGCGACGGACTGGATGTCCGGCAGCGGTGAGAGCCTGTTGTTCTCGTACCGGACCAGGTCATTGTTGCTGACGGCGATCTGGTAAGCGGGGACGCTTTCGTCCCGGACCGGAGGCAGGACCGTGCCGTTGTCCTCGACGCGCACCAGGTCCTGATTGGCACGGAGCTCAACATTGACGACATCCGGCTGGCTGCGGAACGTCAGGGCCAGCTGTGTCTGCATCCGCAGCCGGTCCTCGTTGGAGGCCTCCACCAGGTCCTTGGCGGTGAGATCCACCTGCGCGGCACCGGAGACGACGGGCACAGACTCGCGGGCCAGCTTGATGCCCGAGGGGAACGCGCTGACGACGGCGCCCTTGAGGTAGGGGGCGGGGCCGCCCAGGAGGGCGCTCGTCATCGCCTTGACGGTCTTCTTCCGGATGAACCACCGGACATCGGGTACGGCGTACGTGAATGTGGGGTCGTAGAAGTAGATCGGGTAGGCGCCGTAGATGACCTTGAAGGTCTCTTCCGGAATGGCCGTGCCGTCCGGGAGATCGGAGATTCGCCACTCGCCGTCCACCTGGGTCAGGGTGAC
Source organism: Arthrobacter sp. P4_F10 (assembly GCF_056401435.1). Taxonomy (NCBI): domain Bacteria; kingdom Bacillati; phylum Actinomycetota; class Actinomycetes; order Micrococcales; family Micrococcaceae; genus Arthrobacter; species Arthrobacter sp. P4_F10. The sequence continues at coordinate 358,229 of NZ_JBFUJJ010000002.1, forward strand.
GGGGATGTTTTCGGTAGTGCCCTCGGGAAGCTGCGTGGCCACGCCGTCGGCGTCCACCGAATAGGCGACGTCGAGCTGGTAGTTGAAGACGTTTTCGACGCCGGTGGCCACCACAGCGGCCTTCCGGAAGACGAGCGCCCGCTGGTCCGGCTTCCACGCCACCGATGAAGCCTGCGTGAGGTACTGCCGGGCCACGGCGTAGTCGTCCTCGTAGCCGCTGCCGGCGAGGTAGAAGTCCTCGATCACTGCTTCGGGTCCGGCGCCGGGACGGGGCGCGGCCGGGAAGAAGACCGGGGCGTTGGGGTTTCCCGCACTCTCGTCCGTGCTCTTGCCCACCGGCCCCGAGCGCGGAATCTGGGCGCACGAGGTCAACAGGAGCAGGAGGAGAGCCAGCAGCGCAGCCCCCACGCGGGTGAACTTGCCCGAAACCCCGTTCATGCCCTGCCCTCCATGCCGGTTTCCCGGGGGCCGGCCGAGCCGCCGTCCGGGGTTGCCCCGCCGACGGCGCCGCCGCCGTCGCCAGAAAAGTCGCCACTAAATCCCCTGAACCCGTCAGCCATGGTCCCGCGGGCCGCGGCCCCTGGTGTCCCGGCCCCTGGTGTCGCGGCCGGGGTCTCCGCGGACCGTTGCGGGTCCAGCAAGACCATGGTCCGCTGGCGGCCCGTCTCCGGGAGCCCGACGTTGACGGGTTCGAGGTGGAGCGGGGACCTGGTGATCGGCTCATGCCGGCGCAGCGGAAGGGTCAGGCGGAAGTTCGACCCGTGGCCCTTGCTCCCCCAGGCCTGCAGCCAGCCGTCGTGGAGCTTGGTGTCCTCGGCGGCGATGGACAGCCCCAGCCCGCTGCCGCCGGTGGTGCGGGCACGGGCGGGATCGGCGCGCCAGAAGCGGTCGAAGACGCGGGCCGCCTCAGCCGGTGTCATGCCGATTCCGTGATCCCGTACGGCCACGGCCACTGCTGTGTCGCTTGCGGCCACCGAGATGTTCACCGGGCGGCCCTCGCCGTGTTCGAGGGCGTTCAGGATCAGGTTGCGGAGGATTCGGTCGATCCTGCGGTCGTCCATGTCGACAATGACGCTCCCGGCCGGGGCGTTGAGGGTAACGGCGGAGCCGTATTCGGCGGCGACGGGTGCCACTCCCTCAATGACGTGCGCGACGAGCTGCACAATGTCCGTGGGTTCGGCGTCGAGGGTGGCTGCGCCGGCGTCGAAGCGGGAGATTTCCAGCAGGTCCGCCAGGAGCGACTGGAAGCGTTCCACCTGATTGTAGAGCAGCTCCGCGGACCGCTTGTTGATGGGGTCGAAGTCCTCGCGGGCGTCATAGAGGACTTCCGCGGCCATGCGCACGGTGGTGAGCGGCGTGCGGAGCTCGTGGGAGACATCGGAGACGAACCGCTGCTGCATTTGCGAGAGCGTGGCCAGCTGCGTGATTTGTTCCTGAAGGCTTGCGGCCATGTGGTTGAACGAGGCACCAAGCCGGGCGACCTCGTCCTCGCCCTTGACCACCATGCGCTCCTGCAGCTGTCCGGCCGCGAGCTTCTCGGAGACGACGGCAGCATGGCTGACCGGGCTGACCACGTTGCGGGTGACATACCAGGCGACGCCGCCGATCATGAGCACCAGCACGGCACCGCCGGCCAGCAGGACGTTCTGGATCTCGTCCAGCGTCTTCTGCGCCGTGTTGAGGTCATAGATGAGGTAGAGCTCGTAGACGGTGCCGTTGAAGGTCACCTTGTTGCCGACGGCGATGCCGGGCCGGTCTTCGGTCCCCACGGGGAACTGCGTGGACGCCCAGTACTGGTCCTTGCCCGAGTTCTGCACGGCCTTGCGCAGGTCCGGGGGGATGACGCCGATGGTGAGTTGGTCCGAGGCCCGGGATTCAACCCAACGGTTGCGCGGCTTGGTCTGCTCCGGCATTGCCTCGAAGACGTAGCGCCTCTGGATCACGGATCCGCGGCCTTCGACCGCGTTCAGGGTGTCATAGACCAGGGTGATGACGCTGGACTGGTCCGTGACCTGGGCGCCGTCGAACGTGTCCTGGACCTGCTTGACGTTGTAGCGCGTCTCGGATTCGGCCTGGGCGAGCCGTTCCTGGAACAGGTTGTTGGCGATCTGGTTGGACAGGTACGCGCCCACTACCGCGAATGAACCAATGGCCAGCATCAGCGTGGTCAGGACGGTGCGGAACTGCAGCGAACGCCGCCACTTCCGCTGCACGGCCCGGAGCAGGTACCTGATACCGGGCAAGAGACGCTGCATCGCGGTACGGACCAACCGCGCGACCCTGACGCCAACGATCCTCGCGCGTTTTGCCCACAACCGGGTCCGGAAGGCGAGTCCGCGCCGAAGTCCCGGCCCGCTGCCGGCAGGCGGCGTTCCGTGCCCGGGTGGGGTGGACGGCCCTGCGGTTGACGACGCGGATGACTTTGCGGATGATGCCGCGGATGGCTCTGCCGTCGTCGTGTCCGGCGCTGTGTCCGTGTCTATGGCCTGCCGGACACCGCGGTCCGCAGGCTCAGGAACCTGCTTTATAGCCGACACCACGGACCGTCAATACAACTTCGGGAGCTTCGGGGTCACGTTCGATCTTCGACCTCAGCCGCTGGACATGGACGTTGACCAGCCGGGTGTCTGCGGCGTGCCGGTAGCCCCAGACCTGCTCCAGGAGCAGCTCACGGGTGAACACCTGCCACGGCTTGCGGGCCAGGGCGACGAGGAGGTCGAACTCCAGCGGGGTCAAGGAAATCCGGTCATTGCCGCGGCTGACCAGGTGGCCGGCGACGTCGATCGTAACGTCGGCGATCCGCAGGGTTTCCGGAGCCTTCTGGTCACCCGGACGGAGCCGGGCCCGGACCCGGGCGACAAGCTCGGCGGGTTTGAACGGCTTGGGCACGTAATCATCGGCCCCGGACTCGAGGCCGCGGACCACATCCGAGGTATCCGCCTTGGCGGTCAGCATCACGATCGGGACGTCAGACTCGGCACGGACCTGCCGGCAAACCTCAATGCCGTCCATTCCCGGAAGCATGAGGTCGAGCAGGACGAGGTCCGGCTTGGAGGCGCGGAACACGTCCAGCGCCTGTCCGCCGTCCGCGCAGAAGACGGGTTCAAAGCCGTCATTGCGCAGCACAATACCGATCATCTCGGCGAGCGCCTCGTCATCATCCACTACCAGAATGCGTGCCTTCATAGTTATATATTCCCCCATTGAATTGGCTTTGTCGTATCGGGCGGCCCACCGGCATGGCGCAGGCGGGCCTGCCACCGACGCCGGACCCCGCCGATGCACGGGACGCTGTGACAATCGCCGCGTTGTCCTGCATGCTGTGGACAGGCCAAGTGAACCGGCCCGGACCGCAGGAGGAACCCGTGAACACCCCCATCTACGAGCGCGCCCTGGGCAGCGACTTTGCCCGACTACAGCCTGAGCTCCAAGACTACTTCGCCCTGGCACCGGGGTCGGGCCACTACGGCGTCGGCGAAGGGGTGTTCGACGTCGTCGGCTGCCGTCAGGCCTGGCTGCGTCCCCTGCTCCGGCTCACCACCGGCGAGCAGGCCTTCTTTCCCGAGTACGGCGAGGGCATTCGCTTCCGGATCGAGAACCACGCCCACCTGGACCCGTTCGGCAGGTCAAGCCTGACGGCCCGGCGGGAAATCTTCTTCCCCGGTACCACCCGGCTGTTTCAGGACACCACCAGTTTTGATGACTCCGGGTTTGATGACGGCGGGCACACGCCGGGGCTGGTCGACTATGTAGGGCGTTTCCGGCGGCTCGTCACGGACCTCAATCTCAGCGTCACGCCGGAGGGCCGGCTCCGGGGCGTGTCCGAGGCGTCCCGGCTGTTCCTGGGCCCGCTGCGGATTCCGCTGCCGGCCGCCGTCGATGCCAAGGCCTATGCCGAGCAGTGGTGGGAGCCCCAGGACGGCGGGCGGCACCGGATCCAGGTCAAGGTGATCCAGCCCCAGCTCGGCCTGGTACTGGTGTACGCCGGCCATTTCGACTACCGGCTCGAGCCCTACCCCGGTGGAGTTGCGACGCCGGGCTACCTGCCAGCGCACGCCCGTCCGGACGGCTGGGAGAGCAGGATCTGACGGGAGCATCCGGCGGCCCCGGCAGGCCCTGCGGCGCCGGCAGTCCCKTCGGCTGCGCTAGCCGAGGGCCAGCTGGTTGAGGCCGTCCGCCACCTGGGTCAGCCGGGTCAGGACCGCCGTCGCCGCGGCCGGTGAGTGCCCCGCCAGGCCCTCCGACGGCGTGACGCGCAGCGCCCCCAGCGTGGACGCGGGAAGACCCAGCTGCCGCCACGGGCGCCACACGTTTTCCACGACGTCGCCAACCCTGGGCAACCTCGCGGTGGGATCAGACACGTCCAGCGCGCCGGCCCAGAGCCGTTTGCCGGCCTCCACCGCGCCCGCGAGTTGTTCCCACTGGCGCGAGGTCAGGGCCCGGAGCGGCACGGCGATTCCGTCGGCGCCCGCCGCCAGGATCCGCTCGAAGGGCGCCTCGACTTCGGAGACGGCCACGACGGTTTCGACGGCGCCCGCGGCCCGGAGCGCGTCGACGACCAATTGCCAGGACTCGGTGACTTCCCGGCCCGGCACCGAGCGCAAGGTCCGGTAACCGCTGGAGGTGGGAATCGTGCCGGCCAGCACGGAGGCAATCTCCGGTTCGTCGATTTGCACCACGATCCGGGCACCGGGGGCAGCCTCTGCCACCCGTTTGAGATAGCCTTCCACACCCGCTGCCAGCGAAGCCGCAATCTCGCGGCGGGCGCCATAGTCGATCAGGGCCCGTTCCCCGTTGTGCAGGTGCAGGCCGGCGGCAAGGCTGAGCGGCCCGCGCAGCTGGATCTTGATATCCTCCGACGGCACTTCCTCGACCCCGATCACGTCCGCCAGGATGTTTATGTCGGTGGACAGGGCGGATTTCGCCCGCTGCAGGTCCTTGCCGGGACGGTCCACGAACCTCCAGCCATGCGGCTGGACGTCGACGGCCAGCTCCACGAGCAGGGACGCGGTCCGGCCTAAGGCATCTGAGCCGACGCCGCGGTCGGGAAGTTCGGCAAGGAACGGCAGATGCGGGCTGCCCAGTTCTCCGCGGATGATGCGGGCGGCCTCGGCCGGGTCCTCGCCGGGCCACGGGCCCAGGCCCGTCGCGGTCACTTGGCCCGGTGCGGGCGAGTCTGTTCCGGCCATGGCTAGGCGTCTGCGGCGCGGGCCGCGTCCGCGGAGCCGGAGGCCTGGGCGGCCTGATGGTCTTCGGCGATGGCCTCATGGTGGCGGATGACCTCACCGATGATGAAGTTCAGGAATTTCTCCGCGAACGCCGGGTCCAGGTGGGCCTCGGCCGCGAGATGCCGCAGCCGGGCGATCTGCGCCGTTTCGCGGCCCGGGTCCCCTGCGGGAAGCTTGTGCGCGGCCTTGAGGAAGCCGACCTTCTGGGTGGCCTTGAAGCGTTCGGCGAGGAGGAAGACGAGGGTAGCATCGATGTTGTCGATGCTTGAGCGGATCGACAACAGCTCCGCCATTACCGCGGGATCCACGGAACCGGCCAGGGAGCTTGCCGCCGGGTCGTAGGAATCGGTTTCAGGAAGATTGAGGTTCTGCTCGGTCATTGGTCCAGTCTAGGGGCACGGCGGCCAATGCCTCCCGCTGTTAAGCGCCGTTGCAGTCGGCCGCCGGAGACACCAAAATGGGCATGCCCACCGTTCGTTGAAAGGTGGGCATGCCCATTTGGCAGTGGCCCTGCACGAGCCAGGCCCGGCGCTGCATCGGCCCAGACTCGGTCGTGGCAGTTAGCTGTGGAGCACGGCCTTGAACGCCTCGCGGCGCCTGGCCTGTTCGTCGGGATCCGGAACAGGCAGCGAGGCGATGAGTTTCTTCGTGTAGTCGTGCTGCGGGTTGCCCATCACCTGGTTGCCGAGGCCCTGCTCCACCATCTTTCCCTTGTAGAGCACGCCGACCCAGTGGGAGAGCATGTCCACCACGGCGAGGTCGTGGCTGATGAACAGGCACGCGAAGCCGAACTCCTGCTGGATCTCCTTGAACAGCTCCAGCACCACGGCCTGCACGGACACGTCCAGGGCCGACGTCGGCTCATCGGCGATGAGCAGCTTCGGGTTCAGGATGAGCGCCCGCGCCAGCGAGGCGCGCTGGCGCTGCCCGCCGGAGAGTTCGTGCGGGAACCGGTCAGCGTACGACGCCGGCAGCTGCACGGACTCGAGCAGCTCGCCGACCCGCTTGCGCGCCTCAGCCGCGGTCGGTTTGGAGTGGATGATCAGCGGTTCCGCCACGCAGTCGCCGATGGTCAGCTGCGGGTTGAACGAGGCCGCCGGGTCCTGGAACACGAAGCCGATCTCCTTGCGGAGCGGCTTGAAGGTGCGCTCCTTGAAGTTCAGCATTTCGTAACCCAGCACGTTCAGGCTGCCCCCCGTGGTCCGATTGAGACCCGCGATCGCCCGGCCGATGGTGGTTTTGCCGGAACCCGACTCCCCCACGAGACCGAAAACTTCGCCTTCAGACACGGTGAAGCTGACGCCGTCGACGGCCTTGAAGGCCGGACTGCCCAGCCGCCCAGGGTACTCGATGGTCAGGTTCTTGGCCTCAACTAGCACTTTGCCGCCCTGGTGGGCGCGTTCCACCATGCCCTCCGACGCGGAGTTGCGGCCCAGGTGCGGCACAGCGGCGAGGAGCTTCTTGGTGTAGTCCTCCTTGGGCTGGGCGAAGAGCACCCGTGAGGATGCCTCCTCCACGACGTCGCCCTGGTACATGACCACGACGCGGTCGGCGAGGTCGGCGACAACGCCCATATTGTGCGTGATCAGCACGATGGACGTTCCGTAGTTGTCGCGCAGGTCCCGCAGCAGTTCAAGGATCTCGGCCTGCACGGTGACGTCCAGGGCAGTCGTCGGCTCGTCCGCCACGATGAGGCCAGGGTTCAGGGCCAGCGCTGCGGCAATCACAACGCGCTGTTTCTGGCCGCCCGAGAACTGGTGCGGGTAGTAGTTGACCCGCGTTTCCGGGTCCGGGATGCCCACTTTGCGGAGGGCTTCAATTGCCCGCGCCTTGGCTTCCTTGGCCGAGACCTTGCTGCGGCCGCCGGTGCCGGCGTGTGCGCGGATTCCTTCGGCGATCTGCCAGCCCACGGTGAAGACCGGGTTAAGGGCGGTGGATGGTTCCTGAAACACCATGGCCACATCGCGGCCCCGGATCTCCCGCAGTTTCGCCTCGCTGACGCTGATGACGTTGTTGCCGTTGATCAGAACCGCGCCCTGGCTGATGGCCGTCTCCGGCAAGAGCCCCAGGATGGTCTTGGCCGTCACAGTCTTGCCGGATCCCGATTCGCCAACGATGGCCACGACCTCGCCGGGGTTGACCTGGAGGCTGACGTCTTTGACGGCGTACACATCCCCGGCATCAGTGGCGAACGTGACCTTGAGGCGGTCGATGTCCAGGACCGGGCCTGCGCCCTGGCCGGGCTTGTCGATGTTGATGGTCATAGAACTCTCGATTCTGCTTCGAGTGCAGCCTGGGCACCGGCGGTGGAGTCAGGTCCGCCCTTGCCTGCCACAGCCTTCTTGCGGCCCCGCAGGCGGGGATCGTTGAGGTCGTTGATGCTCTCACCGACGAGGGTCAGCCCAAGCACGGTCAGGACGATCGCCGTACCGGGGTAAACACCGGTCCACCAGATGCCCGAGGAGGCGTCTGCTATGGCCTTGTTCAGGTCGTAACCCCACTCGGCGGCGGACGTCGGTTCGATGCCGAACCCCAGGAAGCCGAGGCCCGCCAGGGTCAGGATGGCCTCGGACGCATTCAACGTGAAAATCAATGGCAGCGTGCGCGTTGCGTTCTTGAAGATGTGCCGACCCATGATGCGAATGCTTGAGGCACCCACCACCTTGGCTGACTCGACGTACGGCTCCGCCTTTAGCCGTATGGTCTCGGCCCGGATGACGCGGAAGTACTGCGGGACGAACACCACCGAGATGGAGATGGAGCAGGCAACAATGCCTCCCCAGAAACTGGACTGGCCGTGGCTGATGACGATTGACATCACGATGGCCAGCAGCAGGGACGGGAAAGCGTAGATCGCATCGGCGATCACCACGAACACCCGGTCGAGCCAGCCGCCGAAGTACCCGCTGACAAGGCCGAGGGCTACGCCGAGGAAAATCGACATGGCCACGGCGACGATGATGACCACCGCGGCGGTCTGGGCACCCCAGAGCACTCGGGAATAGACGTCATAGCCACCCACCGTGGTGCCCCAGATGTGCGCCGGGCTGGGGGGCTGCTGTGTCGGGAAGGGACCCGCGGCGTCGCTGAGCTGGGCAAACCCGTAGGGCGCGATCCACGGCGCAAACACGGCGACGAGCAGGAAGACGACGGACAGGACCAGGCCGGTGACGAGCATGCCGCGCTGAAGCCCGACGCTCGAGCGGAAATGCGAGATCACCGGCAGCCGGTAGAAGAGGGGCTGCTTGCGCCCGCTTACTTTGGTTGCATTCATGGCTAGTACCTCACTCGCGGGTCGATCAGGGCTGCGACGACGTCCACGATGAAGTTCGTGACGGCAACGATGACCGCCAGCATTACAACGATTCCCTGGACGGCGACGAAGTCGCGGGCGTTCAGGTATTGCACCAGCTGGTAGCCGAGGCCCTTCCACTCGAAGGTGGACTCCGTGAGGACGGCGCCGCCTAGCAGGAGGGCAATCTGGAGCCCCATGACCGTGATGATCGGGATGAGGGCCGGTTTGTAGGCATGCTTGGTCACGAGGCGGTAATTACTAACGCCACGGGACCTGCCGGCCTCGACGTAGTCCTTGCCGAGTGTGCCGATGACGTTGGTGCGGACCAGCCGCAGGAAGACCCCTGCCGTCAGCAGCCCCAGGGTGAGTGCGGGGAGGACTGAATGGGCCGCGACGTCGCCGAACGCGGCCATGTTGCCGCTGCGCAAGGCATCCAGCCAATAGATCCCGGTCGGTGCGGCCAGGCTTCCCATGGCCAGTTCGGTCCTGGTGGAGGCCCGTCCTGCGACGGGCAGCCAGCCGAGCCAGACGGAGAAGGCCAGCTTCATCAGCAGGCCAGCGAAGAATACCGGGGTGGCATAGCAGAGGATGGCGAAGAACCGCAGGACGGCGTCGGGCGCCTTATCGCGCTTGTAGGCGGAGATGAGCCCGAGCGGGATGCCGACCAAGAGCGCCACGATGAGGGCATTGATGGCCAGTTCCAGGGTTGCCGTGCCAAAGGTGATGATCATTTCGACAACGGGCCGGCGGTCGGTGATGGTGGTGCCGAAATTGCCGGTCGCCACCTGGCCAACGTATTCGAGGTACTGCACGAGGATCGGGCGGTCGTAGCCGGCCTCGTGGATGCGCTGCGCGAGCGCCTCCGGGGGAAGCCTGCCGCCCTGGGCTGCGGTGATGGGGTCGCCGATGACCCGCATCAGGAAGAAGACCAAAGTCACCAAAATGAAAATGGTCGGAATGATCAGGAAGAACCGGACCAGGATGTAGGTCCCCAAGCCCCCACCCGAGGATTTTTTCTTGGACGGAAGAAGTCCGTCGGCGTCGTTTAGCGGCGCCTCAGTCAATGTTGTCATTGGTACCTAAGATTGTGCTGTCGCGGCCTTGGGCGGGCCGGCGTGAACTGCGGGGTGCGGCAATGACCAGCAAAGGCGGGGCGCCTTGAGGGCGCCCCGCCTCGCAGGCTGGTCAGGACAGCAAGGATGCAGCCTTACTTGGAAATAGTTCCCAAACGGAACTTGAAGGAGGCATCGAGGGTGGAATCGACACCCTTGACACCGCTGCCGGAAATGGCAACCTGCGCGCCCTGGAGCAACGGAAGCGTGGAGATGTCCTTGGCGAGGGCATTCTGCGCATCCTTGATCGTGGACTCGCGTTCAGTCTTATCAACGGTGGTGAGCTGCTTGCTGATCAGGTCGTTGACGGTCGGGTTGTTGTAGTGGTTCTTCAGGAAGCCGCCCTCCGGGAAGAACGGGGTCAGGTAGTTGTCGGCGTCGCTGAAGTCCGGGAACCAGCCAAACTGGAACAGCGGGTATTCATCGGCGCGGCTGGCCTTGCTGTAGGTGACCCATTCCGTGGACTGCAGGTTGACCTTGAACAAACCGGACTTCTCCAGCTGGTCCTTGATCATGGCGTACTCGTCGCCGGAGGACTTGCCGTAATGGTCCGGGTTGTACTGCAGGTTCATCGAGACGGGGGTCGTCACACCGGCGTCGGCCAGGACCTTCTTGGCCTTGTCCAGACTCGGCTTGCCGGCGTCGCCGTATGCGTCCTTGAACGATTCGTTGGCACCGAGGAAACCGCTGGGAACGTTGGAGTACAGCGGCAGGTACGTGCCCTTGTAGACCTGGTCCGCGATGGACTGGCGGTCAACGAGGTTCGCGATGGCCTGGCGGACGGCGAGCGCCTTGGCCGGATCTGCATCCGGAGCCTTGGCGCCGAACGGCATGGTGTCGTAGTTGAACGTGATGTAGCGGATTTCGCCGCCGGGGCCAACGTTGACCTTGACCTTGGAGTCCTTCTTCAGGTCATCGACGTCGGTGGCGCTCAGACTGCGGTTCGCGACGTCGATGTTCCCCTGCTGGATGTCCAGCTTCATGTTGGTGGGGTCGGCGTAGTACTTGATCGTGGCGGCATCGTTGGCCGGCTTGCCGAGGACTCCCTGGTAGTCAGGGAATGCCTTAAAGCTGACCAGCTCGTTCTTCTTGTACGTGTCGATCACGTACTGGCCGTAGAACGCCTTGGCCTTGACGATCGAGTCGTCGTCAAGCAGTTTGTCGGCCGGGAAGACTTCATCGTCTACGATCGGCGCGGCGGGGCTGCTGAGGATCTGAGCGAAGGTCTGGTCGTTCGCCTGCTTCAGCTTGAAGACCACGGTGTTGGCATCGGGGGCGGTGATGCTTTCGATGTTGGTCAGCAGGCTTGCGGGACCGGCAGGATCGTTGATCTTGGTCTGCCGGTCGAAGGAGAACTTGACGTCCTTGGAGTCGAGCGTGTGGCCGTTGGCCCACTTGAGGCCCGGCTTGAGCTTGACCGTGTACTCGGTCGGCGAGGTGAAGGACGCGGACTCGGCCAGGTCCGGCACGGGATCTGCGCTGCCGGGCTTCGAGTTGAGGAGGAAGGAGTAGATCTGGTTCATCACCATGAACGAACCGTTGTCATACGCGCCCGCCGGATCCAAGGCAGTGACCTTGTCCGTGGTGCCGTAGGCGATCGGACCGCTAGCTGCGGCTGATGACCCGCCAGCGCCGCCGGTCGGCCCGGTGCAGGCCGTCAGTGCAAAGGCGGAAACCCCGGCCAGCGCGATGACGCTCTGCCAGGCCTTTTTGTTCATTGCCATCTGTGAACTTTCTGTTCGATGCGTTCTAGCGCAGCCCGAAGTGAAACGAGTGACTCGTCGGGCGGCACGCTTTGCTGATCCCTAGATTCAACCAGACAATCATTCGGTGAAACGTTGCATTTTGTGAGTTGAGACACAAAATTTACACGATTCGAAGGTTTCTCTCATTTTCTTCAGGATTCCGCCCGGATCTTCGGCAGGGTCCTGCGCATCCGGACGCCTGGACGGCCGAGGCCACACGACAAAGGGCCCCGCCACGTGGCGGGGCCCTTCGCTGGATTCGGTGTGGCGGGCGCCTAAAGCGCTGCCCGCTGCAGCGAGCGCGCGGCATCGATTGTGGCCTGGCCCAGCACGCGGCTGCCCTGGTAGAGCACCACGGTCTGGCCGGGAGCCACGCCGCGCAGCGGCTCGGTGAGGGTGACCACAAGCTCGTCCCCCGCCATGTGGGCGCGGGCCGGGACGGGGTCGCCGTGGGCACGGACCTGGGCGTAGCAGTCGAACTCCTCGCCAGTGGCCACTTCGGCGATGGGCAGCCCCGCCCAGGAGACCTTGATGCCGCGGATTTCGTCGATGGCGAGCAGCGCCTCCGGGCCCACGACCACCTTGTTTTCCTTGGGCCGGATCTCCAGCACGAACCGTGGCTTGCCGTCCGCGGCCGGGGTGCCCAGCTTCAGGCCCCGGCGCTGGCCCACGGTGAACGCGTTGGCGCCCGGGTGCTCGCCGACCTTCGCCCCGGACTCGTCCACGATGTCGCCCGTGGTCATTTCGATCTTCTCGGCGAGCCAGCCGGCGGTGTCGCCGTCGGGGATGAAACAGATGTCGTGGCTGTCGGGCTTGTTCGCCACCGAGAGGCCGCGGCGCTCCGCCTCCGCGCGCACCTCGGCTTTGGACGGCGTCTCCGCGAGCGGGAACATCGAGTGCTTGAGCTGTTCGTGGGTCAGCACGCCCAGCACATAGCTCTGGTCCTTGGCCCAGTCCGCAGCACGGTGCAGCTCGGGGTTGCCGTCGGCGTCGGTGATGACCTTGGCGTAGTGGCCGGTGCAGACGGCATCGAAGCCCAGGGCGATGGCCTTCTCCAGCAGGGCGGCGAACTTGATGCGCTCGTTGCAGCGCATGCACGGATTGGGAGTGCGGCCGGCGGCGTATTCATCGATGAAATCCTGGACCACATCTTCCTTGAACCGCTCGGAAAAGTCCCAGACGTAGTAGGGGATCCCGAGGATATCGCAGGCACGCCAGGCGTCACGGGAGTCCTCGATCGTGCAGCAGCCGCGGCTGCCGGTTCGCAGGGTGCCCGGCATCCGGGACAGCGCGAGGTGGACGCCGACGACGTCGTGCCCCGCCTCGACGGCGCGGGCGGCGGCAACGGCGGAATCAACGCCGCCGCTCATTGCTGCAAGAACTCGCATACTGGCTTTCTATAGGGTTCAGGGTGTCGCAGGCACCGGGCTGTGGCTCGCTGAAAGTCCGGGGAAATAGCACAATGCCTGCGACGCCATTCTATCGCCACGCCGAATCCTCCCCAAAAAGCCTTGACGGGGCCGCTTCCCGCTTCTAGCGTCAGGACTAGCGGTTTTAGAATCGGAAGCGCGCAGACGCGGGAATCGAGCGGACATGGCTGTTGAAAACATCGTGATCGTGGGCGGCGGACTGGCCGGTGCCACCGCAGCCAAGACATTGCGGGGGGAGGGATTCAGCGGCCCGGTGGTGCTGGTGGCCGCCGAGTCCCACCAGCCGTACCTACGCCCGCCGCTGTCCAAGGAGTACCTGCTGGGCAAGGCCGGCGACGACGCCCTGCCGGTGGTGCCCGAAGACTGGTACGACGCGAACGACGTCGACCTCCGGCTCGGCGTCCAGGTCACGGCTCTGGACCCGGCTGCCCGGGCCGTGGTTCTGGACGGCGGCGGGCAGCTGGAGTACGCCTCCCTGCTGCTCGCCACGGGAGCGCGGCCCAGAAGCATCCCCCTGCAAGGCATCGGGCTCGACGGCGTCAGCACGTTCCGGACGGTGGAGGACAGCCGGCGCCTCCACGCCCGCCTCGCCGACGGCGGCCTGAACGTGGTCATGATCGGGTCCGGCTGGATCGGGATGGAACTGGCCGCCGCCGCCAGCACCTACGGAAATTCCGTCACCCTGCTGGGGCTGGAGGAGGTGCCGCTCGGGGCGGCGATCGGCCCGGACCTGGGTGGCTTCTTCCGCGAGCTGCACGAGGCCCACGGCGTGCGGTTCCGACTTCCGGCGGCCGCTGCCGAGATTCAGGGGCGGTCAGGACGGGTCACCGGGGTGGTCACCGACGCAGGCGAGGTCCTGCCCGCCGACGTCGTGGTCATCGCCGTGGGCGTGGTGCCGGAGCTCAGCCTGGCCGAGGCGGCCGGCATCGGGATCCGCAACGGCATACTCACCGACGCGTCGCTGCGGACCTCGATGCCCGGGATCTTCGCCGCCGGCGACGTCGCCAATGCCCTGCACCCGTTCACCGGAGAGCACCACCGCAGCGAGCACTGGTCCAATGCCCTGGGTGGCGGCAAGGTGGCTGCCAAGGCGATGCTCGGCCTCGACGCCGCACTGGACACCATCCCGTACTTCTACACGGACCAGTACGACGTCAGCATGGAGTACTCGGGCTTCCCCACGCTGGTAGGCGGGCCACCGGTCATCCGCGGCTCGCTTGCGGACAAGGAGTTCATTGCCTTCTGGCAGCGGGGCGGCGAGGTGGTGGCCGGAATGAACGTCAACTGGCCCCGCTCCGCCAAGCCGCAGAAAGCGATCAAGGCGCTGATCAGCGCACGCACCCCCGTGAGCCCGGACCTGCTAGCCGATTCCTCGGCACCGCTGGATCAACTCCTGAATTAGCTCCCCGCGGAAGCCTGACGGGCAGATTCACGGGCCACCGTTCCCGCGGTCTGGATGCTGGACTCATGCCCGGCCATGCCGGCCTGGCGGGCCCGCGCGTAGGCGCCCGGCAGTGCGGCGAGCAGGGCATCGACGTCGGCGTCGGTCGAGGAATGCCCCAGCGTGAAACGCTGCGCACCCCTCGCCGTGTCCTCATCCAGGCCCATGGCCAGCAGCACATGTGAGGGCCTCGGAACACCTGCAGTGCAGGCGGAGCCCGTGGAGGATTCGACGCCGGCGAGGTCCAGCAGGAACAGCAGCGAGTCTCCCTCGCAGCCGGGGAACGTGAAATGCGCGTTGCCTGGCAACCTCCCGGGGCCCGGGGCGCCCCGGAGCACGGCTTCGGGGACGGCCTCATGGACGCCGTCGATCAGCCGGTCCCGAAGGGCCGCGATCCTGGCGGCCTCCTCGGGGAGTTTCGCGGCGGCTGCCTCGGCGGCCGCGGCAAAGGCGGCGATCGACGCAGTGTCCAGGGTCCCTGAGCGGACGTCGCGTTCCTGGCCGCCGCCATGCTGGACCGGTGTCAGCTTCACCGCCCGGCCCAGGATGAGTGCGCCGACGCCAACCGGTCCCCCGATCTTGTGCCCGGAGACGGACATCGCGTCCAGGCCCGTCCCGCGGAAGTCAACGGGTATGGAGCCGAAAGCCTGGACAGCGTCGGAGTGGACGGGCACGCCGGCAGCGTGGGCCAGTTCCACAACGCGGGCGACGGGCTGGATGGTGCCGACCTCGTTGTTGGCCCACATGACGGTCACCAGGGCGATCGACGCCGGATCCCGGGACAGCTCGGCCTCGAGCACCGCCAGGTCCACGAGGCCCTCGGCGTCCACCGGGAGCCAACAGACCTCGGCACCTTCATGCCGTTCGAGCCATTCGACGGTGTCCAGCACCGCGTGATGTTCGACGGCGGAACACAGGATGCGGGTACGCGCAGGGTCCTCGGCGCGCCGCGCCCAGTACAGGCCCTTGACTGCAAGGTTGTCCGCCTCGGTCCCGCCGGAGGTAAAGATGACTTCCGAGGGATGGGCACCGGCGGCCGCCGCCAGCACTTCCCTCGCGTCCTCTACGGAGCGCCGGGCACGGCGGCCCGATCCGTGCAGCGAGGAAGGGTTGCCGGTCCGGGCCAGTTCGCGCGTCAGTGCAGCCAGCGCCTCCGGGGCGAGGGTGGTGGTGGCGGCGTGGTCGAGGTATACAGGCACAGCCCAATTCTACCTGCGGTGGCGCCTGCGCCCCCCTCGGCGGCGCTGGGCGAAGACGCCGGGGAAGGGCGCGGGGCTGGTGTACATTCAAGCGGTGAAATCGCCCCTCTACCTTGTGCTGGCCACCTTGTTCTGGTCCGGCAATTACGTCGTCGGACAGGCCGCCGTCGCCTCCATGACGCCGCTGGAGCTGACCTTCTGGCGCTGGAGCCTGGCCGCCGTGCCGCTGCTGCTCCTGGCCCACTTCGTTGAGAAACCGGACTGGCGCGCGGTGCTGCGCCGCTGGCCCGTGCTCCTGGCGCTGAGCGTCCTGGGCATGAGCGGCTACACGCTGCTGCTCTACAGCGCGCTCGGATACACGTCCGCGATGAACGCCTCCCTCATTACGGCGGCCAACCCGGCCCTGATTGTGGTCATGGCGATCGTCCTGCTCGGCGAGAGGACCACCCGATTGGGCTGGCTCGGCATCTGTCTTGGCCTGCTGGGTGTGCTGCTCGTCCTGACCCAGGGTGAGCTGGCACGCGTGTTCAGCCTCTCCATCAATACCGGCGAACTCCTGATGACCGGTGCGATCATCGTCTGGGGCTTCTACACAATCATTGCCCGCCGGCTGAAGGTGCCGGCCATCTCCGCCACGGCCGTACAGGTGGCGATTGCGACCGTGACGCTGGCGCCGTTTGCCCTGGCCATGAACGTCCAGTTCCCCGACACCGCGGGCGAAGGCTGGTCACTGGCGTACATCGCCCTGTTCCCCTCCCTTGGTTCCTACCTCCTCTGGAACCTGGCGCTGAGGACCACGCCGCCGGGGACCGCGGGCAACTACCTCAACCTGATGGTTGTCTTCACGGCGATCATCACCGTGCTGCTGGGGACGCCGCTCACTCCTGTGCAGATCGTCGGCGGCCTAACGGTGATCGGAGGCGTCCTGCTGACCGGGATCAAGGGCCGGCCCAGGCTCGGAGCGCCGGCCGCCTCAACGGCGGGGGCGCGGGGCCGGTAGCCGCGATGCCGGGCGGTCCGGGTCCCACAGGCGGTCCGGCCATGCCGGCAGTACGGCCACGCCAGGCAGCCCTGTCATGCAGGCAGGATGCGGGCACAGCACTGCCCGGGCTGCGCGCTCCCCTGCTCCCTGAGATCTTCGATGGCGAGCGCCTCGATCCGCCCCGGGTCGATCCCCAGGGCCGCGGATGCCCCGCCCAGGTAGGCCCCGTTCATGGCACAGACCACATCTGCATGCCCGGCGGCGAGGCGATGGAACGGGCAATTCATCAGCACCAGTCCCCCGCCGCCGTCGTCCGCCGGGCAGTAGCCCTGCCCCGTCAGGAAGTCAGCGAACGGGCCGGCACCTTCGGGCCCGCCGGCGGTTTCCGCATCCCCCGCCACGATGGCCCCTGCCGGCTCGCGCCCGGGTGCACGGGCTGCCGACTCAGCCGCTGACTGCCCCTTAGCGCGTGCGGCCCGGAGCAGGGCATCCTGCGGCGATCCGCCGTCGCTGGTTGCAGCTTCGATCGCGGAAACCAGCAACTCGCCGGCGAGATCATAGTGGCGGTCGGGGACGGAGGCCTCCACCTCATCCACGGCGGCCCGGTACAGCTTGGCGGGCCGGCCCGAACCGGGGCCTTCCCGCCCTCCGAGCTTGCGGAACTCCACGGCCAGCAGCCCGTCTTTCACCAGCCGGTCCAGATGGAACGAGGCTGTGCTCCGTGCCAGGCCCACCGCCTTGGCGGCGTCGTCCCGGCCGACGGCGTCTGCCGCTGAGGCGACGTAGTCAAACAGCATCCTGCGGCTCTCGTCGCCCAGGGACGCGACCGCCGCAAGCCTGCGGTTCCACGGAAGTTTGGTCATGGAACAAGAATATCTCTAAAAACAAGAATCATTGCTTAATCCTCCTGCAGCGTTCTAAAATCGAATTATCCATTTTTAGAAGGAGCATGCCATGAAAGTTTCCCCAGCCCTCGCCACTGACGCACAGCAGCTCGCGGCGGACCCGCACCGCCAGGCATTTCTCTTGTTGCGGACCGTCTTTACGGTTGCGCCCATCCTGTTCGGTCTGGACAAGTTCACGAATCTGCTGACCGACTGGACCATGTACCTGGCCCCCGTGGTAACCTCGGTAGTCCCGCTGCCGGCCCAGACCATCATGTACATCGTTGGCGTGGTGGAAATCATCGCCGGCGTAATGGTGGCGCTGCGCCCGCGCTTCGGATCGGCACTCGTGGCCGCCTGGCTGCTGGGCATCATCATCAACCTGATCGTCCTCGGCGGCTTCTATGACGTCGCACTGCGTGATTTCGGACTACTCGTGGGCGCCCTGGCACTGAACAGGCTGTCCCCGCGCAAGGCCGCGCAAGGCCGCGCCGGCCACGACGCCTAGCGCCTAGCGCCTAGGCCAAGCCGCTACGCCGGGCCACTACGCGAGAACACAGACGGCCCGCGGAACGACCTCGATGGTCATCGGGAGCGCCCCGATCCGCTCGCCGTCGGCGTAGGCCACGATGTTGCTGGCCGCCAGTTCCACGGTGCGGACCCGGCGAAGCTGCACGGCGGGGTGGCCCACGTGCTTGCCGGCGAACACTTTCGGGAACACGGCCAGCAACCCGGTCCGGGACAACCGGCTGACAATGAACAGGTCCAGGCGGCCGTCATCAAGGACGGCCTCCGGGACGATCCTCATCCCGCCGCCGATCGACTGGCCGTTGGCGACGGAAATCAGCATGGCGTCCTGCTGCCACCGCACGCCGTCGGCCGTCACCGTGTAATTGATGGCCCGGAACGAGGCCAGTTCGCGAAGCATGGCGAGCTGGTAGCGGATCTTGCCGCGCGGCCAACGCCAGTGGTTGGCCCGCTCATTGACGGCGGCATCGAACCCGGCCGAGACCACGCCCGCGAACCAGCGGGAGGTTCCTCCAGCGGTGATCCTGCCGGCGTCGATCATCCGGCCGCCGTCGGCCAAAGACTCCAGCACCCGTTCGCAGGCCGCCGGGAGGTTGTGCAGCGGCAGGCCCAGCGCCCGGGCCGTGTCGTTGCCCGTCCCGGTGGGAATGATGCCCAGCGGAACCCGGCCGCCGTCCCCGGCGCCGGCGCCGGCGCCGGCACGTGCAGCGGCACCGGCAAGCGCATTGAACCCAAGGTGGACCATGCCGTCGCCGCCCACCATCACGAGGGTGTCCACGCCCGCCTCCAGTGCGTCCTCAACCGCCTGCGCGAGCCCGGCATAGTTGTCCGCGCACAGCAACAGGACCTCCGCCCCGGCTGCGCGGAAATGCGACGCCGCTTCCTTCCCGGCGTGCCGCGCCCGGCCAAAGGATGCGCGCGGGTTGACGGCGACGGCGATCAGCATGCGCGCAATTATGCCAGCCGCCGGGAACCATCCCGGTACGCGCGCACGTTATTCCCCCAGCCGGTTAAACTGGGCCTGCCGGGCGCCCACGAACGGTCCGGCATTCTCAACGCCGGCACCATCGATGAAAAGGATCTCTGTTTGACGCAGGGCAGCAGCTCGCATTACCAGGTCCTCGGGATCCCCGTGACGGCGACGGAGAAGGACATCAAAGTGGCGTACCGCAAGGCCGCCCGGCTCGCGCACCCGGATCACGGCGGCGATCCCGCAGCGTTCCGGCGTGTCACCCTCGCGTACGAGACACTCATCGACGCAAAGCGCCGCGCGGACTATGACCGCTCCTACGGCAGCGCATATTCCTCAACCGCCGGCGACGAGGGCGCCCACTTCGACGCCCCGGCCGCAGGCAGCAGGGCCTCCGCCAACGTGCGCCGCCCGAACACGCCGCGGAATACGGCTGCCGACCCGCCCGTCTATGTGCCCCCGTTCGAGCAGTTTGGCGACGGGACGGCGGTGCCGCTGATTCCCGCCGGTGTAGCCCGACAGCAGGTCCACGGCATGCCGCGCAAGCGCGGGATCTTCGGGGCCGAGGCCCGGATCCAACGCGAGATGCGGACTGTGCAGCTCATCAGCAGGCAGATCCTGACCACCATCCCGTCGGCGCGCCTTGTCAACGGGCTGCAGTCCCCGGCGGACAACAGCCATATCGACCACGCAGTCCTTGCCGGGTACCGGCTCGCAATCATCGGGTCCATGCTGCTGCCGCCTGGCGCCTACGCGTGGAACGGCAGCACGTTGACACACGGCGGACGCTCCGTCGCCCCGCCCCAACTGGCCCATGTCGTGCGCCGGATGCAGGACATTTTTCCCGAGCTCAACGTCACGGGCTGGATTGTTGTCCACAGCACGGACGGCAACCTGCATCAACCGGTCATCGACCGGCACCGCCGCGCACCCGGCGGCCAGGGCAGCGGGTACGGGGAAGGTTCGGGGCTGGTCGAGGTGGTCAACGCCGCGGGCCTGGCCCGCGGCCTCAAGCAGTTCCTCGGCTCGGGGCCGGCCCCCAACACCGTCAACGTGCCCGTGCTGGCCCGCCTGCTGCGCGGAATGCACTAGGTTCCGCCGCTGGCCCTCCCCCACGGGGCTCCGGGACGGAGGGCCCGCGGCACGGCCGACGCCGGCGGCTCGCTAGGATGGAACGGTGTTCCGCATCCTCTTCCACACCCCCGAAATCCCCGGCAATACCGGAAACGCCATCAGGCTTGCCGCCATCACGGGCGCCGAACTGCACCTGGTGGAGCCCCTGGGCTTTGATTTTTCCGACGCCAAGCTCCGGCGGGCGGGCCTGGACTACCACGACCTCGCCGTCGTGACCGTCCACCCGGACATCGACGCAGCCTGGGCGGCGCTGGAGCCGGAACGGGTATTTGCCTTCACCTCCGACGGCGAGACCACCTACACAGACATCAGATACCGCGCCGGCGACGTCCTGCTGTTTGGTCCTGAATCCGTGGGTTTGCCCGAGGACATCAAGCACAGCCCCCGGGTGACGTCCCGCGTCCGCCTGCCGATGCTGCCCTCCCTCCRGTCGCTCAACCTGGCCAACGCGGCGTCCATCGCCGTCTATGAGGCATGGCGCCAGAACGGGTTCGCTGGGGCCAAGCTGTAGCGAGTCCGCCGCGTACGGCCGGTTGAACCGGCGGCTGCCCCCTAGGGAGCCCGCGGGAAAGAATCCCGCAGATCGCGCCCATCCGGGTTCCGGGCTGCGCCGAATCACTTCTGAAGGCGGGCACACGAAACCGTCGACTCAGCGTTTTGGGAGAAGCGGAAGGGAGCGAGGAGAGGCGGGTGAGAACAGTACATCTGTATAGACACCCCGCCCGGGAGGCAGGGGCCGGCCTCCCGCCGCATGCAGCACGCCTTGGCCCTCTTGCGCCGCTGGGCGCCTTATGCTTGGGAGTGATGGATACTCCGAATGCCCCGAACCCCGAGGCCGCAGCACCTGCGGGTACCTCAGCCGACATCAACGGCCGGCTCGGCAGCCTGCTGGAACTGATTGCCCAGGGCGACCAGGCGGCGTTCGCAGAGTTCTACAGCCTCACTTCCAGGCGCGTCTTCGGCATGGCACGCCGGGTCCTGATCGATACCGAACTCAGCGAGGACACCACGCAGGAAGTCTTCCTGCAGGTTTGGCAGAACGCTGCCAAGTTCAATCCCGCGGCCGGCAGCCCGCTCGCCTGGCTCATGACCATCTCGCACCGCCGTGCCGTTGACAAGGTCCGGTCCTCGCAGTCCGCCACGGACCGCGAAGCCAAATACGGGGCCAGCAGCCAGGAGATCGACCACGATTCCGTCTCAGACGAGGTCGGCAGCCGGCTTGAGGCCGAGACCGTGGTCCGGTGCCTGGAGACGCTGACCGATACGCAGCAGGAGTCCGTGCGGCTGGCATACTACGGCGGCCTCACCTACCGGGAAGTGGCCGAGCGGCTGAACGCCGCGGTTCCTACCATCAAGTCCCGCATCCGCGATGGACTGATCCGACTGAAGACCTGCCTGGGGGTGAGCTGAATTGACCGACATGAACCCACATGAGAACGACAACCGCCTCCCGGGCGGCTTCACTGCCGAGATCGCCACCGACCTGGCTTCCGGCCGTGTCGTGGACCTTGCCGAGGTCTACGCCCTCAACGCCGTGGACGACGCCGAACGCGCCGCGATCGAGCAGTTCCTCGCCTCCGCACCGGCCGCAGACCGCGATGCCTTCAATGACCGCGTCCGGCAGGCCAGGGAGACCCTGGCCACCAGCTTCACGGCCGAGGAAGAGCCTCCGCCCGGGCTGCTGGACCGGATCATGGCCTCCCTGCCGGCGCCGGCGGCCCAGCCGTCCCCCGCGGCAACGCCCCTGCCCGGCACGGGTCCGCAAACGACACCTGTGATGCCACATCCGGTACGCGAGAGCTCGGGAATAGCCGCCGCTGACGAGCTCGGCGCGGCCCGCAAGCGCAGGGAAGAACGCCGCCGTCCGCAGGGCATGCGGAACTGGCTTGTCGGCGTCGCCGCTGCAGCCGTGATCGCCCTGGGCGGCGTCGGCGTGGGCGCGTATGTGGCAAACCAGAATGATCCGCTGAACCAGGTAATGCAGGCCAGCGACGTCCGGCAGGCCACTGTCGACGTCAACGGCGGCGGCACGGCCACCGTGTCGATTTCCCCGTCCAAGGACGCCGCCGTCGTCAAAATGAACGGCGTCCCGGCTCCGCCCGCGGGCAAGGTGTACCAGATGTGGCTGATCCCGAAGGACGGCTCGGCCCCGGTGTCGCAGGGGCTCATGGACGCTGAAGCTTTGTCCAAGCCCGCGGTGGTCAAGGGCATCGGCTCCGCCGCCGCCCTGGGCATCACCGTGGAACCCGAAGGCGGATCCGCGACACCAACCCTGCCGACCGTCGCCGCGGCGCCGCTGAACGCTTAGCCACCGCAGGACCCAGCCATGCGCGGTTCACACAGGCCGCCCGGACGCAGAAAGCCGCCCGGGCCTTGGCTCCTTCCGAGGAAGGACTCAAGGCTCGGGCGGCTTCTGCGTTGGCGCGCTAACGGCTTGTCCGGCTGACTTCGTGACCCGGCTAAATGACCAGCGAGAGCAGCATGACCAGGCCGAAGCTCACCACGGAGATCAACGTTTCCATGACCGACCAGGTCTTGAACGTCTGGCCCACCGTGAGTCCGAACAGCTCCTTGACGAGCCAGAACCCGGCGTCGTTCACGTGCGAGAAGAACAGCGAGCCGGCGCCGATCGCGAGGGCCAGCAGGGCGGCGTGCGTCGGCGTCAGCGAACTGGCGAGCGGCGCCACGATGCCGGCGGCCGTCACGGTCGCGACGGTGGCGGAGCCTGTCGCCAGGCGCAGGGCAACGGCCACGATGAAGCCGAGCAGCAGGACGGACATGTTGGTCCCCTCGGCCCAGGCCTTCACGGAGTCACCCACGCCAGCGCCAATCAGCGTCTGCTTGAAGCCGCCGCCCGCGCCGACGATCAGGATGATCCCCGCGATCGGGCCCAGGCTGGCAGCAATCTTGCTCGTAATCTTGGCGCCGTTCAGGCCCACGGCGTAGCCAAAGGTCACCATGGCCAGCAGGACGGCCAGGGTCATCGCCACCAGCGGCTGCCCGACGAAGTCGAAGAACATCCGGATGGCCGGGGCGGTCTTGGGATCGGGCCAGATGATGTCCACGACAGCCCTGAGCAGCATGAGCACCACCGGGAAGAGGATGGTCGACAGCGTCACGATAAAGCTCGGCGGGCGCTTGACGCCCTCCGTGTCCGCGCCGTGCACGGTGTCGACGCCGCCGGCGACGGCGGGGGCGCCCACGGGCACCCACCGGGCTGCCAGGCGGGAGAAGAGCGGGCCGCAGATGATCACCGTGGGGATGGCGACAAGGATGCCGAGGGCCAGGGTGGTGCCCAGTTCCGCCTTGACGGCGCTGATCGCGATGAGCGGTCCCGGGTGCGGCGGCACCAGGCCGTGCAGCACGGACAGGCCGGCCAGCGCCGGGATCGCGATGCGCATCAGCGGCATCTTCGAGCGCTGCGTGACCAGGACGATCACCGGCAGCAGCAGGACGAGCCCGATCTCGAAGAACATCGGCAGGCCGATGATCACGGCGACGAGCGTGATGGACCAGACCAGCTTGTTTCCGGTGGCCTTGGCCAGAAGAGTGTCGACCACCCGGTTGGCGCCGCCGGAGTCGGCGAGCAGCTTGCCCAGCATCGCGCCGAGCGCAACCAGCAGGCCCACTTCCTTCAGGACGCCGCCCACACCGTCTTCGAAGTTGATGATCACCTTGGCCGGTTCCACGCCTGCGGCAAGGCCGACGAATCCGGACCCCAGAATCAGGGCCAGGAAGGGGTGGAACTTGAATTTGGCGATCAGCACCACGAGCAGGGCGATGCCCAGGCCCGCGATGATGAGTAATTGGGTGTTGATGCCGGACCCGGCCTCAACGGCAGCCGGAAGCTGCGTTGCTATCAGTGATTTCACAAAAAATTCCTTGGTGGCGGCGGAACGCGGGAAGGCTCAGGGCCTGGCGTCGGCAGCGTCGAGATTAAGTCGGGTGATGATTTCCTGCGCTTCTTCCGCCGGCGTTGCGGAGACGGACAGGGAAATGAAGTTTTCGTCCGCTGTGGGCGCTTCGAGCGCGTCGAACTGGGACTCCAGCAGGGCCGGGGGCATGAAGTGCCCGTGACGGGAGGCCAGCCGGTCGGAGATCTTGTCCCGTGATCCCTCGAGGAACACGAAGACCACCCCTTCGCCGCGCAGAATGTCCCGGTAGCGCTTCTTCAGCGCCGAACAGGTTACGACGCCGGGATTCCCGGCTTCGGTGCGGGACCGGATCCAGTCGGCAATGCTTTCGAGCCAGGGCCACCGGTCCTCGTCGGTCAGCGGCTGTCCTGCGTGCATCTTTGCCACGTTTGATTCGGGGTGGAGGTCGTCGCCCTCGGCAAGGTCCCAGCCCAGCCTGCCGGCCAGGAGTCCCGCGACAGTTGATTTGCCGGATCCGGAGACGCCCATGATCACAAGAACGGGGTGTTGCGCAGTCTTCGCCATCAAAGTCTGCCTTCCATCAATTAAATATGATTTAAACAGAGGCCAGCTTATGGCAGAGGTTGTGCTGCGGCAACACTAGAAGCCGGCGATGGTCCCCTGGCCGTTGACTGTTACGACATGGAAGGCCTCGGCACTGCGTCCGGCGGGAAGTCCGGCGCGGGCCCCGGTGCCGAGCATGAGGCCGCGGACCGTGCGCTCCATGGCGTCGACGTCGGGATGCTGGCTGACGTGGATGTGGATGGCGGCAAGCTTGCTGTCCACGTGCCCGGTGACGTCCACGAAGTGGTTCTCGCGCTCTTCCGGCCCGGCGAAGAGCCACAACCAGGGCAATTTGTAGGCCTCCAGACCGGACTCGGCCAGTTCCGGGTACGCGAACGGGTTTTCCAGCGCGGGATACACGGCACGGGTCACGGCCTCCCCCACGGCCAGGTGATCCGGGTGGCTCTTCTGGATCCTGTTCCAGTTCCGTTCCGGATGCATGGACACCACGACGTCGGGCCGGAGCTGCCGGATCAGGCGCACCACCTCGCGCATCACCTCATGCGAGGGTTCGAGGTAGCCGTCACGCTGGTGCAGGTAGTGGATGTCCGTGACGCCGACCAGCGCGGCGGCGCGCTGCTGCTCCGCAACGCGCAGCCGCACGATTTCTTCGCGCTGCGCGGGATCAAAGCCGCCGGCGTCGCCGTCGGTCATGATGCAGTAGCTCACCTGGACTCCTGCGGCGGTCCATGCGGCCACTGTGCCGGCGGCGCCGAAATCGATGTCGTCGGGGTGGGCGGTGAAACAAAGCACCCGCTCGATCCGGGAGGTCTCCGGGTCGAACGGGCTTTGCGCCGGAACGGCGTTGGTGCTCACGCTGTCAGCCTTTGCGCTTCTTGATTTCCGCGGTTGCCTGCGGCAGAACCTGGAAGAGGTCGCCGACAACGCCGAAGTCCGCGATCTCGAAAACCGGCGATTCGGCGTCCTTGTTCACGGCCACGATCACCTTGGCGGTCTGCATGCCGGCCTTCTGCTGGATGGCTCCGGAAATGCCCGCGGAGATGTAGAGCTGCGGCGAGACGGTCTTGCCGGTCTGGCCGACCTGCGCGTCATGCCCGATCCAGCCCGCGTCCGTGGCGGCCCGCGAGGCGCCGATGGCCGCGCCCAGGGCGTCGGCGAGTTCTTCCAGCGGACCAAAGTTGCCGTCCACGCCACGGCCGCCGGCCACGACGATCCGCGCCTCGGTCAGGTCGGGGCGACCGCTGGCGGGCTTTTCGTTGCGTGCGGTGATGCGTGCGGAGGCGGCGGTGGCCGTCTCCGGGACCTCAATCGTGACAGTCTCCGGTGCCGTACCGGAGACGGCAGGCTCGGGAGTGATGCTGTTGGCTTTGACAGTGAGAACGGCCACGGGCGTCGTGGCCTTGGCCGTTGTGGTGTACGAACCAGCCAGCACGGACTTGTGGGCCGTTCCGTCGGGGTCCACGGCCACGACGTCGGTGATGACACCGGCGCCGAGCTTGATGCTGAGCCGGGCGGCGATTTCTTTGCCCTCGGCCGAGTTTTCGGTCAGGACCACGGTGGCACCGGAAGCCTGGACCGCGGCGGCGAGGTAGGAGGCCTTGGGGCCCACAAGATAGTCGTCGAGGTCGGCCGCGGACGGGCGGTAGAGTGCCTGGACGCCGTACTCAGCAAGGGCCGCAGCGGCATCATCGTGCAGTTCGCCATTGAAGGCGACGGCCGGTTCGCCGAGGGAGCGGGCGATCGTGAGCAGTTCCAGGCTCGACTTCTTCAGCGCCCGGCCGGGGTTGTCGATGAAAACGAGTACTTTTGCCATGTTCGGATAATCCCCTTTAGAGCAGCTTCTGGGCGGCCAGGAACTCGACCAGCTGGATGCCGGCGTCGCCTTCGTCGGTGATGATGGTGCCGGCCGTGCGCGGCGGACGGACCTCTGCGGTCTCGACGGCGGTCCAGGAACCGGACTTGCCCACCTGGGCCGCGTCGACGCCGATGTCGGCCAGKCTCAACGTGGTGATGGTTTTCTTCTTCGCCGCCATGATGCCCTTGAAGTTCGGGTAGCGGGGATCATTGATCTGGTCGGTGACCGAAACGACGGCCGGCAGGTCGGCCTCGATGGTGTCCGCGTGGGTGTCGCCGTCGCGCCGGGCGGTGAGCTTGCCGGCGTCGAGCTCCAGGGACGCGGCGAAAGTTACCTGCGGGAGCCCCAGCCGCTCAGCGAGCTGTGCCGGCACCAGCGAGGTCTCGCCGTCCGTGGAGGCCATGCCGGTGAGGATGAGGTCTGCGGGGGCGTCCGCGCCCAGGTGGCGGATCGCGGCGGCCAGCGCCAGCGACGTGGCCGCGGCGTCGGAACCGGCAAGGGCCTCGTCGCTGAGGTGCACGCCTTCAGAGGCGCCGATCTGGAGGGATTTCTTCACCGCGTTGACGGCCCCGGCCGGCCCCATGCTCAGGGCGATGACCTTGTTGCCGGCCGCTTCTCCGCCGCGGGCCTCGCTCAGCTGCAGCGCCGCCTCCAGGGCGTATTCGTCCAGTTCGGACAGGATGCTCTCGGAGCGGTCCACCGTGTTGGCCGCACCGGTGAGGTGGCGGTCGAACTGCGCATCCGGCACGTGCTTGACCAGCACAATGATTTTCAGAGTTTCTTCCACTGTGTCTACAGCAGCCTTCCATGCGGGTGGATAGCCGCCCCTGCGGGGACATGGCCACGGAATGCCCGGCAGCCGGGCTGTTCCTAGCTAACCATATAGCTGCCGGGCAGCGCGGCCACGGTTAACGTCTGTGTCAGCGCCCCGCCGCGTCCGGGGGTCCTCGTCAACAGGAGCCACCCCGTGAGCGGAGGCCGGGCACGAATGCGGCCGGGCACGGAAAAGGCCGGGCCGCACCGTTTGGTGCCGCCCAGCCCTTCCTGCTGCTGCTCTGCTTCTACTGCTCTGCTTTTACTGCTCGGCTGCAGTCCCGAGGGTCACGTCGAGGTCCTTCAGCTGGCCGCCGCGCAGGACCGTCACCTTGACCGTGGCCCCGGCGGGCTGTTCCCGCACTGCGGCGGTCAGCTGGTTGGGATCGCTGATGGTCAGGTTCTGGAACTTCGTCACGACGTCGCCGACCTTGACGCCGGCCTTGTCAGCGGCCGAGCCGGACTCGACGGTCGCGACCTCCGCGCCCACCGAGAATCCGGAGGAGGACGAGCCTGCGGCCTTGGGCTTCACGCTGACGCCGAACTGCGCGTGTGTGGCTTTTCCGCCGCTGATGATCTCCTGGGCCACGCGTTTGGCGTGGTTGATGGGGATGCTGAAGCCCACGCCGATGTTGCCGCTGCTGCTGCCGCTGGCCGAGTCGCCGCCGGCGGAGGCGATCGCGACGTTCACGCCGATGACTTCGCCCTTGGTGTTCACCAGCGCGCCGCCGGAGTTGCCCGGGTTGATGGCCGCGTCCGTCTGGATGACGTTGATCGAGATGGATCCCTGATCCGCGGTGCTCGGGGTCTCGCCGCCGCCCGGAGGCGCGAACTGGAAGCCCTGGTCCCCGCCCTGGGAGTTATCCGCACCGTCCTTCGGCGCAGCCGAGGATGCCACGCTGATGGTCCGGTTCAGGGTCGAGACGATGCCGTCCGTGACTGTGCCGGTGAGTCCCAGCGGCGAACCGATGGCGACGGCGGTGTCGCCGACGTTCAGTTTGCCCGAGTCACCGAGGGTTGCCGGGACCAGCCCCGAGGGGTTGTCGATCTTGATCACGGCGAGATCCGAGAGCGGGTCGGTACCGACGATCTTCGCGGAGAAGACCTTGCCCTCGCTCGTCCGGACCTCCATCGTGGCGTTCGCAGCCTTGCCGTCGAGGGTGACCACGTGGGTGTTGGTCAGCACGTGGCCCTGGGTGTCCAGGATGATCCCGCTGCCGGTACCGCCGTCACTTCCGCTGGTTGCCTTGATGGTCACCACGCTGGGGGACGCCTTGAGTGCGGCGGCGGTGATGGCGTTGACGTCTTCCCTGTTGTTGACGATCACCGGACCGGCCTGGGTTGTGTTGCTCGAGGCCGCCGTGGAGGAACGGTCCAACAGCAGCGCGTTACTGCCGGCCACCACGCCGCCGCCGATCAGGCCGGCCGCCACGATGCTGGCCACAAGGGTCGGGACGCCGAACGCCGCCTTGCGCTTCGGGGCGTGCGCGGGGTCGTTCGCAAAGCCCGGGACGGAAGCATAGGACGGACCCGACGCCGGCTGGCCGCCGGAGTGGGCACCGTACTGGGACTGGCCATACGAGGACTGGCCGTACGGGGCCTGGCCATACGGGGACTGGGCTTGCTGGGACTGGGCTGACTGGGACTGGCCGTAGGGCGGGTGGGCGGGCGGGGTGGGCTGGCCCTGACCCTGGCCGGCCTGGGAGAACCCGCCATACTGGCCGGTTTGCTGGGCCGGGGCGCCGAACTGCTGGGTGTCCGCGGCGGAGCGCTGTGCCTCGGAGGGCTGCTGCTGGTAGACCGGCCGCGGCGCGCCGTCCTCGGCGCGGTCCAGGCGGTGGGTCGGGTTCTCGGGCGTCGGGCTTCCGGACACCGGGCTTCCGGGCGCCGCGCTTCCGGGCGCCGCCTCAGGCGTGCGGCCGGCATGCGACTGATCTGGCGAGCCCTCCTGGGGTCCTCCCGGTTCCTGGTTCTGTTGTGTCGGCTCCGGTGTCGCACCCGGCACTGGGTTCTCAGTCATGAGACTTCCTTTCATCCTCGTCTGCCTATAACTATGGACGCTCAGGCTGACACTAGAGCGGACATTTACTGGGAGGTTCCTGAACGGATGGATTGCTGCCTTCGGGCCCGTGCTTCCCAGTTTAAGCGCGTTTCGCTGGTGGCATATTCCCCTAGGTGGACTGCCATTTGGGTGCACCATAGAATCAAATGGAAATGCCACAGCGACCTGCGGCTTTACATCTGCGTGGGGGCGCTGCTGCATTCTGTGACGGCTGGTTCGACCGAACCGGTCCCAGAAGTGCTGAAGGGTTGCACATGCGGTCTAAGTTGAATCGTTTCCTCGCCGTCCTTGGCGTGGCTGGATTGCTGGCGCTCCCCGCCGCTCCAGCCCTGGCCGAAGATCCGGTGACCATCCCGTCCGGGCAGAACATCGTGGACAGTGCGAACGTGCTCGGCGGCCGCAAGGCCGAAGTTCAGGACGCCATCCAGAAGCTCCTGAAGGACCACAAGTACAACCTGTATGTCATCACGGCAAAGACGTTTGAGAATCCGGCCGACCCCAAGGCGTGGGCCCAGGCTGTCGCGACGAACAAGGGCATGGGCAAGGCCGACGTCATCCTCACCATGTCTGACGACGGGAAGTACTACTTCTCCCCCAACTCGGCCAGCGCGATCTACTCCAAGACGTCGAACATCACCCAGAACGCCATAGTTCCGAACCTGGCCGGCGGGAAGCGCGACTTCGCGCAGGCGGCCATTGACACCGCTGCCGCGGTGGGCGACGCGGCGTCCGGCGGCAGCGGCTCGGTGCCGTCCGACGCCGGGGCGGGCAGTGCCGTACTGGTGGGGGTCGGCGTCGTGGCCGTGGCAGGAGGCGGAGCCTATCTGTACTTCCGCAACCGCCGGAAGAAGGCCAGCCAGGGTGCGGGAGCGTCCAAGGGGTCACAAGGTGCGCAGGCGGATCCGCTGGCGGGTCTCAGCGTGACCGAACTGCGCCGTAAGAGCGATTCGCTGCTGATCGAGGCCGATGACGCCATCAAGTCCAGCGAGCAGGAACTGGGATTCGCCCAGGCCCAGTATGGCGATTCCGCGGTGGGTA
This sequence comes from Arthrobacter sp. P4_F10, assembly GCF_056401435.1. Classification (NCBI taxonomy): domain Bacteria; kingdom Bacillati; phylum Actinomycetota; class Actinomycetes; order Micrococcales; family Micrococcaceae; genus Arthrobacter; species Arthrobacter sp. P4_F10. The sequence continues at coordinate 388,384 of NZ_JBFUJJ010000002.1, forward strand.
ATTTCACGAAGGCGCTGCAGGAGGCCAAGGGCCACATGACGGAGTCGTTCAAGCTGCAGCAGCAGCTCGACGACCACATTCCCGACACCGAGGAGCAGCAACGGAGCTGGCTCGGCGAAATCATCCGCCGCGCCGAGGCCGCGCTGGCCTCGCTGCAGGAACAGAAGGCGGACTTCGATTCCCTCCGGGAGCTCGAGAAGAACGCCCCGCAGGCCCTCGCCGCCGTCGGTGCCGGCGCCGCGGAAGCCGAGGCCAAGATTGCCAGCGCCGAAAAATCGCTGACGGATCTGCGCGCCAAGTACGCCGAAAGCGCCCTGGTCCAGGTGGCGGACAACATCAACCAGGCCAAGGAACGCCTCGAATTCGTGCAGAACGCCTCAACCGCGGCGCAGGAAAAGCTCGCCGCGGGCGAGAACAGCCTTGCCGCGGTGGCCGTGCGGGCAGCCGAGGAAAGCCTGCACCAGACGAACGTGCTGATCGGGGCCATCACCAAGGTGGCCGGCAGCCTGGATGAGGCCCGTAGTGGCCTGGAATCCGCCGTCGTCGACACCGCCCAGGACCTGGCGCAGGCCAAGGCGATGCTCCAGTCCGGCGCCCATCCGGAGCTGTCCGGTCCGGTGGCCGCCGTCGAAGCGGCGCTGGCGCAGGTCAAAGCGGAAATCCAGGGCGGAAAAATCGATCCCATCGCCACCCTGGAGCGGGTCGAAACGGCGCACCAGACACTGGACCAGTCCCTGGGCGGAATCCGCGACCAGCAGGAACAGGCCCGCCGCGCCCAGGCCTCGCTACATCAGAGCATCATGTCGGCCCAGGCCCAGATCAGCGCGACGTCGGACTACATCACTGCCCGCCGCGGAGGCGTGGGCACCGATGCCCGCACACGCCTGGCCGAAGCACAGCGGAACCTGGACTATGCGCTCTCGATCTCCCGCACCGACCCGGTCACTGCGCTGCAGTACGCGCAGCAGGCCCACGCACTGGCGGCGCAGGCCGCCCAGCTGGCCCAGTCCGATGTTGACCAATTCGGCGGCTACGCCAACCAGGGCTACGGCCGTGGCGGGATGTTCGGCGGCAGCGGCGGAGGCGGCCTCGGCGGCGCGATCCTCGGTGGAATCCTCATCAACTCGATCCTCCACGGCGGAGGCGGCGGAGGCTGGGGCGGCGGCGGAGGCAGCTGGGGCGGCGACGATTCCGGCGGCGGCTGGGGTGGCGGCGGCGACTTTGGCGGCGGCGGAGACTTCGGCGGCGGCGACTCCGGCAGTTTCTAGGCTGTGGCCGCCCCCGGACGGGAAACACTGACGGGAAGAGTACAGACCACGCGCCGGCCGGACCGGACAGCGAATAGATGCGATACACCATCGATCACTGGAATCAGTGAGACAACGGAGCAGGACGAAAGGTAACACCATGGTTAAGCAGTCCATTTTCGGCCGCATGGCGCAGCTGGCGAAGGCAAACATCAACTCGTTGCTGGACCAGGCCGAGGATCCGCAGAAAATGCTGGACCAGATGGTCCGCGACTACACGAACAACATCGCGGAGGCCGAGTCCGCCGTGGCCCAGACCATCGGCAACCTGCGCATGCTCCAGGACGACTACAACGAGGACGTCCGCAACGCCCAGGACTGGGGCAAAAAGGCCCTCGCCGCCTCACGCAAAGCCGACGAATACCGCGCCAAGGGCGACGTCGGAGACGCGGAGAAGTTCGACAACCTGGCCAAGATTGCACTGCAGCGCCAGATGGGCTCTGAGAACGAGGCCCGGGCCGCAGAGCCGAGCATCGCATCCCAGACCGAGGTGGTGGACAAGCTCAAGCACGGGCTTGACCAGATGAAGGGCAAGCTCAACGAGCTGACCAGCAAGCGCAATGAGCTGGTGGCCCGGTCCAAGACCGTAGCGGCCCAGAGCCAGGTCCACGACGCCCTCAAGAGCATCAACATCATGGACCCCACTTCCGAGGTGGGCCGCTTCGAACAGAAGATCCGCCGCGAGGAAGCCAAGGTCCGCGGCCAGCAGGAACTCGCCGAGTCGAGCCTGGACGCCCAGTTCAACTCGCTGGAAGACCTGGGCGAGCAGACCGAGATCGAAGCCCGGCTGGCAGCGCTGAAGTCCGGCGGCTCCCCCGCCGCCATCGGCACCGGGGACCGGAGCACCGAGTCCGGTTCCACGGTCGACGAGGCCGACTTCGACAAGCTCTGACCGGCCGGCCGTTCCTGACCCAGGGCCGGACTACGGCGGGTGAGCCTGACACCTCAGGGTCGCCCGCCGGAGCCCGGCCCTTTGTTGTGCCCTTTTGCACCGCACCGCCGGCCGTGACGGCGGCCGCGCGTGTACCGTGGATCCATGTCTGCGACCCTTGTCTGGCTCCGTGACGACCTCCGGCTGGATGACAATCCGGCACTGGCGGAAGCCGCCGCCCTGCGCACACCCCTGACCGTCGTCTATATCCTGGACGAGGAGTCGCCCGGCGTCCGGCCCCTGGGCGGAGCAGTGAAGTGGTGGCTCCACCACTCCCTGGCCGGGCTCGCCGCCGCGCTGGAGGCCACCGGCTCGCGGCTGGTGCTCCGCCGCGGCCCGGCCGCCCGGATCATCCAGGACCTCGCGGTGGAGACGTCAGCCGACACCCTGCTGTGGAACCGCCGCTACGGCGGGCCAGAACGCGCCGTCGACGCCGGCCTGAAGAGCTGGGCCACTGACGCGGGCATGAACGCCACGAGCTTCCAGGCAAACCTCATGTTCGAGCCGTGGACCGTGCGGACCGGCAGCGGGGGCCCCTACAAGGTCTTCACGCCCTTCTGGAAGGCCTGCCTGGCCGGCACCGAGCCCCGGCACCCTCTGGAGGCCCCGGACCAGCTGCCGGCCCCGGCACGCACCCGCAGCGGCGGCCTGCCGGCAAGCGAAACACTCGACGTATGGGGCCTGCTCCCCCGTGATCCCGATTGGAGCTCCGGGCTGGCTGCCACCTGGACCCCCGGAGAAGCTGGCGCCTACAGCCGCCTCACGGATTTCGTGGACGGGCCGGCGGCTGAATATGGCACCGGCCGCGACGTCCCCGGCGTCGAAGGTACCAGCCGGCTCTCTCCGCATCTGCGTTTTGGCGAAATCAGCCCCTTCCGGATCTGGCACACACTGCGGGACAGCTTTGCGCCGGGAGCGCCGGCCGACGTCGGGATCTTCCGTTCCGAACTTGGCTGGCGGGAATTCTGTTGGCAGCTGCTCTATGAGAATCCGGACCTGGCGACGCGGAATTACCGGCCGGAGTTCGACCGCTTCGAGTGGCAGCCGGCGGCCGGAGCCGAGCTGGAAGCCTGGCAGCAGGGCCGCACCGGCTACCCGATGGTGGACGCGGGCATGCGCCAGCTCTGGCAGACGGGCTGGATGCACAACCGCGTGCGGATGGCGGCCGCGTCCTTCCTGGTCAAGAACCTGCTGGCCGACTGGCGGCTGGGCGAGGCCTGGTTCTGGGACACGCTGGTGGATGCCGATGCCGCGAGCAACCCGGCCAACTGGCAGTGGGTCGCGGGCTCGGGGGCCGACGCCTCGCCGTATTTCCGGATCTTCAACCCGGTTACGCAGAGCAAGAAGTTCGACGCCGCCGGGCGATATCTGCGCGGGTACATTCCCGAGCTCGCCGCGCTGGACGACAAAGCCGTCCACGAGCCCTGGAAAGCTAACGGCGCCGCCCCCGGCTACCCCGCACCCATCGTGGACCTTGCCGAGTCCCGGGCGCGCGCACTGGCGACCTATCAGCGGCTCCAGGACGGCTGACGGCCGGCTGAGCGCCCGTAAGAGGGCCCGGGCGGCGCCCCAGAGGTAGCCGCCCGCAGAGGAAACAGAAAGGCCCGGATCATCAGATCCGGGCCTTTCTGTGTACTGCTGGTGTTTCCTGGTTGCGGGGACAGGATTTGAACCTGTGACCTCTGGGTTATGAGCCCAGCGAGCTACCGAACTGCTCCACCCCGCGTCGCTTGATCAACTCTACCCTAGTTTCCGGGCCGTCCTGACCACGGCCCCAAACCTGCCCCAGTCCCGGTCCAGGGATGTCCGGCTCGCCTCCGGTCGCCGGTTGTGTCGGGTCCCGTCGCGCGGGTTCCGGGTCGCGGTCGCGGTGCCTAGTCAGTGCTTAAAGCAAAAGGTCCGGAACACTGTTTCCAGTGTTCCGGACCTTTTCTCCAGTTGCGGGGACAGGATTTGAACCTGTGACCTCTGGGTTATGAGCCCAGCGAGCTACCGAACTGCTCCACCCCGCGTCGCAAGATCTACTCTACCTGCCGGTGAACTTGAGGCCAAATCGAGGTGGCGTGATGTGTATCTCGCCGCCCGCCGGAGCTTCCGCCCGGGCCCCGGGGCCCCGCGGCCAAAGCCGCGCAGACCGCGGCCGGCCCGTCTACACCACAGGCCGGGTTCGCCTCTCCGGAGAGGGCAAACCCGGCCTGCCGTTGGTCGCTAGCGCTGCGTTAGCTGCCCGCCGTCGCTGACGGAGTGGCCGACGGTGTGGCCGACGGCGAGGCGGTGCCCGCCGGGGCGGCCGGGGTTTCCAGCTTCGCTTCGGCCTCGAGCGCCTTCTGCAAGGCGGCCGCCAGCTTCTTCTGCTGGTCACCATAGGTCGCGAAGTCGCCCTTTGCGAGGGCGTCCTGGCCGGCCTTGATCGCGGCGTTGGCCTCGTCCAGGGCGGCCTTCAGGTCTGCCTTCGCGTCGGTGGTGCCAGGCGCTGCCGGTGTACCACCAGGGGTGGTGGGCGTGGCCGGCGTTTGACCCTTGTTCGCCGAGTCCCCTGCCGCGGCCCCCGAATTTCCGCCGAACAGCTGGTTCAGTGCCTCGTCCAGCGTGGGCGCGAACCCGATCTTGTCGCCGAACGCCACCAGGACGCGCTGCAGCGTCGGGTAGGAGGTTTCACCGGTAGACCGCAGATACACGGGCTGGACATACGCCATGCCGCCGCCGACCGGCAAGGTCAGCAGGTTGCCGTTGAGCACCGCTGACGCACCCTGACGCAGCAGGTTCAGTGCCTGCGAAACGGTGGGGTCGGAGTTGAACTTGTTCTGTGCCTGGCCGGGGCCCGGGACCTGGGTCTCCGGCGGGATCTGCAGGAGCCTGAGCTGCCCGTAGCTGTCCGCCTTGACGCCCTTCTGGTTGCCGGCATCGGAGTCTGCGGCCAGGAAGCCGTAGAGCACGTTGCGGGCGTTGCCGTTGACTACCTGCGGGATGAACGACGAGGTCAGCTGGAACGCCGGCTTGTCCTGGTCGGGCATCTTCAGCGACATGTAGTACGGCGGCTGCTTGACCTCGTCCTTGACGGTGGGGTCGTTGGGTACGGACCAGGCGTCAATGTTGGTGTAGAAGCTGTCCGGGTTGGTCACGTGGTAGCGGCCAAGAAGTTCGCGCTGCACCTTGAACAGGTCCTCCGGGTACCGCACATGGCTCATGAGCGCACCGGACATCTCGGAATAGGGCTTCACCGACGTGGGGAAGACCTTCTGCCAGGACTTCAGTACCGGGTCCTGGTCATCCCAGGCATACAGCGTCACAGAGCCGTCATAGGCGTCCACGGTGGCCTTGACCGAGTTGCGGATGTAGTTCACCGAACTGTTCGGCAGGGCTACCGTCCGATTCGCGGCGGTCTGCGAGTCGGCCGTCGCCGCGGAGAGCTGCTCCTGCTGGGAGTACGGGAAGTACGGGCTCGTGGTGTACCCGTCCACGATCCACTTCACCCTGCCGTCGACGACGGCGGGATACGGATTGCCGTCCACGGTCAGGTAGGGCGCCACCTTTTCGACGCGGTCCCGCGGGTTGCGGTCGTAGAGGATCTGGGACTCGGCGTTCACGCCGTCGGAAAGCAGCAGGTCCGAGGACTGGAACTTGATCGCGTAGAGGATCTTGTTGAAGAAGCTGCCGACGTTCGGGCCGCCGTTGCCCGTGAAGGTGTACTGCGTTTCGCCGTCGCCTTCCTTGGCCGCCGGCCGGTCCTGCTCGCGGTGCGCGGCACCGGCCGGGGCACCCACGATCGAGTAGTCGGGCGAGTCCTGGCCGAAGTAGACGCGGGGCTGATAGGTCGAGTCGTTGCCGAGCGCGCCGTTGGACGGGATACCCGACTGCAGGAAGTCCGGTTTGCCGTCCACGGTGAACTTGTTGCCCTTGGCCGCGACGACGCCATAGCCGTGCGTGTAGACCACGTGCCGGTTCAGCCAGGACTGCTGGTTCGTCGCCAGCCCGTCCGGGTTGAGTTCACGGACGGCGATGACCGTGTCCTGGATCTTGCCGTCGATCTCGTAGCGGTCCACATTCAGGGCGCTGGGGAACTGGTAATAAGGCCGGTACTGTTCAAGCTGCGAGAACGCATCCGAGATCAGGTTCGGATCGAGCAGACGGATGTTGGCGGTGGTCTGCGCATCGGGAGCCAGCGCACCGGAGGTGGCTGCGGTGGTGGCGTTGTACCGCTTCTCCTGAACCTTGTCCAGGCCGTAGGCGGCGCGGGTCATTGCGATGTTCCGCTTGATGAATTCGTTCTCCAGCGTCTGCTCCGAGGGCCGGACCTGGAACTGCTGGATGACCCACGGGTAGACGCCGCCGGCGAGGATGGCCGTGATGATGAGCATGGCGGTGCCGATCACCGGCAGACGCCACTTGCCGATCACCGCGGCGACGATGAACAGCACGGCGACGATCGCCGCGGCCACGGCCAGGATGGCCTTGGTCGGAATGACGGCGTTCACATCCGTGTACAGCGCACCGGCCCAGCGCCCGCCGTTGTTCTGCACGGTGGAATAGCGGTCCAGCCAAAAGTTGACGCCCATCAGCACCAGGAAGGCAGCGCCCGTGACAGCCAGGTGGATCTGGGCGGCGCGGCTGGTGAAGATTCCGCGTTCCATGATCCGGATGCTGCCGTAAAGGTAGTGCGTGAGGATGCCGGCAAGGCCTGCGACCACCGTGACGCTGATGAGGAACCCCGTGACGAAGCCAAGGAACGGAAGGGTCATGAGGTAGAAGCTGATGTCCAGGCCGAACTGCGGATCGTTCTGGCCGAAGGCCTCCTGGTTGAAGAACAGGAGCACTTTCTGCCACTGGCTGGCGGCGGCGCTGCCGGCGAACAGGCCAAAGAGGATAGGAATGCCCACCATCACGACGCGCCGCACGGGTTCGAGCTGGGCCTGGTAGCGGTTCAGGTTGTCCCGGATTTCCGAGTCGGGAGCGTACACCGGCCGCGCATGGTAGGCAATCCGGATGGCGAAGAAGACGGCGGTAAACATGACGGCGAAACCTGTCATGAAGATCCCGATCCTGGCCAGGTTCTCGGTCATGAACACTTCGAAGAAGCCCAGCTGCTGGTACCAGAGGACATCCGTCCAGACATTGGCAAAGAAAATGAATCCGACCACGATCAGGGCCACGATGATGAGCGTCGGCGTCAGGGCGCCGCGTCGTGTCTGGGGTCTTCCGGGCGGGGCAGGGCTGGCGGGACGGGACAAACTCGGTACCTCATAGCTGGTCGTCTACTGCTGGTTTTTAGTTATTAGTCGCTGCTGTGACTCAGTCGGGCGGCTAAGTGCCGGTATTGCAGGGTTTGATGCATTCTAACGGCCGCCGCTGCCGTTCCGTCAGGGCCCTGCAGCAGGGTCCCCGCGGGACGGCGGCGGCCGTCATTAGTGCCACGAGTGGGGAGGGCGCTTAGTTCCGCGGTCAGTCTAGTTGCTGGAACAGACCGGAAGGCCCGATGTGTCGCCGCCTGACGCGGCCAGTTCAACCGCTTTGCGGGCCTCGGTGAGGTTCTCCACCCGGACCACCTGCAGGCCGTCGGGGATGTGGCCCAGGACGTCGTCGCAGTTGGCTGCCGGGGCCAGGAACAACGTGGCCCCGCCGGACCGCGCCCCCTGCATTTTCTGGGCGATCCCGCCGATGGGTCCCACGGCACCGTCCGGGGTGATGGTTCCGGTTCCCGCGACGTGCTTGCCGCCGGTCAGGTCGCCCGGGGTGACGGTGTCAATGATGCCAAGCGCGAACATCATGCCCGCGCTGGGGCCGCCGACTTTGTCGAGGGAGATGGTGACGTTGAACGGGAAGGTGAACTTGTACTGCAGCAAGACGCCGAGGATGAAGCGGCCCGCGCTGTTTTTGGCCGGAGTGATGGTGACAGGCACCCGGCCGCCGGCGCGTTCCACAATGACCTTGACGGGCTTGCCGTTGCCGGCGGCCAGTTCCGCCTGGACGACGCCGAGGGCCGTGATGGGCTTGTCATTGATGGAGACCAGGACGTCCCCTGCCTGCAGCAGCCCCGTCGAGGCGGAGTCGTCCGGGAGGCCGGCCACCTGCAGTTTCTGCCCGAACGGAATATTCAGTTCCTTCAGTGCCGAGGCGACGGCGTTCTCCTGGGAGGTGGTCATCGCCGTCGCGCTCTCCTGCTGGGACTGCTCCTTGGTGACGCCGGTCGGGAACAGCAGCTCCTGCGGGTAGACGGCCTTGGTCCCGTTGAGCCATGCCGAAAACGCCTCGAGGACGCTGACGGGACCGTTGGGACCGCCGTCGACATAGACCGTGGTGAGGTCCAGGCTGCCTTTGGCGGGAAACGTCTCATGGCCGCTGACGCTGATGACCGGTTTGCCGTTGTCCTGGCCGATTGTGTTGAAGGTGGGTCCGGGAGACTCGATCACGTAGGGCACCGGCAGGCTCACCGCAGTGATGCCCAGGGCAACGGCCAGCAGCCCCGAGACCAGCATGGCTGATGACCGGTTGTTGCGCTTGCGCCGCACGCCCATGCCGGCCAGCCGCGCCCTCCTGCCCCGGACAGGGCCGGCCGCTGGGTCGCTGGCGGGCTGCTCACCTTGGGTGACTGTCATTGAACGACCTCTCCGTGCCGGCACGAGGGCCGGCGGCCCCGGCAGGACAAGCCTGAAAGGACACCGCGACCACGCACCAGGGCCGCAGCCAAACCCGAGGCTGCCGCGTGCAAATATTCCAGCTTCCAAGCCTACGCGCTTGGCACCCCGGACCGCTCTTTGCCTACAGCGAACGTGGCGCGGTTTCGGCAGACAGCCGCTCTTGCCGAGGGGTACCGTGAAGTTGAGAAGCAGCCACACCGACGATCGGCGGGATCATGACCTCCAACCCACTCAATCCGTCCAATGGCGACGAGGAACCCAAGGATCCCTTGGCCGAAATGCTCAAGAACCTGATGGGCGGGGCGGGCATGGGCAATATCGACCCCGCCGAACTCGCCAAGGCCGCCGGCCTCCCGGACGATCCAAACCTCCTTGCCCAGATGTTCTCCCAAGTGCAGGCGATGATGAGCGCCCCCTCGGAGGGGCCCGTGAACTGGCAACTGGCGCATGAGAACGCCCGGCGGGTTGCGGCGAGCGGATCCGATCCCTCGGTCACCGCCCAGCAGTCGCGGGAGGTCGATGAGGCCCTCCGGCTGGCCGAACTCTGGCTCGACCAGGTCACCGGGCTTCCGGCCACGGGGCTGATCGGCCGGGCGTGGTCCCGTGCCGAGTGGGTCGAGGAAACCCTCGGCACGTGGAAGCGGCTGACCGAGCCCGTCGCCAACAGCATTGCCAATGCGCTCTCCGCCGCCATGACCGAGCAGATGCCCGAGGAAATGAAGTCCATGATGGGCGGCGCCTCCTCGATGATCCAGAACATGGGCGGGGCGATCTTCGGCATGCAGCTTGGCCAGGCGATCGGCGCACTCTCGGCCGAGGTGGTCAGCTCGACGGACATCGGTGTGCCCCTGGCAGACCTCGAAATGGCACTCCTGCCGGCCAACGTGGCGAAGTTCGGTGAGGGCCTCAGCCTGCCGGAGAACGACATCCGCCTGTTCCTCGCCGTGCGCGAGGCGGCCCACGCCCGCCTCTTCGTCCAGGTCCCCTGGCTGCGCGGGCATCTGCTCGGCGCGATCGAGGCCTACGCCCGCGGTATCCACATCGACACGTCCAAGATCGAAGAACTCGCACGGGAGATCGATCCCAGCAACCCCGAGGGCATCCAGGAGGCGCTCTCGCAAGGTGTCTTCATGCCGCAGCGCACACCTGCCCAGGAGCAGGCCCTCGAAAAACTGGAGACGGCCCTTGCCCTGGTGGAGGGCTGGGTGGACGAACTTTCTTGGGGAGCGACCGAGAAGCTGCTGCCCTCCGCCGCTGCGTTGCGCGAAACCGTCCGGCGGCGCCGGGCCACAGGCGGTCCCGCGGAGCACGCGTTCTCCTCTTTGGTGGGCCTCGAACTGCGGCCGCGCCGGCTCCGCGAGGCCGCCGCGCTCTGGGCTTTGCTCAAGGACGAGCGTGGCGTGGAGGGCCGCGACGCCGTTTGGCAGCACCCCGACCTGCTGCCCACGGCAGAGGACCTGGAAGATCCACAGGGCTTCAGCGAACGCCGGAAACTCGCCGAGGCCAGCGACAGCGAAGTGGATGACGCCCTGCAGAAGCTGCTCAGCGGAGGCTTTGACGAACCCGCGGGCACCGAGGCCACGGACGCCGGGAGCACCGACACCGGGGGCACCGCTAAGTCCGACGACGGTGCGGAGCCCACCGGGTCCGGCCAGGAACCGGCGGCCGACGACGACCGTCCGGCCAACGACGGGGACCGTCCGGAGGACGGCGGCAAACCGAAGGCCTAGCCGAAAGCTAAGGGGCCCCGGCCGGGATTTCGATTCCGTCCGGGGCTTCGTCGTATCCGCCGGGCGCCAGGCCGCGCGAGGTCGCGAACGAGACCCCGTCCAGGAAGGCCTTGGCGCGCTCCGTCTCCGGGTATGCCGCCAGCAGCCGCCAGAATGCGGCATCGTGGCCGGCCACCAGGAGGTGAGCGAGTTCGTGCAGCAGCACATAGTCGATTACCCATTGCGGCATGGGCTGCAGCTTCGCCGAGAGCCGGATGGTTCCTTCGGACGGTGTCGCCGAACCCCAGCGCGAATTCTGATTGGTGACCCAGCGGACCGAGGAGGGCACCGCCCTGCCGCCAAGGTACTTCGCCGACAGCTCGGCGGCGTGGGCGGCAAGCTCGGCATCACTGCGGGGGCGCCGCCGGCCGGAACCCCGCGCGCCCCGGGCCCCTTGGAGCCGCAGTTTTTCAAGCATGCGGTGAACCCATTCCCGTTCCTGGGCCCTGCTGAAGGAGGCGGGGATGGCGACGACGGCGGTGCCGTCTTCCCAGAACGCGGCGACCGTGCGTCGTCGGCGGGCGGACCGGCGCACCAGCACCGGGGCGCCGTCGGCAGTGGTCAGCGGTATGGCCGCCGGAACCGCGCCGGAACCCCCGGCACCGGACATCACTGAACCGCGCTTTCGGCCAGGACCGTCAGGACGGCCTCACCGTACTTCTCCAGTTTGGACGGGCCCACGCCGGCGAGTTGGGCCAACTGTTCCAGCGATTCGGGGCGAGCCTCGGCGATGGCGGTCAGGGTGGCATCGGTGAACACGACAAAGGCCGGAACGTCCGCCTCGAGGGCCACGTCCTTCCGCCATTGCCTCAGCGCGTCGAATGTCTGTTCCTCGTAACTGGGCGGGCACTGGTTGCAGCGCCCCACCTTCCGCTCGGCGCCGCTGGAGAGCATGCTGCCGCAGACCCGGCACGACGCCGGGACGGCCGCCTTCCGGCGCGGCGCCGGCCCCTTGCCCCTCAGCTGGGAGCTGGCCACCGAGTCGGGGCGCAGGCCATCCAGGAAGCGTGAGGGCTTCCGGTTGGACCGCCCGCCCGGTGTCCGGGCAGTGGACCAGGACAGGAACAGGTGTTCGCGGGCGCGGGTGATGCCCACGTACAGGAGCCGGCGTTCCTCGTCGACCGCTTCCGGAGTGTCCGCGAACGAGATCGGCACGAGTCCCTCGCTCAGCCCGACCAGGAACACGGCGTCCCATTCCAGTCCCTTGGCGGCGTGCAGGGATGCCAGGGTGACGCCCTGGACGGTCGGTGCATGCTGGGCCAGAGACCGTTCCTGGAGCTCGTTGACGAAATCCGGGAGTGAAAATTGCGGGCCCCTGGTGATCACGAGTTCGTCGGCCAGCGCCACGAGGGCGGCCAGCGATTCCCAGCGCTCCCGGGTCGCGCCCCCGCTGTGCGGCGCCGCGTCCGTGTAGCCCAGGGAGGCGACGATGTCGCGGACAAGCTGCCCGAGTGGCTCGGGCGTGGCGGTTTCGGCCACTGCCCGGGTGGCGGCCCGGAGCTGAAGGATGGCGTCCCGGACCTCCTTACGCGCGAAGAACCGCTCGCCTCCGCGCAGCTGGTACCCGATCCCTGCCGAGGCCAGCGCTTGTTCGTAGGCTTCAGACTGTCCGTTGGTGCGGAAGAGTACGGCGACCTGGCTCGCCGGTGTTCCGGCGTCGAGGAGTTCGCGGATCCGCGCGGCGACCGTGGCGGCTTCCGCCTCGTCATCCGAACATTCGGTGAACCGCGGCACCGGGCCTGCCGGCCGCTGCGCCACGAGCTGCAGCGGTGTGGCCCAGGCGGCGTCCGCCACGGGGCCGCCGCTGCGCCGGCCCCCGAGGAGGTCGTTGGCGAGCCTGACAACCTGGGGCGTGGACCGGTAATCCCGGATCAGCTTGACGACGTGGGCCTCGGGATACATGGCTTTGAAGCCAAGCAGGTGCTTCGGGGAGGCGCCGGTGAAAGAGTAAATGGTCTGGCTGGCGTCGCCCACGACGCAGAGCTCGTCGCGGCCGCCGAGCCACAGCTCCAGGAGCCGCTGCTGCAGCGGCGAGACGTCCTGATACTCGTCGACGACGAAGTGCCGGTACTGTTCGCGGACGGTCGCCGCCACTTTCGGGTCCTCCTGCAGGATGCCTACGGTGATCAGCAGCACGTCCTCGAAGTCGATGACGTTGCGGTCGGTTTTGACGTCCTCATAGGACTGGAAGACCCGCGCCACGGCCGTCAGGTCGAAGCCGCCCGGAGTGCCGCGGCCCTGGGCATTTTCCAGATAGTTCGCCGGGGTCAGCATGGACACCTTGGCCCACTCGATTTCGGAGGCGAGATCGCGGATGGAGGCGCGGTCCGTGCTGAGCCGGAGCCGCCTGGCGGCCTCGGCGATCATCTGTGCCTTGTGGTCCAGCAGGTTGGGCAAAGTGCCGCCGACCGCCTGCGGCCAGAAGAACTGCAACTGGCGCAGCGCCGCGGCGTGAAAGGTGCGGGCCTGAACGTTGCCGACTCCGAGGTCACGGAGCCGGCTGCGCATCTCGGCGGCAGCCCGGGCCGTGAAGGTGACGGCCAGGAGCCGTTGCGGGCTGTACACCCCTGAGTGCACGCCGTAGGCGATCCGGTGCGTGATGGCGCGGGTTTTGCCGGTGCCGGCTCCGGCCAGCACGCACATGGGCCCCTGGAGGGTGCTGGCGACCTCGCGCTGCTCGGCGTCGAGTCCGCCGAGGATCCGTTCCTCCAGCGATCGGGAGTCCGGTTCCCTCGCAACTTCGGACAGGGCATCGCCGGGTGTGGTACCGCCGGGTGTGGTGCCGCCGGACGGCTCCCCGCCGGGGATAGTGCTGAAATTCAATTTCTCTGTGGTCACTTTTGCTGCTCAGTCAGTAGTGGGTGTCCTGCGGATGGGGGCAGGCCGGGTCAGGCGCTGTCCGCGGCGTCCTCAATGACGCCGCCGTACCAGTGTTCGATGAGGGACCGGGCGATGGAGAGCCTGCTGGAAATGACGATCTCGCCGCTGAGGACCGCGTCCTGCAGTTCGCTCCGGCTGAACCAGCGCGCCCTGGTGACCTCGACGCCGTCGGGCCGGACTTCGGTGTCCGGTGTGGTGGCCGTGAAACCGAGCATCAGGGAGGCGGGGAACGGCCACGACTGCGATCCGAGGTACTGGGAGGCGGTGACGCGGACCCCGACTTCCTCGCCGATCTCGCGCTGCACCGCCTGTTCAAGCGACTCCCCCGGCTCTACGAAGCCGGCGAGGGTCGAGTAGTTCCGCGCGTCGAGCGGGCCCCCTCCACCCAGCAGCAGCCTCCCGTCGGGACCCACCACGGTCACGATGATGGCCGGATCCGTCCGGGGGAAGTGCTCGGAGTTATCGGCCGGGCAGCGCCGGACCCAGCCGCCGGCTTCCGGCTGCGTGGGGGTGCCGCAGCGGGGGCAATGCGTGTGGGTGGCGTGCCAGTTGGCGATGGCACTGGCCTCGACGAACAGTGCCGTGTCCGTGGCGTTCAAGCGTGCCGCGACTTCGCGGAAACCCGCCCACTGCGCATCGCTGGGGATGCCGGCCACGTGGGCCTCGAACTCCTCGGCCCGGACTTCGAACTGGAGCGGCAGGACGAACAGGACGAGTTCGGTGCCGGCGTCGAGGTCCGAACCTGCCAGGGCGGAACCGAGGTAGATCACGTGTTCCGGAGCGTACGGGGTGTTCGCCAAGTGCCCGGCGAGCTCTGCCGCGTCCAGGAGAACGAGGCTGCTGTCGCTGACGAGGGCCTGCCGGCCGGAGAGAACCATGGCCTGCGCCGAGCCTGAACCCACCAGCTCCGCCAGCATTCCGGGTTTCACGCGTGCCGCGGATCCGCGGTCGACCAGGGCCGGGCGCACGGGAAGGACCGTGTCCATCAGGTGGTTTGCCGGCAGAACCTGCACCGGCGGTGCCGCAGCGTCGGGTGCCGAGGATTCGGAGGGGGTTTGCTCTGATGTAGCTGACTCCGCAAGACTCATGTACCCACCGTACTGACTCGGGCAGACAATTGACATTTGCCGCCCACGCCGCCGCGCGCTCCACGGCGTGTGCGGGACAGGCCGTTTGCGGGGGTTTTCGCCCTCATTTAGTCCCTATCTCAAGACTCGCCGGAGTGCATCGCCGTCTTGGGCGCCGCTCAATCTACCGTGGAAGGGTGAGAAGGAAACCTATCGAACTGGCAGCTGTAGCAACAGCGGCGGTGCCCGGCCTGACCCCGACCGCCGTCAGCTCTGCGCCCGACGATCCGGCGGACTTCGACGCAGCCCTCCTGCTGGACTCCGAGGGCAAGCGTTGGCGTGTCCGCTCCCCCCGGCACGCCGAAGCCAGCGCCCGGCTGGAAACCGAATTCCTGGTTCTGCGGGCCTTTGCTCCCGGCATCCGGGCCGAGCTGCCGTTCCTGATGCCCACTGTGGCGGGAACTGTCCGGCAGGGCCAGCTCAGCACGTTTGTCTACTCGCACCTGGCCGGCGCCACCCGCTCCTTGGACGACCTCAGCAGCGGCTCCCCCGCTGTGGCCCGCGAAATCGGGGCGGCATTGGCCGCGATCCATGACCTCCCGCGGTCAATTGTGAGCAATGCCGATCTGCCCAGCTACACGCCCAACGAATTCCGCCAGCGGCGCCTCAATGAACTGGACCAGGCCGCCACGACCGGAAAAATCCCGCCGCTGCTGCTGCGGCGCTGGGAACACGCCATGGAAGACGTCTCCCTCTGGCGCTTCAATCCCTGTGTCGTTCACGGCGACCTCCACGAGGACAACCTGCTGGTCGACGGTGACCGGGTGACCGCCGTGACGGGCTGGACCGACCTGCGCATCGGCGACCCGGCGGATGACATGGCCTGGCTGGTCGCCTCGAACGAACTGGACTTTGTGAACGCGGTCCTGGATCACTACACCTCCAGCCGGCGCGATGTTCCCGATGCCCACCTGCTGCGGCGGGCTGCGCTGTCCGCCGAATTCGCCCTGGCGCAGTATCTGGTCAAGGGCATGGCCGCCGGCAACCAGGACATGATCGACGAGGCAGAGTCCATGCTCGCCACTCTGGCCGACGACGTCGCCGAACACGGCGGCCAGCCCATCAGCGTGGAACCGCTGCCGCAGCCGGTCGCGGCCCCCGAACCCGGCGCAGAACAAGCCAGTGCAGGTGCCGATGCCGATGCGCCGACGGCGACGCCCGCGGCTTCGGCCGCGCCGGCACTTCCGGCCAATCCGGCCAGCGGTGCGCCGCCCGCCGTCAGCAAGGTCACGCTGCTGCCCATGGAGCCGGTACCCGGTACCGGTCCGGCTGATGATGCTTCTGCTGAAATCAGTGTCAGGCCCGCCGTGCACGTCACCCCGATCCCGCGGGAGGCGGAGGCTGACGCCCCGACGGCCGTCGTACAGCCGGTCGCAGACACGGAAACACCCGAGGGCACAGCCGCGGACGCCGACGCCGGGCCGGTCGCCGGATCCGCGCCCAGCATCCCCGAGGCCCCCCGGAGCCCCGGCTCAGCCGATGCATCGGCTGCCGACGAGGCTGATGACACGCAGGACGATGCCCGGCAGGCAGGGGTCCCGGATTCCGACGCAGGTGAGGCCGGGCAAAGCGACGCTGAGACTGCGGTTCCCGCCGCCGAGGACACGTCGACGCAATCGATCGCCGTCTTGCAGCCGGATTCCGCAGTCCAGCCGGATTCCGCAGTCCAGCCGAAGTCCGCAGTCCAGGCGGAATCCGCAGTGGAGCCCGGCGCTCGTGACAACACGTCGACCGCCGCCATCACGGTGGTCGACACCACGTCCCGCTAGAACCCCCTGCTGGGCGAGTTCCGGCAAGCGCGATCCGGCCGGAAGAATCCGCCTAGGCGCCCCTCGCCGCTGCTGTCCTCCCCAGCGCGGCCGCCACGATTTCCTCAAGCTTTTCCGCTGATCCGAGGTCGTGCGGACGGACCACCTGGTTGTCGGCCACGTAGTAGAAGGCGGCCCGGACGTCCTCCAATGGGATCCCTTTGAGCCGGGCCCAGGCCAGGCGGTAGACGGCGAGCTGGACTGCCTTCACCTTCAGCTGGGCCGCCGAGGGGCGGCGACCGGTCTTCCAGTCCACAAGGTCCCAGCCGCCGTCGGCGTCACGGAACACGGCGTCGATCCTGCCCCGGACCACGACGTCGCCGATCCGTGTCTCGACCGGGACTTCGACATGGGCGGGGGCGCGGTGCGCCCACTCGGACTGGCGGAAAGTTTCCACCATGGAATCCAGGCCGTAGGCCTCGTCGATGTGGTCGTCAGCGCCGGCAGCCTCACCAAAGTCCAGCATCCCGGCGGCGCCGAAGTATTCCTCCACCCAGGCGTGGAAGGCCGTGCCCTTGCGGGCCGACATCCCCGGTTCGCGCGGGACCGGCCTGCGGAGGCGGGCCACGACGGAGCCTGCGTCGTCTTCCAGGTCGACCAGAGTGGACGCCGAGATATGGCCCGGCAGATGCACGTCCTGGACCACTGAACGCCGGGAGCGGCGTTCCAGCAAGGTGGCCGCTTCGCTTGCCCATCCGGCCGCAGGGCCGCGCAGGACTGGCCGCCGTCCGCCGTCTCCACCGGCGTGCGCCGGGGCCGCAGCCGAGTCACTGTCCACGTGGCTGTCCGGGCCGGCGTCCATTGCCTGCAGGACGCGGGCTGCGGCGGATTCCATGGCCGCACGCCGGCCCGGGACAAGCCGCAGCCGTTTCCCTGTCCGGGGGTCATGCGGCCCCTCGAGGGGATCGTAGGGCCAGGCGGCGACTTCGAGTTCAGAGGTCAAGGGGCTATCCGCGGGCAGCGCGTCCTCGCTGACGGACAGCGGGTGGATTTCGGCTGCGCCGTCGGCGGTGAGGCCCTCCAGCCCGGAAAGAAAGGGTGACATCTCGGCCAAACCGGCCCGGGATCCCACCCACGCGGCACTTGAAATCCAGAGCACGTGTTTCGCACGGGTGTACGCCACGTAGGCCAGGCGCCGTTCCTCGGCTTCGCCGTGCGCCTGGACGGCAGATTTGAAGTCCTTCTCCGCGTCGAGCCAGCCTTTCTGGTCCGGCTGGTCGAGGTCCCATTGGGGCAAATCGGCGCGATCGCCGCGCAACGGCCACGGCAATGCCGCACTGCCGCTGCTCCACCGCGAGTCCCGGCTGCTGGGGAACGCTCCGGCGTTGAGCCCGGGAACGAACACGACATCCCATTCCAGCCCCTTGGACGCATGCACGGTCAGGAGCTGGACGGCCTCGTGGTTCACCTCCGGCGCTGCGGCATCGAGGCCGTTTTCCTCGGCCGCCGCGGCTTCAAGCCAGGCGAGGAACGCCAGGACGTCGACCCGGTGGGAGGTGTGCAGGAACCCGGCCGCTGCGTCCTGGAAGGCGTCCAGGTTGCGTCGGGCCTGATGGATGCTGATCCCGGGCCGCGCGGCAACTTCGATGTCCAGGAGCATCGCCCGTTCGACTTCGCCCAGCAAGGTGGTGAGATCGTCGCCCATGTAGCTGCGCAGCTGCCGGAGCTCGTCAGAGAGCCGCTGCAGCCGGCCGCGGGCCTCCGGGCTCAGCCTGCGGCCGTGCGCCGAGGTCCAGCCGTCGCGGGGCAGCCAGTCCAGGGCCTCGACCAGGCTGGCGGAATCCGTGATGTCGCCTTCAATCACTGCGTCATCGATCGTATCCTCGTCGGCACGCCCGGCGTCGTGGCCGTCCAGGCCGCCAGGGCGGCCCCGACGGCGGGCCAGGAAACTGGACCAGTCCCGCAGCGCCATCAGGTCCGCCGGGCCGATCCGCCACCGCGCGCCGGCCAGCAGGCGCATGAGGGAGTCCGAGCGGCCGGGGTCGGCCAGGACTCGGAGCGTGGCCACAAGATCGATGATTTCCGGTGTGTCCAACAGCCCGCCGAGCCCGACGATTTCATAGGGAATGCCCCGGACTTCGAATTCGCGGCGAATGCATTCCATTTGTGCCCGCCGCCGGCAGAGGACGGCCATGGCCGGCGGAACCGGGTCGGCGGGCTGCGCGGCGTCGAAGTCCGTCACGCGGAATTTCAGCACGTCTCCGGCGATCGCCGCGGCCTCGGATTCGTCCGTGGCGAACCGTCCCATCACGACCCTGCCCTCGACGGCGGCCGGGCTGGGCTGCAATGGCGGTACCTCGACGGCATCGGCAGTTTCCCGGGCACCGGCGGTCCCAAGGTTCGCCGCCGCCTTGCTCAGAGGAGCCGAAATGAGGTTGGCCGTGGCCAGGATGTTGCGCCCGTTGCGCCACGCGGTGGTCAAATACGAGGTCGGCGCCACGGCGAAGCGCCGGGCCGGGCCGGCCGGACCGCTTTCCTGGCCCCCGCCGGTTTCCTGGTCCCCGCCGGTTTCCTGGTCTCCGCCGCTGCTGTGGGCGGTGCCGTCGCCGCTGACGAGGACCGGGAATTCACGGACGAAGTGGAAAAGTTGCCCGGCGGAGGCTCCCCGGAATCCGTAGATGGACTGGTTCGGGTCCCCCACCGCGGTGACGGCATGGCCGTCACCGAAGAGCCGGGAGAACAGCACCAACTGGGCGTGCGAGGTGTCCTGGAACTCATCGAGCAGCACTACCTTGTAGCGTTGCCGTTCCGTTTGGGCGGCGACCGGAATCTCGTTGGCCACCCGGGCCGCCAGGGCCACGAGGTCGCCGAAGTCCAGGGCGCCGCGGGCGCGCTTCACCGCGGAGTAGCGGCCCACCATGTCCGCGACGCTGGCGCGGGTGCGCAGCATCGCGCTGAGCTCGCCCGCCGCCTGGGTGGGGTTCTTCTTGGCCTCTGCGACGTACGGCAGCGATTCGTACGCGGCGACCCGTTCCAGCAGCCAGCCACGGACCTCGGCCGGGTCCTGCAGGTGCTCCGCGCATTCTCCTGCCAGCTGGATCACGGCCTTGACGAGCGTCGATTTGGCGGACCGGAAGTGTTCGTAGTCCCCGTCAAAGGCTTCCACGACCTCGCTGGCGAGCTGGAACGACTGGGCGCCGCCGAGCAACACGACGTCGCGTTCGACGCCGAGGCGGAGGCCATAGTCGGACACGATGCCGCTCGCGTACGAGTGGTAGGTGGAGACCTTGGGTTCGAGCGCGTCCGTGCTCAGCAGCCCGGCCGGGAAGACAGTGTTCCCGGTGTCGGCCGCCGCGATGCGCGTCAGGGCGGCCAGCTTGGCCCGGATCCGCGAGGCGAGTTCACCGGCGGCCTTACGCGTGAAGGTGACGCCGAGGACCTCCTCCGGCCGGACCCGGCCGTTGGCAACGAGCCAGACCACCCGGTCCGCCATGGTGGCGGTCTTCCCCGAGCCCGCGCCGGCGATCACGAGCCGCGGCGTGAGGGGCGAGGAAATGATCAGGGACTGTTCGGCAGTGGGGCTGTTCTTCTCCCCCAGCAGTGCCGACAGCTCCTCCGGGCTGAACCGCGGTGCGGGAAGGGGATTCGGTGCCGGATGCAGGCCGGCCGGGCCGGTCGCCGGCGCCTCGGGGGTCATTCAGTAACCTGCTTTCCCCGCACGCACAGCGGGCACACTTCAGGGAGCCGGCAGCCGTGGCCGCCGTGGCCTCCCTTGGACGGATCGTGGCGGGCCTGAAAAACACTGCCGGACATCACACGGGCGGCGTCGCCGACCATCTCCAGCGCCCAGTTGTCCTGCGGGTCCAGTGGGGCCTGGGCTTGGATGCCGGGGCTCTTGGTTGTGGTGCCCAGCTGGGCCAGGACGGCCCCGCCTGGCAGCGGCGGCGGCCCGTCGTCGGGACCTGCAAAGCCCCCGGCCAGCACGGCGGCCTGATAGGCGCCCAGCTGCGGGTGGCGGTCCAGATCCGCCTTGCCGGGCTGGCGCTTGCCGGTCTTGAGGTCGATGATCACCAGCCGGCCCTCGGCGTCGATCTCGAGCCTGTCGACTTGGCCCCGCAGCACGGCGGGCCGCGCCGGTCCGAGGCTCCCGCCGTCGCCGGGTTCGGAGGCGGGTCCGGCGGTGGTCTCCGCCGGAACGTCCGGCAGTTTGACTTCAAAGTCCTGTTCGACGCCGATCAGGCTCCGGCCCTCGCTGCGCATCACGAGGACATACTGGGCGAGCTTGCGGACCATGGACTCGGCACGCTGGAAGTCCAGCTTGCCCTCCCAGTTGTCCTTCATCCCCAGTGTGGGCCAGCGCCGGACGAGTTCCGCGACGTATTCGCTTCCCGAGGCGTCCGGGAGGTCCTGCGCGATGGCGTGGACCAGAGTTCCCAGGCTGCGGGCAAAATCCGTCGCGGCTTCTCCGCCGGCGGCCTGGACAAACCAGTCCAGCGGCGATTTCTGCACGGTTTCGACCTTCGAGGGCGACACGAACACGGTACCGCCCGGCGGAACAACCGGCTCCTCCGAGGACAACTCGGCCAGTCCCCACCAGCTCGCGGGGTGTGCGCCCGGAACCGGCGGCTCAGTTGTGGCCAGGGCTCCCAGCACGGCCGCGGCTTCGGCCGACTCCGCAGCCTTGGGGTCGAGCTGGGCGTACTGGCGCAGTTCCGCCACCAGCGCCCGGAGGGTCAGCGGACGCTCGACCGGCGTAAAGCCCCGGCGGTCCTGCCCCGGCCGCAGCGGCGCCACATAGTCCAGGAACGAGGACGGCTGCTCATCCTCCGAGGACACGGCAGTGCAGATCAGCACCTCGCGGGCGCGGGACACCGCGGTGGAAAAGCTTCGGAGTTCGTCATAGCGGATTTCGCGCAGCCGGCTCTGCGGATCCAGTCGCAGGGCATATTCCACACCGTGTTCGACAGCGTCGGCGAACAAAGTGCTGCCGAGCAGTTCGCCGCGCAGCCGGGTGTTGGGCCACACGCCTTCCTGCAGTCCCGGCACGATCACCACAGGCCACTCCCGGCCGGCGGCGCTGGCAGGGGTCATGAGTTCCACCGCGTCCTCCAGCTGCGCCCGGGCGGCCAGGGTATCCATGGGCAGTTCCTGGCTCAGCAGGTATTCAAGGAATTGCTCGGGGCCGGAGCCGGGCAGCTGGTCGACAAAGCGTTCCGCGGTATGGAAAAGCGCCATCATGGCATCGAGGTCACGGTCGGCCCTGGCACCGGCCGACCCTCCGGCGAGGGCGGCCTCGGTCCAGCGGGAGGCAAGGCCGGTGGAATGCCAGAGCGCCCAAAGCACCGTCTCGGCGTTCCCTCCTGGGGCCTCGGCGGCGTCCTGCCCCGCCCGGATCATCCGGGCGATCCGGCGGGCCGAGTGCCCCTCGATGCCCAGCGTTGCCAGCGCCCCGGGCTCCAGCAGAGCTTCGACCAGGAGGGCGTCGCTGGTGCGTCCGCCGCCGCCCAGGAGTTCCTCCCGGCGCAGCGACTGCCGCAGCCTCCGCAATTCAATCGACGTGGCGCCCCCTATCCGGGACGTCAGCAAGGACACGGCCGACTCGGGCGTGAGCGCGGCGGGGTCCAGGGCCACCGCATAGGCATCCAGCAGTGGACGGACCGCGACCTCGTCCCGGACGGCGGATTCGGCGACGGGAATCCGGACCGGAATCCCCTGGCCGGCCAAGTACCGCTGCAGCTGGCTGAGCTGGCCGCCGTTGCGCACGATCACGGCAATGTCCCCAAGTTCCCGGGCGTCGTTCAGCTGTGCTTCGAGGATCCGCTGCGCCACGTACCGCAGTTCGTGGACCGGGGACGGCAGCAGGTGGGCCTCGACCGCCCCAGGGCGGCCGGCGGCGCGGGGCGCCCCGTCCGGCGTCGGGAGCTCAGATCCCGGCGCCGGGACCGGTTCAGGTTGTTCGAGCCGGCGTGCGGACTGTCCGCCGGACCTGCGGGAGATGCGCCCGGCCACCGACAGCCATGCCTCTGCCACGTCCGGGGCATGCCGATGCGCCGTCCACAGGGGACGCTCCAGGATCACTGCGTCAGGGGCCAGGAGGCGGGGAAGCTCCGCCACGAGATCCGGGCGCGCCCCGCGGAAGCCCTGAACCACAGTGTCCGGCGAGGCAGTGATGATGGCGTCCTTGCCGGCGGCGATGTCCGCCAGCAATTCGAAGACCGCGGGGTTCGCCTCCTGGATGTCGTCCACCAGAATCAGTTGCAGGCGGTCACGCTCGGCGGCGAGGAAATCCGGTGAGTCCTGGAAGATCTGGCGTGCGGCAGTGATGATGCCGGCGGGGTCAAAGGCCTCGGGCATGCGCAGGTCCAGGACGTCGCGGTACTCGGAGTAGAGTGCGGCCGCCGGAATCCAGTCGGGCCGGTTGCACTGCCGGGCCAACGCCACGAGGTCCTCGGCCGTCCGCCCGGATTCGATGATCCGGTCAAAGAGCTGGCGCACTTCCTGGCGGAAACCGCGGGTCTGCAGGGCAGCGTCCAGGTCCTCCGGCCACGGCAGTTCGAGGCCGGGCAGCGCATGGCCCTCCAGCAGCTCCTTGATGATCAGGTCCTGTTCCGGGCCGGAGAGCAGCTTCGGCTGGCGCGGCAGCGGCAGGAGGCCTTCTGCCTTGGCACGCCGGATCAGATCGAAGGCATATGACGCCCAGGTCCGCGCCGGCGTCGTGCTCAGGCTCCGGTCCAAGCGGGCCGTGAAGCGGTCGCGGAGCGTGTCCGCGGCGAGCCTTCCGGGAGCCAGGATGAGCATCCGCTCCGGGTCCAGGCCGTCCCGGAGAGTGCGGCGGACGGCAGCCTCGACGAGGACCGTCGATTTACCGGTGCCGGGTGCTCCTGGCACCAGGACGGGGCCGGAGCCGGACGGAACCTCGACGGCGCCGAGCTGGTCCAGCGACAGCACCGGGACCGCGCTGTGGTGGGTCCGGGGCGGCAGCAGGCGCAGTCCTGCAGACTGAGACTTTGCCTGCTGAAACTGTGCCTGCTCTGACTCTGCCTGTTCAAACTCTGCCTGTTTAATCTCTGCCTGTTCAAACTTCTGGCCGTGGCTGGGGGTACTCACACAGTCATTTCATCATCGGGTACCGACAATTTATGCGACTCCCGCTCGAGCCGCTCCGCGATGGCGTCGATCCGGTCGAAGTCGGCGTCGGTGGGCGCCCACCGGCCGGAGGCCAGGTCAACGCGCCAGCGTCCCTCGCCGGTCCGGAGGAAGTCGTCATAACGACCCAGCAACGGGGTCCCCTCCTGGAGATAGAGGGCCAAGGCCTCGTGCTCGAGGCCGGGAGGCGCGTCCCCGCTGGACTTCAGGACGCGCCACCAGGGCACGCTGCTGCCATGGTGGCTCATGACCGAACCGACCTGGCGCGGGCCGCCGGAGCCGAGGAGTTCCGCAACGTCGCCATAGGCCACCGCAGTACCGGCCGGGATCAACGCCACGAGTTCCAGCACCGCCTCCACATACTCCGTCCGCATCGGTCCAGCCTAGCCGTTCCGGACGCTGGACCCGATCCCGGACGGCACGCGGGCACGGCGGTCAAGAACTGTCGGAGGCAGCAGGTAGCGTTGACGCATGAGCACTTGGAACAGCCTTCCCCGCGCAGCCTTCGACCTCGAAACAACGGGCCGCAACTCCCGCTCGGCACGGATCGTCACGGCGTCGGTCACAGTGGTGGACTCCGTCGGCGGAGTGATCAAGGAACACGAATGGCTAGCCGATCCGGGCGTTGAGATTCCCACCGAGGCCAGCGATATCCACGGCGTCACTACCGAGCAAGCCCGCCGCGAAGGCCGCCCGGCCGCCGAGGTGACGCGCGAACTCGCCGCCGTGCTGCAGGAGCTGTTCGACGCCGACGTTCCCGTCATCGCTTTCAACGCCAGCTACGACTTCACCGTGCTCGCGGCAGAGTCGGCCCGGTACGGCGTCCCGCAGTTGAGCCGCTTCCCGGTCCTGGACCCTTACATCATGAACAAGCAGGTGGACCGCTACCGCAAGGGCAAGCGCACGCTCACCGCCCTGTGTGAGGAATACGGCGTCAGCCTGGACAATGCCCACACCTCCGCTGCCGACGCCCTGGCAACCTTGCGCATGCTCGACGCCATGGCCGGCAAATTCCMCAAGCTCAGGATGCCGGCGAGCCACCTGCACCAGCTCCAGGTCGAATGGGCCTCGGCCCAGGCCGCGGATTTCCAGAGCTACCTGCGCAAAACGAAGCCAGCCGCCGTGATCGAAGGCGACTGGCCCGTCCTGCCGCCCGAGGACGCCAGCCGCGGCGACTTCTAGGATTTCCGGACGCCGGGACAACTGGACGCCGGGGCTCCTTGACGTCCGGAGCAGGGTGCGGGAGCACTTCTTAAAACGAAACGTTCGCCCTTGGAACGGCTTAACTAGACCCCCGCTGCACGTAAATCCAGCAATTGCGACGGAGCTCACACTGCCCGGGGCTTCCAACTGCCGGGTGCTCCTTTGCCGATGATTCCGCAGCCCCGTGCCGCCGCTGCCAGGATCACGGCCGATCACCCGGAATCCTGAAGATACTTCGTGAAACGCTTGCGCCAGCCCTGATTCGTTCGGATTGAATGGGCGTCCACGTCGGATGACACAATTATCTTTCGCGGTGTGCCTGCTCCACCCGGCGCCCAAATCAGCGGCCGGGGGCCCGATGAGCCTCCCGCGACCCTCTGAATTCAGACGAAAGTGATTGCGTGATGAAAAGCAAAGCCTTGAAGTGGCTGACAACCGTTCCCGTGGCCCTCGCCGTGGCGGTCTCCCTTGCAGCGTGCGGCGGCGGGTCGGCGCAGACAACGGCCTCACCCTCCGATGCCCTCCAGGGCAGCGACCAGAAATCCCTGGACAAATACACCACCAAGGACGTCACTCCCCTGGACAAGATTGACAAGTCCAAGCTCGGCCTGATCAGTGAGGGAACCCTGACTGTCGGAACGCTTTCGGACGCCCCGCCGAACATCTACATCGACGAGTCCGGCAAGTTCACCGGCTACGACAACGAGCTCCTGCGTGCCATTGCGGACAAGCTGGGCCTCAAGGTGGAGTTCAAGGCGACCGGCTTCGCGTCGCTGCTCGCCCAGGTCCAGAACAAGCAGTTCGACCTCGGGTCCTCCTCGATTTCCACCACTGACGCCCGCCGCGAGACCGTGGGCTTCACCAACGGCTACGACTTCGGCTACATGGCCGTGGTGGCGAAGAAGGACTCCAACATCAAAGGCTTCAAGGACCTGACTAAGGACACCCGCATCGCCGTAGTCCAGGGCACCGTGCAGGATGACTACGTCACCAACACGCTCCAGATCGAGCCGGTCCGCTTCGAGGACTACAACACCGCCTACGCCAACTTGAAGAACGGCCAGGTCGACGCCTGGGTCGCACCGTCGCAGCAGGCCACCGGCCAGGTCAAGGAAGGCGACGGCACCGTCATCGCCGAGTCGGTTGTGAACACCCAGAACTTCACCGCGTACGCCGTGAACAAGGAAAACCAGCCGCTCATTGAGGCGCTGAACTCCGGCCTCGACGCCGTGATTGCCGACGGCACCTGGTCCAAGCTGACCAAGGAATGGTACCCGGACCGCGAGACCCCGGCCACGTGGTCCCCGGGCTCCAAGGCCGTCACCGTTCCGAAGTCCTAGTCCATGGATGCACTCGATCAACTCGTAAAGACCTTCTTTGACTGGGAGGCGATGGCGGCCGTCCTGCCGAACATGATCATGTTCGGCCTGCGGAACACCCTGATCCTGGCGGTCTCCTCGGGTGTGCTCGGGTGCATCCTGGGCATGGTCCTGGCCGTCATGGGCACATCCCGGAGCACTGCGCTGCGGGTGCTCTCCCGGATCTACACGGATGTGTTCCGCGGCGTTCCCGCCATTGTGGTCATCCTGCTGATCGGCCTCGGGCTCGGACCCATAGTCCGGGCACTGACCGGATCCACAAACCCGTTCCCGCTCGCCATCTTCGCCCTGACCCTCATGGCGGCGGCCTACATCGGCGAGATCTTCCGCTCGGGCATCCAGAGCGTGGAAAAGGGCCAGCTCGAGGCCTCCCGCGCCCTGGGATTCAGCTACAGCTCATCCATGCGCCTCGTGGTGATTCCGCAGGGCATCCGGCGGGTGCTCCCGGCCCTGGTCAACCAGTTCATCACGCTGATCAAGGACTCCTCCCTGATCTATCTGCTGGGCCTCCTCGCAAGCGAGCGTGAGATCTTCCGGATCG
This sequence comes from Arthrobacter sp. P4_F10, assembly GCF_056401435.1. Taxonomy (NCBI): domain Bacteria; kingdom Bacillati; phylum Actinomycetota; class Actinomycetes; order Micrococcales; family Micrococcaceae; genus Arthrobacter; species Arthrobacter sp. P4_F10. Next base: position 415,050 of record NZ_JBFUJJ010000002.1, read on the forward strand.
GTAACGATGCCGCCGCCAACACGGGGAACCTGTCGCCGTTGGTTGCCGCGGCCTTCATGTACCTCATCCTGACCGTTCCGCTGACCCACTTGGTCAACTACATCGACAAGCGCCTGCGTACCGGCCGTCCGGAGAAACGGCAGCCGGACGACGCCGCGGCCCTGATCGGGAAGGGAGCTCAGGCATGAGCGAATTCGCCTCCGGCTCACTGACCGGCAAGAATCTTCACCTGTCCTTCGGCTCAAACCATGTCCTCCGCGGCATCGACCTGCACGTCGCGACGGGCACCACCGCCTCGGTGATCGGCCCCTCCGGCTCAGGGAAGTCCACGCTGCTGCGGGTCATGAACCGCCTGATCGAACCGGACCAGGGCGACATCCTGCTCGATGGCCGCTCGGTCCTGAAGGACAACCCGGACGAGCTGCGCCAGCGGATCGGCATGGTGTTCCAGCAGTTCAACCTGTTCCCGCACAAGACCGTGGTGGACAACGTCTCGCTGGCGCTGCGGAAGCTGCGCAAGCTGCCGGCCGAGCAGGCCCGGGCCGAGGCGCTCGAGCAGCTCGACCTGGTGGGGCTCAAGCACAAGGCCGACGCGCGTCCTGCCAACCTCTCCGGCGGCCAGCAGCAGCGCGTCGCCATTGCCCGCGCCCTGGCCATGAAGCCGGAGGTGATGTTCTTCGACGAGGCCACTTCCGCCCTCGATCCGGAGCTCGTCAAGGGTGTGCTGGCGCTGATGGCCGACCTCGCCAAGGGCGGCATGACCATGGTGGTGGTGACCCACGAGATGGGCTTCTCCCGCAACGTCTCGGACACCGTGACCTTCATGGACGCCGGCGTCGTTGTCGAGTCCGGTCCGCCGGAACAAATCTTCACCAGCCCGCGGACTGAACGGCTGCAGGGGTTCCTCGCGGACGTTCTGTAGTTCGCCGGCCGCGGCATTAACGACTGATGGCACCCGCCGCGGCGGGTGCCATCAGTCGTTTAAGGGCTCAGGCTACGCCGTGGCGCCGGCTGCCGCCTTCGCCGCGGCCGGCAGGGCATCGAAGATCCGGTTCATCGCAGTGTCGTCGTGCGCGGCGGAGAGGAACCAGGCTTCGAAGACCGACGGCGGCAGGTAGACGCCGGAGTCCAGCATGGAGTGGAAGAACGGGGCATAGCGGAACACTTCCTGGCCCTGGGCGTCCTCGTAGTTGTGGACACCCCGGGCGCCCGTGCCGAACGCCACGGAGAACAGGTTGCCCGCGCGCTGGATGGAGTGGTCCACGCCGGCCGCGTCGAGGGCGGAGGACAGCGCCGCGGAGAGTTCCAGCGAGCGGGCGTCCACGAACGCATAGACCTCGGGGGTCGCGTGCGTGAGGGTCGCGACCCCGGCGGCCATGGCGACCGGGTTCCCGGACAGGGTCCCGGCCTGGTAGACGGGTCCCAGGGGCGCCAGGTAGTCCATGACCTCCGCGCGTCCGGCGAGGGCCGCCGTCGGCATGCCGCCGCCAATCACCTTCCCGAACGTCAGCAGGTCCGGGGTCCACGGCTCGGCGGCGTCGGCGGCCCCGCCGGTGAGGCCCCAGTAGCCGGAGTAGCCGGTGCGGAAGCCGGTCAGGACCTCGTCGAGGATCAGCAGGGCGCCGTGCTCGCGGGTGATCCGGGACAGGCCGGCGTTGAAGCCGTCGCCGGGGGTGACCACGCCCATGTTGGCGGGAGCGGCTTCGGTGATGACGGCGGCAATGCTGTCACCGTGCTTGGCGAAGGCGGCTTCGACGGCGTCGAGGTCGTTGTAAGGCAGCACGAGGGTCTCGGCGGCAGTAGCGGCGGTGACGCCGGCCGAGCCGGGCAGCGCGAGGGTCGCCAGGCCGGAGCCGGCGGCGGCGAGGAGGCCGTCGAGGTGGCCGTGGTAGCAGCCGGCGAACTTGATGATGAGGTTCCGCCCGGTGAAGCCGCGGGCCAGCCGGACGGCCGTCATGGTCGCCTCCGTGCCGGTGGACACCATCCGGACGCGCTCGGCGGCAGGGACGCGCTCCTTGACGATGGCGGCAAGGTTCGCCTCGTCCGGCGTGGAGGCGCCGAAGGACAGTCCGCGGTCGACGGCGGCGTGCACGGCGGCGAGGACGTCCGGGTGGGCGTGCCCCAGCAGCGCCGGGCCCCAGGAGCAGACGAGGTCGACGTAGTCGGCACCGTCGGCGTCGGTCAGGTAGGCACCCTTGGCGGACACCATGAACCGCGGCGTCCCGCCCACGGAACCGAAGGCGCGCACGGGTGAGTTCACGCCGCCCGGCATCAGCTGGCGGGCGCGGTCAAAGAGTTCCTCGTTGCGAGGCATGCTGGAAGTCATGGTTCCTATTCTTTCAGTTCGCGGCCAGCAGCGCGGCCACGCGGGGCGCCACGTCGGTGCCGAAAAGTTCGATGGAGCGCATCATCGCCGTGTGCGGCAGGGTGCCGTTGCTGTACTTGAGGTCAAAGCGGTCCACGCCCAGGTTCTTCTTGAGCAGGGCGATCTTCGCGGCCACGGTTTCGGGCGAGCCGACATAGAGGGCTCCCTCGGGCGTGCACATCGCGTCGAACTCGCCCCGGCTGGCCGGACCCCAGCCGCGTTCGGCCCCGATCCGGTTCCGCTGCTCGAGCCAGTGCGGGAAGAACTCCTCCCGGGCTTCCTCATCCGTCGCGGCAACGTGGCCGGGTGAATGCGTGGCCATCTGCTGCATCGGGTGCCCGTACTTTCCCATGGCCTCACGGTAGAGGTTGGCCAGCGGCGCGAAGGACCGCGGCTGGCCGCCGATGATCGCGAAGATGATCGGGTAGCCGTACTCGGCGCAGCGCAGCACCGATTCGGGGGTGCCGCCCACGCCGATCCAGGTCGGCAGCAGGTGGTGTTCCAGCGGCGGATAGACGCTCAGGCCGTTGATGGCCGGCCGGGTGCGTCCCTCCCAGTGGACCGGTTTCTGTGCCCGGACCTTGTCGAAGAGCTCAAGCTTTTCCTCGAAGAGGACCTCGTAGTCGGCCAGGTCGAGGCCGAAGAGCGGGAAGGATTCGATGAAGGACCCGCGGCCCAGCATGACCTCTGCCCGGCCGCCGGAGATGGCGTCCACGGTGGCGAAGCGCTGGAAGACCCGGATGGGGTCATCGGAGCTGAGCACTGTCACGGCGGAGCCGAGCCGGATGTTCTTGGTGCGGGCGGCCGCCGCGGCCAGGAAGACCTCCGGGGCCGAAACCGCGAAATCGCGGCGGTGGTGCTCCCCCACCGCGAAGGCGTGCAGGCCGATCTCGTCCGCAAGTTCGGCCTGTTCCAGGAGCTGCCGCAGCACCTGCGCGTGCGGAACGGGGTGGCCGTCCGGGAAGACGCCGACGTCACCGAAGGTGTTCAGGCCGAGGAGGATGCGGTTGGACCCCACCGGGGCAGTGGGCGTCGAGATCCGGGGCTCGGGGGCCGTGTTCACCGGGATTCCTTCAGCCAGCCGGCGAGCTCGCTCGCCCAGTAGGTCAGCACCATGTTGGCACCGGCGCGCTTGATGCCCAGGACGGACTCGGTGATGGCGGCACGGCGGTCGATCCAGCCGTTCGCGGCGGCGGCCTCGATCATCGAGTACTCGCCGGAAATTTGGTAGGCGGCCACGGGGACGGGGCTCATGGCGGCGACGTCGGCAAGGATGTCCAGGTAGCTCATGGCAGGCTTCACCATGACCATGTCGGCGCCTTCTGCCAGGTCCAGGTCGACCTCCAGGATCGCCTCCCGACGGTTCGCGGCGTCCATCTGGTAGGTGCGTCGGTCGCCGGTCAGCTGCGAGTCGACGGCTTCGCGGAACGGGCCGTAGAACGCGGAGGCATACTTCGCGGCGTAGGCCACAATGGCGGTGTTGGCGTGCCCGGCGTCCTCGAGGGCCTGTCGGATCACGGCGACCTGGCCGTCCATCATGCCCGAGGGGCCCAGGACGTGGGCGCCGGCCTCGGCCTGCGCGACCGCCATCTGGCCGTAGATTTCCAGGGTCGCATCGTTGTCGACGTAGCCGTTGGCGTCGAGGACGCCGCAGTGGCCGTGGTCGGTGAATTCGTCCAGGCACACGTCACTCATGACCACGAGTTCGTCGCCGACCTCGGCGCGGACGTCCCGGATGGCCTTGTTCAGCACACCGTCGGGGTCCAGGGAGGCCGTGCCGAGCGCGTCCCGGACTGCCGGGACGCCGAACAGCATGATGCCGCCGACGCCCAGCTGCACGGCCTCGGCCGCGGCGCGCCGGAGCGAATCGGTGGTGTGCTGCTGCACGCCGGGCATCGAGGCGATCGGGTTGGGCTCGCTCAGGCCTTCGCGGATGAAGGCCGGCAGGATGAGCTCCGAGGCCGAGAGCCGGTGTTCAGCGGTCAGCCGGCGCATGGCCGGGGTGGTGCGGAGCCGGCGTGGGCGGTGGGTCGGGAAGCTCATGTGGTGTCCTTTGCTGAGGGCTCTGCGACTGACGGATGAGGTGAAGAGTGCTGGTGGTCCAGGGACCGGACGACGGCGGCAACCAGGCCGGACGCCGTAGGCTCCTGGGCGACGGCGGCGACGGTGAGTCCGAGTGAGGCCGCCTCGGCCGCCGTCGAGCGTCCGATGGCGACGAAACGGCAGTTGCCCAGCGGGGCGAGGTCCGCGTGGATGCGGCGGACTGCGCTGGGCGAGGCGGCGACGACGGCGTGCAGCCGGCCGGCACCGATTTCCGCTTTCGCCTCGGCCACCGTGAGCACGGTGGGCGGCGGCGCGTCCTGCCCTGCGGGACCGGTCCCGTGCGGCGAGGTCTGCGGCGACGTCTGCGGTGAGGCCGGTGCAGACGCGGGCAGGGCCCGGCGCGGATCGGCCGGATAGTCGACCGTGTTGTAGGCGGTGACGGCCTGGACAGCCGCACCGCGGGCCTCGAGGCCCTTGCGCAGCCGCGGGTCGGCAATGTCCGCCTGGGGCAGGAGCACGCTGCCTTGGTTCTGGGGCCAGATGTCGAGCAGACCCGTTCCGGACTGCTGGCCTGTGGGGGCAAGGTCGACGCTGATGCCCCGGGATTCCAGGAAGCTGCGGGTCGCCGGGCCGATCGTGGCCACGAGAATGCTGCCGGGCAGCCAGCTGCTGAGGGAGGCGCCGCGTTCGGCCGCCTTCGCCTCAAGAGCCTGGACGGTGGTCACACTGCTGATCACGAGCCACGTGTAGGCCCCGGCGCCGAGGGCGTCGAAGGCGACGTCGAGGGAGTGCTGGTCACCGGCCTGCTCGAAGTCGATCAGCGGCAGGAGCAAGGGCTCGGCACCGACACGGCGGAGGGCAGTGACGAGCTGCCCCGCCCGGTCCGGGCTGCGGGCAACCAGCACACGGGCACCGTCCGGCACCCTCATGCCCGGTGTCCCGCCCGTGTGGTTATGGTCGCTGTGCCGTCCCATGAAGTGGTGGAATCCGCTGTTCAGGAAGCTGCCAGGTCCGCGATGTCGGCGGCGCCGCGGGCCAGCAGGACTTCCGCCAGCTCGATCCCGAGCAGCGTTGCCCCGACCTCGGTGAGGCCGTCGGTGGCCTTCTTGTCGCGGACGGTTGCCGTGCCGTCAACCGCGCAGACCACCGCTTCGAGGTACAGCATGCTGCCCTTGCGGTAGGCATAGGCGCCCACCGGGGCGGCACATCCGGCCTCCAGACGGGCCAGCAAAGCGCGTTCGGCCGTGACGGCGAGCCGGGTGTCCTGATCATCGAGGGCCGCGAGGGCCTGCGCCAGCACGCCCTGGGAGCCCTCCGTGGACCCGGCCCTGCGGGGAGCATCGGCGGTGCGGCATTCGATCGCCAGGGCGCCCTGCCCGGCGGCAGGGAGCATGACGTCCGTCTCGAGGTACTCGCTGACCGCGTCGAGCCGGCCGATCCGGTGCAGTCCGGCGGCGGCGAGCACGACGGCGTCGAGGTCGCCGGATTTGCCGTCAACGACGGCGTCGTTCGTGTTGCCCGCCAGGCCGGGAACGCGCCCCAGCCGGGTGTCCACGTTGCCGCGGATGTCGCGGATGTCCAGGTCCGGACGCACGGCGCGGAGCTGGGCCGCGCGGCGCGGGGAGCCGGTGCCGACGCTCGCCCCGCTGGGCAGGTCGGCAAGCTTGAGCCCGTCGCGGGCGCACAGCACGTCCCGGACGTCGACGCGTTTCGGTGTGGCCGCGAGGCTCAGGCCGAGGGCGGGACCTGTGGGGAGGTCCTTGAGCGAATGCACGGCGACGTCGCATTTGTCCTGCAGCAGGGCGTCGCGCAGCGCGGCGACGAACACGCCGGTGCCGCCCATCTGGGACAGCGAGCCTTTGAGGACATCGCCGTCGGTCCGGATGTGGACGAGCTCGACAGGGAACCCGCCGAGAGCGGCCAGCTGGTCCGCTGTCTGCTGGGTCTGGGTCAGGGCCAGTTTGCTGGCGCGGGTGCCGATCCGGACGGTCATGGGGTCACCCGGCCCGCCGCCGTCGCAGCCGTGCCCGAAGCCGTGGGCGCGGCCCGGTAGGGATCGTGTCCGGTCCCCACCATGGTGTCGGCGCCGGCGATGGTGGGCTTGTCGCCGCGGAAGTTCGCGCAGCAGCCGGGACGGCAGACGTCATACCAGGGGCCGAGCTTGGTCAGGTGCGGCCGCTCCGCGATGTTGTTCGCGGCGGTTCGCTCGCAGATGAGGTCCACGAGCCCGGCGACAAACTTGCGGTGCGTTCCGGGCGTGGGGACGCGGGTCGCGGCCAGGTCCAGCCTGGCGCAGGTCTCCAGCGCCTCGGTGTCCAGGTCCCAGACCACTTCCATGTGGTCGCTGACAAAGCCCACGGGCACAATCACGATGCCCTTGACGCCCTGGCCGGCGAGCTCCTCGATGGCGTCGTTGATGTCCGGTTCGAGCCACGGCACGTGCGGGGCGCCGGAGCGGGACTGGTAGACGAGCGACCACGGTGCGGTCAGGCCCGTCTCGGCCTCCACCCGGCGGATGATCTCGGTGCCGGAGGCCAGGTGCTGGGCCACGTAGGCGGAGGTTTCCTCGAAATCTCGGGGCTCACCCTCGGAGCGGCCGGCGGCCTCGGCGTCGCGGGTCGGGATGGAGTGCGTCGCGAACAGGATGTGCATGGGGGCGTCCGGGGTGCCGGCCGCGGCCAGCTGGGCGCGGACGTCGGCGATGCCGGCGGCGGTGCCCTCGATGAAGGGTTCCACGAAGCCGGGATGGTCGAAGTACTGGCGCACCTTGTCGACCTCGAGCTTGCCGTCGAGTCCGGTTTCGGTCAGCGCCATGCCGATGTCCTCGCGGTACTGGCGGCAGCTGGAGTAGCAGGAGTAGGCGCTCGTGGTGAGCATGAGGACCTTGCGGTGGCCGGCGTCGTAGATCTCCTGCAGGGTCTGCGGGATGTACGGGTCCCAGTTGCGGTTGCCCCAGAACACGGGCAGCCCGATGCCGCGGCCGGCAAGTTCGGCCTCGAGGCCGGCTTTGAGCTGACGGTTCTGTCCGTTGATGGGGCTGATGCCGCCGTTGGCGCGGTAGTGGTGCGAGACCTCTTCGAGCCGTTCGTCGGGGATGCCGCGGCCGCGGGTGACGTTGCGGAGGAACGGGATGACGTCCTCCTGGCCTTCGGGTCCGCCGAAGGAGGCGAGGAGCACGGCGTCGTACTCCTTGGGGGCCATCCGGCCGGCCTCGGTGACAGGGTTCACGGCGGTTACTGAGGCTGCGGATTCCTGGGGATCCAGCGGGCTCATGCCAGGACCTCGGCAATCTCGGCGGCGGTGACGCGGCGGCCGGTGTAGAACGGGATTTCTTCCCGGACATGGTGCCGCGCTTCGGTGGCCCGCAGGTGCCGCATCAGGTCCACGAGGTCCACGAGTTCGGGGGCTTCCAGCCCGAGGATCCATTCCCAGTCGCCCAGGGCGAAGGAGGAAACCGTGTTGGAGATGACCTGGGGGAAGTCGCGGCCCAGCATGCCGTGGTCGCGGAGCATGGCGCCGCGCTCGGCGTCCGGCAGGAGGTACCACTCGTAGGAGCGGACGAAGGGGTAGACGCAGAGCCACTCAGCAGGTTCCACACCGCGGGAGAACGCCGGGGTGTGGTTCTTGGCGAACTCGGCCTCGCGGTGCACGCCCATGGCGGACCAGACGATCTCCGTGCCGGCGAACAGCTTGCTGCGCCGGATGTCCCGGACTGCCCGCTGCAGCGCTTCCGGCCGGGGACCATGCAGCCAGACCATGATGTCTGCGTCGGCCCGCATCGCCGAGACGTCGTAGCTGCCGCGGTGGACGACGCCGGCGTCGGCGAGACTCTTCATCAGCGCGTCGAAGTCTTCGGCTGCGTCCGCGCCGCGCAAGATGTCCGCGGACCGCTTGAAAACGGTCCAGAGGGTGAAGAACTGCTCAGTTGAATCTTCGGGCGCCGGTGCCCCGGCGACTGATTCTCCGGGGACTGACATTCCGGTTTTAGTGACAGATTCGGCAGAAGTGTGGCTCATGCATACCAGTCTGCCTCCTCTCCCCAGCTAAGTCGAAAAAAAGCACTTCTACAACGCGTAGAAGTGCTTTATTTCACACCGGGAGGCTGGCCCGCGGGGACGGGTCCGTCAGCTCCGGTCCGCGGGGACGGGTCTGTCAACTCCGGCGCATCCGGACGACCGCGACGCCGGCGCCGAGCGAGAGCGCCACCAGGCAGATGCCCCAGCCGATCAGCGGGGACGGCCCGGCGGGTTCCACCGCCGAGGTGGCCTGCAGGGAGGTGTTGCCGGAGTGGCCCTTGGCCGGGGCCGTGGACGAACCGGCCGAGCTTGAACTGGTTGCGGAAGGCCGCGGCGCGGCGGGCTTCGACGGCGCCTGCGTGCCGGTACCGCTGCCCGCGGCCGGCACAGCGGTTCCGGGCTGGGCATCGGCGGCCGGGTCGGCGCCCGTGCTCCCCAGGGCTGGCTGGCCGGGAGCCTGCCCGGTGGCCGGCAGAGCCGGAGCAGAACCGCCTGTGGCGGGCGCTCCCGGCACCGGGGCTGTGGACGGCGGGCCGGCCGGCGGCGCAGCTTTCGCGGACGGGGTGCTGGACGGCGGGGTGCTGGTGTTCGGGGCCGTGGGTTCGGGCTCGTCGGGCTCGGGGTCGCTGGGCTCCGGGTCGCTGGGTTCCGGGCTGTTGCCGTGCGACGGCGGCTGCGACGGGGTGGACTCGCCCGAGCCGGCGGACGGCGAAGGGCTTGGCGTCGTCGAGGAGCCCAGCAGCCCGTTCAGCACGTCATCGAGGCCGAGCGACAGCGAGCCCTGCGTCGACGGAACGGTGGACGCCGCCGCGGACAACCCCGTGGCCGCCTGTGAGGCAGGAACCCCTGCGGTGGCAGCCAGCAGGGCCCCGAGTGCGACTGCCGCCGCACCGTGTCGAAGGCCCCGATGGCGCCCGGTCTTCATTGTGGACACCTTGGACCTGAAAATAACCATGGTCATCGACCCTAGCCGGAATCGACCTGCAGGAAAAACTTGCAAAAACCGCGAATTAACGACAGGAAACACACGGGATCGGAGGGGTTCAGGGTGCCCTTGGAGCAGCTGTGATTCGTGTGACTGAGGGTGCTTTTGGGACTCGCCGGACCGGGGTCAGGGCAGCCGATCTGAGACAGGCGTGTTCAGGGCAGGGGCACCCACAGCTGCAGCCTTGAGTGCGGCCGCGTTGAAGGCAACAGCCTTCAGGGCAGCGGCCTTCAGGACAACAGGGTGCGGACCTGCCCCGGGGTGTCGGCCACAATCGCGGCCAGGCCGTTGCCGGACAGCCAGCCGCCCACCACGGCAAGCGTGCCGTCAGCGGCACAGATGCTCCGGACGGCTGCGACGCGCTGCCTGTGGCCCAGCGACGCAAAGGGCAGTGCACCGGCCCAGCGGACCACGTCCCAGTCCGCCACGTCCCCGGCGCTGACGGAAACGCCCAGCAGGGCCGAGGCGTCGGCCAGTGCTGCGCGGAACAGTTCATCATCAGAGTGCGGCGCTGCGGCCGCTCCCCCGCCTCCGGACCCCGGCGCCGCCCCTGGGGCAGCGGCGCGCCCGTAGGAGAGCCGAAGCACATGCCGTCCCGGGCCTGTCCGCTCCGCCAGCCAGGCCCATTTGGCGGTGGCGTGGGTCAGCGCCTTGGCCTGCACGCCCGGGCTCTGCGGAGCCACAAGCACGCCGGTGCCGCGTGGCGCCCGGTCAAGGGCAGGCAGATCCACCACAAGGGTGACGAGGCTGACATCGGGTCCGGCGTCGGGGCGGAGGCCGGCAAGTTCCGGCAGGGTTTCCTCAAGCAGCCCGACGGCGGCGGGACCCTCCACCGCAACCACGAGGACCCCGGCGTCGAAGGTGGCCTGGTCTGTTGCGACGCGCCAGCCGCCGGCCGTGCGCTGCACTGACCGGGCCGGGGTGCCGCTGAGCAGGGTGACGCCGCGCTGGCGCAGATCGGCGAGCAGGGCGGCGACGAGGGTGTGCATTCCGCCGTGCAGCCCGGCGACGGCGGACCCGGCTTTCGCAAGCCCTGCGGACTGGGCCTTCGCAGACCCGGCTGGGGCAGCCGCCGCTCCCCTGCGCTGGGCCGCGACGGCGGCGGCGAGGGAACCGTGCTGACGGATGCCGGCCCGCAGTCCGGGGGCCACCATGTCGACGTCGAGCACCGAGGGATCGGCCGAGTGGACGCCGCCGACAACCGGTGCCACGAGTCGGTCCAGGACCCGGCTGCCCATCCGCCGGCGGACCAGGGCTGCCACGCTCGTGGCCGCGGCACCGGTGCCCAGCGAGGCCGGCAGCACGGCGTCGATGGAGGCGCGGAGGGAACCCAGCAAGCCCAGCGACCGGCGGACTTCCGGGTCCCACGGGCTGGCCGGGATGCCCAGCACTCCGGTCTTGGGCAGTTCCCGCGGGCCTTCGGGCAGCTGGACCCAGGCGCCGCCGGGGTTCGGCGCGACGATCTCGCTGGCCAGCCCGAGCTCCGCGGCGAGATCGGCTACGGCAGCGGTGCGGGTGGCGAACGACTCCGCCCCGCTGTCCAAGGTCAATCCGGCCACGGTATGGCTGCCGACGCAGCCGCCCCAGGCCTCCCCGGCCTCCAGGACGGTGGTGCGGACGCCTGCCCGGACAAACTCCCGGGCCGCAAGCAGGCCGGAGATCCCGCCCCCGATCACGACCGCGGTGCCCACCAAGGCAGTCCCGGTGGCGCCTGCGTCCATGCCCTTACTCCGGAGCGATGGAGTGGATGAGTTCGACCACGCGCGTGAGCACCGCAGGATCCGTCTCCGGCGGCACTCCATGGCCGAGGTTCAAGACGTGCCCGGGTGCGGCGGAGCCCGCCGCGATCACGTCGCGGACATGCGCTTCGAGGACCTCCCACGGTGCCGCGAGCAGGGCTGGGTCAATGTTGCCCTGCAGCGGAACGGTGCCGCCGAGGCGGCGGTTGGCTTCGTCCAGCGGCAGCCGGTAGTCGACGCCCACGACGTCGACGCCGACGTCGCGCATCGCGACGAGCAGCTCCGAGGTGCCGGTGCCGAAGTGGATCAGCGGGGCGCCAAGGTGCCGGACTTGGTCCAGGGCACGGGACGACGCCGGCGCAACAAAGCGCTGGTAGTCGGCCAGTCCCAGCGAACCGGCCCAGGAGTCGAAGAGCTGGCCGGCCGAGGCGCCGGCTTCCAGCTGTGCCCGGAGGAACATTCCGGAGGCGTCCGCGGCCCAGTTGGCCAGGGCAGTCCAGGTCTCGGGGTCGGCGTGCATCATGGTGCGCGGGCCGAGGTGGTCGCGGGACGGCTTGCCTTCCACCATGTACGCGGCGAGGGTGAAGGGCGCGCCGGCGAAGCCGATCAGCGGGGTGCTGCCGAGCTCGGCCACGGTGAGCCGGACGGCTTCGCGGATGGGCTCCAGGGCCGCCCAGGTCAGCTGCGGCAGGGCGGCGACGTCCGCGGCCGTGCGGACCGGTTTGTCCAGGACGGGTCCGACGCCGGGGACGATGTCCACGCCGACGCCGGCCAGCTTGAGCGGGATCACAATGTCCGAGAAGAAGATGGCGGCATCGACGTCGTGGCGTCGGACCGGCTGCAGCGTGATCTCGGACGCCAGTTCCGGGCGCAGGCACGAGTCCAGCATCGCGACGCCCTCGCGGATCTTGAGGTATTCGGGCAGCGAGCGGCCGGCCTGGCGCATGAACCAGACAGGACGGCGGGAGGGCTTGCCGCCGCGGTAGGCGGTGATCAGCGGGGAGCCCGCGGTGCGGCCGTCCATCAGCGGGTGCCCGGCATCGAGGCCGCCGGCGGCGGCATCCACGACGGCGTCATCGGTGGCAGCACTGCCCTCGGACATACTGAATGTGGTGGTGCCGGTTCGTGCCGCAGCGCTTGGAGTCATGCCTTCGATTGTGCCCAAATTTGTGCCCAAAAGATAACGACAGCCTGTCACGACGCCCATCCTGGGCCGCACCGTGGCGGGAATCACAGGCCAGCGTGCCCGAGCCCACGCCGGGCAGTTGTTCTACACGGAGACGAAAAAGCTATGATGGTGATGCTGTGGTTCTTTTTTCATTGGTGGCTACACACGCCGACATCGACCTCGAAACCGTTGCTCAGTTGAGCACCGGCGCTTCAGGGCTCGCCACATCCGCCCTCGCCGGATCGCCGGCCGTGGCGGGTGCCGTTGTCCTTGCCACCTGCAACCGCCTTGAAATCTACGGTGAAGCCCCGCATCCGGATGCCGTCGACGCCGCCCGGGCAGCGCTCATCACCCAGATCAGCGGAGCCAGCGGACTCAACGATCAACTCGTCTCCCGCGCCTTCAGCACCCGCACCGGTGCCGAGGTCAGCCAGCACCTCTTCGCGGTTAGTTCAGGACTGGACTCCGCCGTGGTCGGCGAACGCGAAATTGCCGGCCAGGTACGTCGGGCCTTGATCACGGCCCAACACGAGGGCACTGCCAGCTCCGGCCTGGTCCGGCTGTTCCAGGCCGCATCAAAGACCGCCAAGGACGTCGGCGCCCAGACGGCGCTGGGTTCGCGCGGCCTTTCCATCGTCTCCGTGGCGCTCGATCTCGCGACGGACCTGTCCGAAAACCCCGACTGGTCCACCAAGAAAGCCGTTGTCTTCGGGACCGGCGCCTACGCCGGAGCCACCATGTCGCTGCTGCGCGAACGCGGCTGCACCGATGTCTGCGTCTATTCCTCCTCCGGGCGCGCCGCCGGCTTCGTCGCCACCCGGGGCGGCACGGCCCTGGACGAGGACACTCTTCCGGCCGCAGTTGCCGCGGCCGACGTCATGATCGGCTGCAGCGGCTCCGACAGCCGGGTCGAAGCGGACGACCTCGCCCGGATCCGGGCGAACTCGCCCCAGGCTCTCATCGCGATCGACCTCGCATTGACCCATGACTTCGATCCCGCGGTGGGCGACCTCGACGGCGTCGAACTGCTCACGCTGGAATCCGTCCGGCTGGCCGCACCGCAGGAACAGGCTGAGTCGCTCGAGCAGGCCAGCAGCATCGTGTCCGGGGCGGCCAGCGCGTTCGAGCAGGAGCGCGAGGCGCGGTCCGTTGACTCCGCCATCGTCGCCTTGCGCCGCCACACGATGAACGTCCTGGACGCGGAAATGGAAAAGGTCCGGGCCCGGCACGGCTGCACGGCCGCCGCCGAGGAAGTCGAATTCGCCCTGCGCCGCATGGTGAAACAACTGCTGCACGTGCCCACCGTCCGGGCGCGCGAACTGGCCTCCAACGGACAGCAGGACGCCTACGTTGCCGGTCTTGAGGCGTTGTACGGCATTACGGTGGAGCCCCCCGCCGGCGCAACGGCCGCAGGTACTGCCGGTTCCGCGGCCGCGTGCCCCGTGGACCACACCCCCGCTGTCCATAACCCTGGCGACCTCGGCCCCGCTGCGGGCGACATCCGCGAAACCGCGTAGCCTCCCCGCGCGGGCTCATCCAGGGCTACCCTGCCTTATCCGGGGAAGGCGTTGATCCCGGTCATTTCGGCCGACACCTGCCACAGCCGTGCGGCAGCCTCGCGGTCCACCGCATGGGCATCCACGCCCCTGATCCTCGCTTCGGGCGATCCCGGCACCGTGGCTTCGGCGATGTCGCAGTCCTCGCAGTAGACGCCGCCCATTCCCTCGAGCGCCGGCGCCGTCGCGGCCCAGACCGAGGTGGCGGCGCCCTGCGCCGGTGTTTTGAACCGGGGGTCGAGCTTGCCGTGCTCGTCCATCCAGCCCGCGGCGATCATCTCCTCCCGCGGCAGGTGCCGCTGCAGTTCGGTCATGATCCCGCCCGGATGCACGGCGAAGGCGCGCACGCCAAAGTCCCGGCCCAGGGCGTCGAGCTGGACGGCGAAGAGCGCGTTGGCCGTCTTGGCCTGGCCGTAGGCGCGCCACTTGTCGTAGCCGGCGTCGAAATTGATGTCATCGAATCGGATCCCCGAGAGCTTGTGGCCGGTAGAGGACAGCGAGACCACCCGGGCTCCCCGCGCCGCGGCAAGGGCCGGCCACAGCAGGTTGGTGAGGGCAAAATGGCCCAGGTGGTTCGTGGCGAACTGCGATTCCCAGCCTGGACCCACCCTCCGCTCCGGACTTGCCATGACGGCGGCGTTGTTGATGAGGATGTCCAGACGGACGACTGCGCCAGGCGCAGCGCCGGGCGCAGCACCGGCCAGGAAGCCGGCGGCGAACTCCTTCACGCTGGCCTGGTCCGCAAGGTCCAGTTCAGCAACGCTGACATGGCCGCCTTCGGCTGCCGGCGTCAGCCCGGCCGCAGCGAGGACGTCCCGGGCATGCTCCGGCCGGCGGGCCGGCACCACAACGGCGGCGCCGGCCCAGGCCAGTGCCCGCACGGTCTCCAGGCCCAGTCCCGAGTAGCCGCCCGTGACGATCGCGGTCTTCCCGGCCAGGTCGATGCCGGCAATGACCTCGGCCGCCGTCGAATCCCGGCCAAAGCCGGAGCCAATCTTGCGCTGGGATGTCCCGGTAGTTTCCTCGCTCATGACCAGGCCTTTCGTTGGGCGCCGCTCGGCGGAGTGTTTATCGGCGGCCGCGACGTGGCCGGCCGGATGGCCTCAGTCCAGGCTTCAGTACACAGGCTTCCCGGGTTCCACGTCCCGGACCCAGGCGAGAATGCCGCCTTCGAGGTGGCTGACGCGCTCGTACCCGGCGGCGCGGGCTGCGGACAGGACCGCAGCGGAACGTGTTCCGCCCTTGCAGTGGAAGACGATTTCGGCATCCTGGGGCAGTTCCTGCCACGCTTCCCCGGCAAGGATGCGGCCCTGCGGGATCAGCACCGCCCCGTCAATGCGGACGATCTCGTGTTCCCCTTGTTCCCGCACGTCCACGAGGTGGAAGTCCTTGAGGCCGGCCTTGCGCGAGGCGAGCATGGTGGCGAGCTGGGCCGCCGTCACTGTGTGCTCGGTACCCGCATCCGCCGTTGGGGTGATGCCGCAGAAGGCCTCGTAATCGGTCAGTTCCGTGATCCGCGCCGCCTCGGGGTCCCGGGCCACCTTGATTTCGCGCCAGGTGCCGCCCAGCGCGTCGTAAAGCGCCAGCCGGCCCAGCAGGGACCGGCCGACGCCGGTGATCAGCTTGACGGCCTCGGTCACCATCAGCGCTCCGACGGCGGCGCACAGCATGCCGAACACGCCGCCTTCGCCGCAGGACGGGACCGATCCAGCCGGCGGCGCCTCCGGGTAGAGGTCCCGGTAGGTGGGCCCGAACTGCTCCCAAAAGACGCTGACCTGGCCGTCGAAGCGGAAGATCGATCCCCAAATGTAGGGCTTGCCGAGGATGGCGGCGGCGTCGTTGACGAGGTAGCGGGTGGCAAAGTTATCGGCGCCGTCGAGGATGAGGTCGTAGCCGGCAAAGAGTTCCAGTGCGTTGGATGCGTCGAGACGGACGTTGTGGAGCCGGACATCCACGAGTGGGTTCAGGGCGGCGATGGCATCGCGGGCGGACTCGATTTTGGGCCGGCCCACATCCGCGACGCCGTGGATGATCTGGCGCTGGAGGTTGCTGAGGTCGACGTCGTCGTCATCGACAATCCCGAGGGTGCCGACCCCGGCGGCGGCGAGATAGAGCAGGGCGGGGGAGCCGAGGCCGCCGGCCCCGATGACGAGAACTTTCGCGTTCTTGAGGCGCCGCTGGCCGATCGCGCCGATCTCCGGAATGATCAGGTGGCGCGAGTAGCGTTCCACCTCGTCGGGGCTGAGGTCCCCTGCCGGAGCAACCAGCGGTCCGGGCCGCGGGTCCAGCTGCGGCCGGGGGGTTGCGGGGGCACCGGAAGCGGTGAACTTGGAAGCCATACTTCAATCTATGCCCCAAGATACCGCCAGGTCATATTACCCGCGCGTAAGGTGTAATTGAGTGCAAGGTAGTTCAGTACAAGTGCAGTTGAGTGCGATTGCGCGCAATTGGGGTGAAAAGGGAAAGAAGGCCGACAGTGGTTCATCAGGCACCGGCGGAGCGGGACGAGAACGGCAAGCCGCCGGCCGGACAGACGCGGAGCGGACAGCGTTCGGCCCGCCTCCCCCGTGACGAACGCCGGGCGCAGCTGCTGGCGGCTGCGCAGGAAGTCTTCGTCGCGAACGGCTACCACGGCGCCGCCATGGATGAGATCGCCGAGACCGCCCATGTCAGCAAGCCAGTGCTGTACCAGCACTTCCCTTCCAAGCGCGACCTCTACCTCGCATTGCTGGACAGCCACCTCAGCAAGCTCATCGATCTGCTGCTTGGCGCCCTGAATTCCACCACAGACAATGACGAACGCGTCCAGGCGGTCATGCGCGCCTACTTCCGCTTCATCGCCCACGACGACCAGGCGCACCGGCTCGTCTTCGAATCGGACCTGATTAACGATCCCGACGTCAGTGCACGGCTGGAAACGTTCAACAAGACCTTTGCCGACGCCGTCGCGCGCGTCATCGCCGAGGACACGAAACTGCCCGACCTCGAAGCCCAACTGCTGGGCCGCGGGCTCGCCGGAATGGCCCACGTGAGCGCCCGGTACTGGCTGGAAACGGACGGGAACCTGGACCTCGATGTTGCCAGCGACCTCATCTACCGTTTAGCTTGGCGCGGAATCTCCCGCTTCCCCAAAGAGACCTAGACTACAAATAGAGATTGACCTTAGACATTCTTTGGACGTTGATTGGCTGGGAGGCCTTGCTGTGGAAGTAAAGATTGGTATTCAGAACATTGGCCGCGAACTTGTCCTCGAATCGACCCAGGACGCCGACACCGTCGCCAAGGTAGTCGCCGAGGCGATCGCCAAGGGCGGCGAACTGCGGCTGAAGGACGACAAGGGCCGCCTGGTGATCGTCCCCGCCAATGTCCTGGGCTACGTGGAAATCGGAGCAGAAGAGGCCCGCCGCGTCGGCTTCGGCGCTCTCTAGCCCCGCCGTCCGAGCGGCCGCCGTCGGAGCAGCTTCCCGGCTGAATCCTTCGGTACCGCTTCGCTTTCTTCACTACCGTTTACTCACTGTCGTTTTCTTCACAAGCGTGAGGTGTCCTGAATGCTTTCTCTGATTGTGGTTGCCATGGTGACCGTTGCTGCGGGCTTCGTGGTGTGGGCTAACGACAAGCGGCACACGAAATACGGCGTCAGCGTCCCAGCCGGAGTCGCTGCGACCGTCGGCATGCTGAGCTGGATCATCTTCATTGCCGCCGGGCTCGGGTACCAGCCGGGCCTGACCTGGATCCCGTGGATCCTGCCGATGGTCCTGGGCACTGCGGCCTCGATCGCGGCCGTGGTGTACCTCGGCAAGACCCGGACCCGGCAGGACACCGAGCGGCTCACAACCATCCTGAAGCTCTGACCGGGCATTACCCCGTCAAGGGGGGCTGCCCTACGCCGGCAGGTCCGGCCCGTGGCCGTCTTCGGTGCACAGGCACAGACGGTTTCCCTGCGCATCCGTGACCACCACCCAGTTGGGTGCGTGGTCACGGTTCATTGAGGCCCCGGTAGCCGCGGTCTTCTCCAGTACGGAGCCGGACTCGGCCTTGCTCCGGTGGATGTCCAGGTGGATGCGGTTGGCGTTCGGGGTGGAGGTTTCCTGGAACCAGAGCGAGGGGCCGCGGCCGTAGGGGTCGGTGAGATCCCCGAACCTGCCCTTGCGGTAACCGAGGGCGACCCGCCAGAGCTCCGAAATCCCGGCGGGATTGTCCGAATCGATGGCCACTTCCACCGTCCGGTACAGCCCCGGTTGCGCGGTGGCAGCGACTGCGGCGGCCGCCACGCTGGCCGCCGTCGCCGCTTTGACGTCCCTCGGCGTCACCTCGGTGCCGGCGTCATGGGAACTGTAGCGAAGAAAGACCCGGTTGTAGCGCCAGTCCAGGTCCGGGTGGTGGTTCTGCTCTTCGGCGAGGCGCCCGACGGCGGTGATCAGCTCCAGTGCCGCGGCCGCCGTCGGCGCCTTGTACACGGTCACCAGCCCGCCGAGGCGGTACCGCCAGTCCGGCAAGCCCGCCAGCGCTTCGTCGAGCTGGGGGCGGGTGAGGATGTCGTCCGTGGCTGCCATGACAGTCTCCTTGACTGGTTGACCGACAAGACTGGCGGCCTACCGGGAGCGGCCGGACTCAGAGGAATTCGGCCCGGCCTTCCATCGCCGAGGACGCCAGCGCGTGCTCGCGGCGCGGGATCCTGCCAGCCTTTTTTGCCAGCCTACCGGCGATGACGGCGTGTTTGAAGGCCTCCCCCATGAGCACGGGATTCTGCGCCCGGGTCACGGCCGTGGCCAGCAGCACGGCGTCGCAGCCGATTTCCATCGCCAGGGCCGCGTCCGAGGCCGTGCCGATCCCGGCATCCAGCACCACGGGCACGGACGCGCGCGAGACGATCAGCTCGATGTTGTGCGGGTTCAGGATGCCCAGACCGGTGCCGATCGGGGCGCCCAGCGGCATCACGGCCGTCGCGCCGAGGTTTTCGAGCCGGAGGGCAAGCACGGGGTCGTCGTTGGTGTAGGCGAAGACCTTGAAGCCGCGGGCCACGAGCTGTTCGGTGGCGTCCACGAGTTCGACTGCGTCCGGCAGCAGGGTGTGCTCGTCGGCAATGACTTCGAGCTTGACCCAGTCCGTTTCCAGGGCCTCCCGGGCCAGCTCGGCGGTGAGGACAGCATCCTTGGCGGTGAAACAGCCGGCCGTGTTGGGCAGCACCCGGATCTGCTGGTCCTCGAGCAGCTGGAACAGCGAGCCCGTCTCGGCCGGCGAATAGCGGCGCATCGCCACCGTGGTCAGTTCGGTCCCGGAGGCCACGAGCGCGGCCCCCAGCCCGTCCAGGCTCGGCGCACCGCCGGTACCCATGATGAGGCGGGAGCTGAGCTCCACGCCGTCGACCACGAACGGGTCGGCCACCGCCCCGGTCACCGGTACGGCCGGTGTTCCTGCCAACGTCGTCTCGTTCATGCTGGTCATCCTCCCTGGACTGCCGTGACAAGTTCGACGTCGTCGCCGTCGGCGAGCGCCGTGGCGTGCCACTGGCTGCGCGGCACCACTTCGGCGTTGCGGGCCACGGCGACACCGAGTTTGCCCCCGTCTGCAGCCCGGCCGTCGGGGCCGATGCTGCGGCCCGTGAGCTGGCTGACGAGTGTGCTGACGGAGGCGCCGTCGGCGACGCTCCGCTCCGTTCCGTTCAGTCTGATGTTCATGCTGCTTCCTTGTTGGGGCTGTCTCCGGACGTATCCGGGATGCGGGAAAAACGGTCGGGGCGGAACCCGGCCCAGCGCGGGTCCGGCGTCCCGTCCATGAGTTGCCGGCATACGGCGGCAGCGGCGGGGGTCAGCAGGACGCCGTGCCGGAAGAAACCTGTGGCGATGATCAGTCCCGGGACGTCCCCGCCGCCCGGGCGCGCGACCCGCCCCAGCAACGGGGCGTTGTCCGGGGTGCCGGGCCGGGCCCGGGCCGTGGCTTCCAGCAGCTCCAGCTCGGCGACCGCGGGCACCAGCTGCTGGGCGTCCCGCAGCAGCTGGTAGATGCCGCCGGCAGATACGGCATGCGGATTCGACGGTCCGTCCTCGCGCTGGGTGGCTCCGATCACCACGGTGCCGTCCTGGCGGGGAACGATGTACACCGGAACCCCGCGCACCATGCCCCGCACGGTTGCGGTGAGCAGCGGCTGAAGATGCGGGGGCACGCGAAGGCGCAGGATGTCGCCGTAGACGGGCCGCAGCGGCAGCGCCAGTCCGGCGGGCAGCTCCTCGAGCCCGGCGGCGCCGAGCCCGTTGGCGACGACGGTTTCTGCGGCCCGCACGAAACCGCCACCCGCCAGCCGTACGCCCGCAACCTGTCCGTCCTGCCACAGCAGGCCCGCCGCGCGCCGCCGGATCAAACTCCCGCCCTCCGTGCCGAGCACGCCGGCGAGCCGGGCGATCAGGAGGCGGGGGTCCACCTGGTGATCGGCCGGGATGTCGAAGGCGCACGAGATGC
The DNA here is from genome assembly GCF_056401435.1 of Arthrobacter sp. P4_F10. Lineage (NCBI taxonomy): Bacteria > Bacillati > Actinomycetota > Actinomycetes > Micrococcales > Micrococcaceae > Arthrobacter > Arthrobacter sp. P4_F10. Next base: position 435,378 of record NZ_JBFUJJ010000002.1, read on the forward strand.
CGGGACTCAGCAGCGGCTCCCGGCTCCGCGCCTCGCGCACTGTCACCGGTTCGACGGTGAGGCCGCAGGCCTGCTGGACTTCCCTCAGGTCCGCGAGCGCGCGCCGGTCCGCCGCGTCGGCCCCGACGGCCAGGGTCGGCGTCGTCAGGTAGCCGGTACCGGCCCGGCATTCCGTGCCCCCGGCACCGGCGTCCATCCCCGCACCGGCGTCGACTTCGGCAGCGAATCCGGGCCACAGCCCGGAGGACTCAAGCATCAGCTCCAGGAGCTGCTCCTCCTGGTAGTGCAGCTCGCTCACGGGGGCCAGCATGCCGGCCGCGGCCCAGCTGGCTCCGCTGCCGGGAGCATCATCGATCAGCACCACGGACCGGCCCGCGCGGCTGGCCTCGAACGCGATGCCGTGGCCGATCACGCCGCCGCCGATCACGGCAACGTCTGCGGTGATGTCTGTGGTGATGCCTTCGGCGCTGATGTCCCCTGCGGTACCGGGCCCGGCGTCACAAACTCTGGAAGCGGCGTCATTTGCGGCTTCGGCTGCGCGGCCGGCTCGTGAGCCCATAAAAAAATTCCTTCCCTACGCCGGTACTAGCCGGATCAGGTCAAGCGGTCGGCTCTGACGCCCTCTCAGCCGTGCAGCGGCGACATGGCTGCTGCGGGCTCCCGCGGTATGCGCCCAGTTTAGAGGAACTAGGCTGGTGCCATGAGCCAGGACCCCCTCCACACCACCGCCCGCCTCTACCTCTGCACCGACGCCCGCAGGGACCGCGGCGACTTCGAGGACTTCGTTGACGCCGCCTTCGCAGGCGGCGTTGACATCATCCAGCTGCGCGACAAATCGCTCGAGGCGGCGGAGGAACTCGAACTCCTGGAGGTCCTTCACGCGGCAGCACAGCGCCACGGACGGCTGTGGGCCGTCAATGACCGGGCTGACATCGCCTCCTTGTCCGGGGCGCCGGTGTTCCATATCGGCCAAAAGGACATTTCGTTCGACGCCGCCCGCGGCTTCCTGGGCAAGGATGCCGTGATCGGCCTGTCCACCCACAGCCCGAAACAGGTGGACGCCGCCATTGCCGCCTCACCAGGCCGTAAAGGACTCGACTATTTCTGTGTGGGACCCGTGTGGGCGACGCCCACCAAGCCGGGACGCGCCGCCGTCGGCCTCGACCTGGTGCGCTACGCCGCCCAGGCAATCGGCCGGGCGGAAGCGGACGGCACCGGCAAAGTCGACGGGGTCGTGCCGTGGTTCGCGATCGGCGGGGTCGACCTCAGCAACGTCGAGCAGGTAGTCCAGGCCGGCGCCCGGCGGATCGTGGTGGTCCGGGCGATCACCGACGCCGCTGATCCGGCCCACGCCGCGGGTGCACTGCTGGCGGCGCTGGACGCTGCGGAATCCTAGGCAGGTTCCCCGGCCCGCAAGCCCGCCGGCGTTCCGGGCCGCGGCCACCCTGGCCGGCAACCAGGCCTGCACCCTCGCCGGCAACGCGGCTCGCGCTCGGTACTGGACCTACCCGGCCAGCCCCAGCCCTGCCATCCTGCGCGCATGGTTCGCTGCGAGTTCGGCCGTCAGGCCGCTGACCAGCTCCCTGGCGTCGGCGTCGTCCAGCCCCGAGAGCCCGGCGAGGAACTCGTGCTCAAGGCTGACCCGCTGGGCGTGGGTCAGGACCTCACCCAGCAGGCGCCTGGCCCACAGCGCCAGGCGCGACGCGAGCCGGGGGTCATCGGCGAGGGCCGCCTTGAGACGCTCCTGCAGCACGGCCGTAGACTCGCCCGTGGAGCGGACCTGCCCGATCAGCTCCCGGGTCCCGGCGTCGACGTACCGGCCGACGGCGCTGTAAAAGTCAGCGGAGACCGTGTCGATCACGTAGGCCTTCATGAGCGCCTCGTACCAGTCCGCCGGGCGCGTGCGCTCGTGGAAGTGGTCCACTGAGGGCTGGAACGGCAGCATGGCAGCCTCCGTGTCCAGGCCCATGTGCTCGAGCCGGGCGCGGACGAGTTCGTAGTGCTGGAACTCGTCCACGGCCATCCTGCCCAGCACTGCACGGTCATGCAGCGTGGGCGAATACCGGGCGCTCGAGGACAGCCGTTCGAAGGCAGAAAGCTCGCCGTACGCCATGACTCCCAGCAGATCCGCCAGGAAGCTGTTGTAGAGGGCAGGATCGTCCGCAGTTGCGCTCATCATCCAAGACTAATAGCGGAAATCGGGCTACCCTGATTTTCGTGTCCCATCATCGCCTGACCCCCAGTGTCCACGAGCAGCAGAACCAGCTTGCCGGGGCTCTCAAGGCGCTGCGCACCACGCTGGAACTTCCCGGTCCGTTCCCCGAGAACGTGTTGCGCGACGCGGAGGCGGCTGTGGCCGAGCACAAGCTGCCGGACCTGGACCTCACACATGTCGAGTTCGTGACCATTGATCCGGCATCGTCCACTGACCTCGACCAGGCCCTGTTCATCGAACGGAGCGACGGCGGCTACAAGGTGTTCTACGCCATCGCCGACGTCCCGTCCTTTGTCGCCCCGGGCGGCGCGCTCGACGCCGAGACCCGGCGCCGCGGCCAGACCTTCTACACTCCGGACGGCCGGATTCCGCTGCACCCGGAAATCATCAGCGAGGCCGCCGGCAGCCTGCTCGCCGGGCAGCTCTGCGCGGCGTTCGTCTGGGAGTTCGAGCTCGACGCCGCGGCAGAGGTGACCTCAGTCCTCGTGCGCCGGGCACAGGTCCGCAGCCGCGCGAAACTCAGCTACAAAGGCGTCCAGGCCGAGCTCGACGCCGGCACCGCGGCGCCAGTGCTGCAGTTGCTGAAAGAGGTAGGCATCAAGCGGGTGGAGCTGGAACGCCTGCGCGGCGGCGCAAGCCTGAACATGCCGGAACAGGAAATCCAGCAGCTGCCCGACGGCGGCTACCGGATCGTGGCGGCCCCGCCGCTGCCGGTGGAGGACTGGAACGCCCAGATTTCGCTCATGACCGGGATGGCCGCCGCCGCGCTCATGCTCCAGGGCAAGGTCGGCATCCTGCGCACCATGCCCGCCCCGGATGAGGCTTCACTGAGGCACTTCCACCGCCAGACCCACGCTCTCGGCAAGCCCTGGGACGGGGAAATGCGCTACGGCGAGTACCTGCGGACGCTGGACCCCACGGACCCCCGGCAGCTGGCCATTGTGCATTCGGCCGGGATGCTTTTCCGCGGTGCCGGGTACACGCACTTCGACGGCACGGTGCCGGGAGCCGCAGTCCAGTCCGCCATCGGCGCCGCCTACGCCCATTCCACGGCGCCGTTGCGGCGGCTGGTCGACCGCTTCGTGCTGGTGATCTGCGAGGCCCTGAGCAACGGCACCGAAGTTCCGGCCTGGGCCCGGGATGCCCTGCCGTCCCTCCCGGCCATCATGGGCACCTCGGACCAGCTTGCCGCGAAACTGGAGCGGCTGTCGCTGGACACCGTGGAGGCGGCGCTGCTCGTCAACCACGTCGGCCAGGAATTCGACGCCGTCGTCATCTCCGGCCCCAAACCGGCGAAGAGCAACACCAATGGCAGCGGGAACGGGAATGGGAACGGCGGCAAAGCCAACGGCAACGGAAACGGCCCGTCCGGGATCGTCCAGATCGCCGAGCCCGCCGTGACCGCGCGATGCCCCGGCGAACTGGAACCGGGCACGCAAGTCCGTGTCCGGGTGGTGTCCTCAGACATCGCCACACGCGAAATCCAGCTGGAGCTCGTGGGCTGACCGTCCCTTATCAGTCCGCAGCCGGCACGCTCCCGGGGCGTGATGACGGGTCCAGTCGAGGATCCGGGCCTTGTACAGCTGATATGAGTTGAGTCTGTCCTTCACAAACACCTCCGGAGATGTCAGGACGGGATGTATCAGATTCCCTTGAGGACCCGGGGCTGATCCGCGGGGTCCTCCCGACGCCTTCGGAGGTGTTTGTCATGTCTGTTCAGGCCGCGGCGGCCGGTGATTCACCCGTTGTTGTTGCTGTCGATGTTGGCAAGAGGGTGGTCGCGTTGTCGGTCACTGATGCGGCCCGGCACCGCTTGTTGGGTCCGC